>JBILEY010000138.1:0-11604 GCA_044351865.1 Planctomycetota bacterium | reverse complement strand
AGTGACCGACACGGTGGACTAGACTATCCGACCCCGCTGCCGGTGGCCGACGCGTGTCGTCGCAACGCGCCGCCGCTGCTGCCCTTCCGTTCGCGTTCACCGCAACTCGCCTCGCCCTCGCCACCGTCCTGCATGGCCTGTGACCTGTTCGACCATCCCGCCTGGCCAGCCCTGCTGCAGGCGCGCGACCTCCTGCGCGCGGGCGCGCATCGCATCGTGCTGGCGGCCCGCGGCGACGCGTGGTCGGCGTGCGATGCGCCACCAGCGACGGCCGACCAGGTGCTCGTGGCGCACGCGGGAACGCACCCTGACGTGATCGAGTCGGCAGGCGCGAAGCGGTACTCGGAGCTGAACTGGCGAACGGGTGCGGTGCCGACCGTCGTGCATCCGACTGGAGCCCCGTGCGACCCGGCGGTGCTGGCGTTGGCGCGCGTCTATGCACCGGTGCTGCTCGGCGCCGCGGTGGCGCGCGCACGCGGCGAAGTGTTCGTCGCCGGCCACATCACGCAGTCGCTCGATGGCCGCATCGCCTGCGCGAACGGTCAGTCGCAGTGGATCGGCAACCTCGCCGATCGCCACCATGCCCACCGCATGCGCGCCTTGTGCGACGCGGTGATGGTCGGTGCGCGCACGGCCCTCGTCGACGATCCGCAACTCACCGTGCGCCATGTCGTCGGGCCGCAGCCGCTGCGCGTCGTCGTCAGCGGCAGCGGGCGCGTGCTGGCCGCGAAGCCGCCGCTGCGCCTGTTCGCCGAGCCCGGCTGCCTCGTGCTCGTCGCGGCTGCGAACGCGCCCACGACGGTGCCGCCCGCTGTGCGCGTCGCGCCGGTGGCAGGCGAAGGCTGCGAACTGCGTCCCGCGGCGATCCGACGCACACTCGCTGCACACGGCGTGCACTCGGTCTACCTCGAGGGCGGCGCCACCACGTTGTCGTCGTTCCTCGCGGCCGGCGCCGTCGACCTGCTGCAGGTGCACGTGGCGCCGCTGGTGCTCGGCTCCGGCCTCGCTGGCGTGCAGTTGCCGACGATCGAACACGTGGCCCACGGCATCCCGTTCGTGATGGACCACGCGGCGCTCGACGGCGACATGCTGCTGTCGTGCTGGCCGAAGACGCCGCCCGGGGCGGGAACGCCGTGAACGCGCACGCCGCGGGCACCGCCGACACGACGCTCGGCTACTGGGTCGATGCGAAAGGCCGCGGCGCGATCCGCACGACGCCGCTGCCGCCGCTCGGCCCCGACGACGTCGAACTCGCCGCCGTCTGCACGGGCGTCAGTCCGGGCACCGAGCGGCTCGTCGGCACCGGCCGCGTGCCAGCGGACGCCGAAGCGACGATGCGCGTGCCGGGCATGCAGGGCACGTTCGCGCTGCCGGTGCTCTACGGCTACAGCTTCGTCGGCGAGATCACGACCGGCGCCGAACGCGGGCGCCTCGTGTTCACGATGCACCCTCACACAGAGCGGGCGCGCGTCGCGCGAGCGGCGTGCATCGAGCTGCCCGCAGGCGTGCCGGCGTCGCGCGCGACGCTGTTCCCGAACCTCGAGACCGCGCAGAACGCCGTGTGGGATGCCGAGCTCGCCGGCGACGAACGCGTGCTCGTGCTCGGGGCTGGCGCCGTCGGCCTGCTGGTCGCCTACGTGCTCGCGCGCGGCCATCGCGGTTCGGTCGTGGTCGCCGAGCGCGAGCCAGCGCGCCGCGAACGTGCGGCCCAGCTGCCGTGGATCCCGGCGGTTGCCGATCCGGCGCAGCTGCCGCCGGCGGGCTTCGACGTCGTCTTCCACGCCACCGGTGCGGGTGCTGGTCTGCAAACGGCGATCGACGCGTGCGCGTTCGAAGGGCGTGTGGTCGAGCTGTCGTGGTACGGCGACCAGCCGGTCGCACTGCAGCTCGGCGGGGCGTTCCATTGGCGGCGCTTGCGCATCGTCTGCAGCCAGGTCGGCACCGTCGCGCGCAGCCATCGTGCTGCGGGCCACGCCGCGCGCACGGCCGCGGTGCTGGCGCTGCTCGGCGATCCGCGGCTCGACACGTTGTCGACGTGTGTGCCGTGGGCCAGCGCTCTCGAACTGTTCGCGGCGCTCTATCGTGGCGCCGCCGTGCCGACCTTCCCCGTTCTCGACCACCGCTCGCCCGCATGAAGTCCCTCTACCGCGTCGCCGTCCGCGACCACGTGATGATTGCCCACAGCCTGCGCGGGGCCGTGTTCGGGCCAGCCCAGCGCATGCACGGCGCCACCTATGAAGTGGTCACCGAGTACTCGGCGCCGGAGGTCGACGCCGACGGCATCGTCGTCGACATCGGGCTGGCCCTGCAGGTGCTGGCGAACGTGCTGGCGCCGCTGCGCTTCCAGAACCTCGACGAACTGCCGCAGTTCGCGGGCTCGAACACGACCACCGAGTTCCTCGCGCGCTGGCTGCACGGTGCCGTAGCCGACGCGATGAAGGGGCGCTTTCGCGGCGGCTTGCGCGTGACGCTCGAAGAGAGCCGTGTGGCGTGGGCGAGCTTCGAAGGTCCGATCGGATGATCGTGCTGTTCGAGCCGGAGCGACCCGCCGGCTTCGACTCCGGTGGCTATCGCTACCAGCAGGCCGTGATGGCACCGCTCGCAGCGCAGGGCCGCGGACGCCTGGTTGCGCTGGCGCCGACGCAGCTCGCGGCGGCTCTGCACGAACTGCGTGTGCGCGAGCCGCAGTCGGTGCCCGTCGTCGACGGCTTGTTCGCCGCCACGGCACCGCTGCCGCCGGGCACGTTCGCGTTGCTGCACATGGTTCCCGAGGTCGCGGCGTGGAGTGCAGCGCCGCTGCCGGTCGTGGCGACGGCGGCGAGCACCGCGGCGAGCGAACGCGTGCGCGCGCGGGCTCTGGCGGTCGAAGTGGTGACGCCGGGCCTCGACGCGTGCTTCACGCCAGCGCCGATGTCGTCGCGGCGGCCGGGCCAGCTGCGCGTCGTGTGCATCGGCACGTTCGGGCCGGGCAAAGGCCAGCTCGCGTTGGCGCACGCCTTGGCCGCGGCGAACGTGCCGTGCGAGCTCGTGCTGCTCGGTGCTGGCACCGAACATCGCTCGGCCATCGCTTCGCTGGCCAGCGCGAAGCAGCTCGTCCTACACACGCGTGGCGTCGTGCCGCCGGCCGCCGTCGCCGCCGCCTTGCACGACAGCGACCTGTGCGTGTCGTGGAGCCGCAGCGAGTCGTTCGGCATGGCGGTCGCGGAAGCGGTGGCGTGTGGCGTGCCGGTGCTCGCGTTCGCGACCGGCGCGATCGCCGACCATGTGCAACACGGTGCGAACGGTTGGTTGCTACCGACTACGGCCGACGACGCGGCGATGGCGGCACAGCTGCACGCGCTGCTGCGGCAGCCGGAGCGGCTCGTCGCAGCGCGCGCCGCTGCCGCGTCGCATCGTTCGTCGCTGCCACCGTGGGACGTCGTCGCCGAACGCTTCGCCGCGGCGTGCCAGCGTCTGGCGATGGCGCGGGGCCGCGGAGGCGCCACGTGACGAGTGCGCGATCGCCGGGCGAATCGAACGGGCGCGGCTGGCTGCCGGCCGCCGTCTTCTTCGTGGTCTTCGCGAGCTCGCGCGCACTCGCCGCCGCCTGTGGCCTGACGTTCTGCAGCGAACACGCGGCGCAGATCATGCACTTCCCCGAGCTCGAACTGCTGCGCGACCGGTTGCTCGAGACGGTCTGGCATCTGCACGGCCAGCCGCCCGGACCGAGCCTCGTGCTCGGTGCGCTGCTGAAGCTCGCCGGCGACGACTGGCCGCGCTGGGCGGCGTGGCTGTTCCATGGGCTCGGCGCGATCGCCGGCTGGTCGCTGCTCACCGTGCTGCGCGCGCTCGGGGTGCGTCCAGCGGCGGCCGTCGCGACCGCGTGCACGTTCGTGCTGCTGCCGTCGGTGCTGGTCTACGAACACTACGCGTTCACGACGCTGCCGGTTGCCGCCCTGCTGCTGCTGGCCGCGGTGCCTCTGGTGCGTGCACGCGCGACCTCGGCGCCGTGGGCCGGCCTGTTCCTGCTGCTGGCTGCGGTGGTGCTGAACGTGCGCAACGTGTTCCACCTGGTCTGGTGGCTCGCGTGCTTCCTGCTGGTGCTGCGCACGTGGCGCGGCAGCCGGCGCGCGCTGCTGCTCGCCACAGCACTGCCGGCGCTGGTCGCGTTGGCGCCGTACGCCAAGAACACGATCGTGCACGGCCGCTTCGAAGCCTCGTCGTGGAGCGGCTTCGGCCTCGCGCGCAAGACCTACCATCAGGACGAGCTCGCCGTGCGCGCCGACGAAGCGCTGCGCGGCCTGCGCGAACCGATCCAGGCGGTGCCGGTGTTCGGCAGCGTCGAGGAGTTCGCGCTGGTGGTGCCGGCGGTGCCGCCGACGGGCGTGCCCGTGCTCGATCGTCCGCGCAAGGCGAACGGCTTCGTCAACTACCACCACGCGCTCGTCGCCGAAGCGTCGGCGCGCATGCGCGAGGCTGCGCTGGCCGACATGAAGCAGCGGCCAGAACGCTACGTCGCCGACGTGCTGCGCACGGTGCCGATCTTCTTCGCTGCGTCCAGCGATTGGCGGCCGGTGGCGACGCCGCGCGCGCAGCTCGGCGCGTACGCGACGGCGATCGACACCGTGCTGCACACGCCGTGGTTCGCCGGGCTCGGCCTGTGGGCGTGGGGCACGTTCGTCGTGCTGCTCGCGTCGGTGCCAGCCGTCTGGCGCGTTGTGCGCCGCGGGCCCAAGGCCGAGCGCGCCGACGTCGTGGTCGCGTTCGCGGTCGGCACCTACGTCTACCTGGCGCTCGCCGCCGTGCTGCTCGACACCAACGAAGTCATGCGCCACCGCCTGAAGGTCGATGGGCTGCTGCTGCTGGCGGCGGCGGTCCGTTCGTTCGCGCGCCCGTCCACCGCTGCTGCCCAGAACCCCGTGCTGCCATGAGTTCCACCCCCTTGCCGTTGGTCGCGGCGCGCCTGCCGACGCGATTCGGTGCGTTCACCATCCACGCTCCGGCCGACGGGCCGGAGGAACGGGTGCCGGTGGCGTTGACGATGGGCGATCTGCGTGCGGCCGCAGCACCGCTGGTGCGGTTGCACTCCGAGTGCCTGACCGGCGACGCGCTGCACAGCCTGCGCTGTGACTGCGGGTTCCAGCTCGATGCGGCGCTGGCGATGATCGCCGCCGAAGGGGTCGGCGCGGTGCTCTACCTGCGCCAGGAAGGGCGCGGCATCGGCATCGTGAACAAGATCCGCGCCTATGCGCTGCAGGACGCCGGTGCCGACACCGTCGAGGCGAACGAGCGACTCGGCTTCCGCGCCGACCAGCGCGACTACGGCGACGCGGTGCGGCTGCTGCGGGCGCTCGGCCTCGAGCGCGTGCGGTTGATGAGCAACAACCCGCGCAAGGTCGATGCGGTGACCGCGGCCGGGCTCGTCGTCGTCGAGCGCGTGCCGATGCAGTTCGGGCGCAATCCGCACAACGAAGGCTACCTGGCGACGAAGTCGGGCAAGCTCGGCCACTGGCTGTGACGCCGCGTGGGCCCGTTCAGCGCGGCAGCGGCACCAGCTCGTATTCGCGCAGCGTCGGTCCGCTCGGCACAGCACCCTCCGCCGGCACCGCTTCGTAGACGGCGATCACGTCGTCGCCAGCCTGCTCGTCGAGCGGGCCCGCCAGCAACTCGACGAGGCGCCACTTCGCCGGATCGCGCAGCGGCACCGTGGTCGCGACCTTGGCGTCGCCGATCAGGCCGCTCGACAGTTCGTCGACGAGGCCGGAGACCAGCTTGAACAGGCGTTCGAGATCGAACAGCGGATCCGGATCGTCGAACAGCAGCTCGCGCAGTAGCCGCCGGCCGCGGGCGCCGTCGAGCGTCGGCGCCGCGCCGGCGTCGGCGAACAGTTCGAGCGCCTTGCCGTCGGCGGCGACCAGCAGCAGGTCGGCCGCTTCGCCACCGGCGAACGCGCCGCGCACGCCGAGGCGCGCCTTGCCGACGATGGCGGTGAAGCGCTGCACGAGTTCTTCCTGACGGCTCAGCAGCGACAGCAGCGGCGGGATGCGCAGCGTCACCGTGCGGCGCCACGTCGGCGTGCGCGCGAAGCCGTCGGCCTCGCTCTTGTGCCCGACGGCCTTCACGTCGATGTCGATCGACTGCACGAGTCCGAGCAGCAACGCGCCGACGCCGGGCAGCTGCACCTGGAACGTCAGCAGGTCGGCGCGGCGGTCGTCGTCGAGGTCGACCAGCAGCATGCCGGTGACGTCGTCGGCGGTGGCCTGCGTGCGCGCCTTCTGGAACTGCGGCCCCTGCTTGCTCGACACGAACGTCCACACCTTGCGCCGGTGGGCGATCACGTGGTCGGGGATGCCGTCGCCGTCGACGTCGCCGCGCTGCAGCAGCTGGCGGTCGCCGAGCACCGCGGTGCTGCCGAGTTCGGTCGTCGCCTTCGGCGTGCTGTCGACGAACTGCTCCAGGTCGACTTCGATCGGCGGTGCGAACGAACCGTCCTTCGCCTGCAGGTGGAAGCGGTGCTTCTGGCCTTCGCGCGTCAGCAGGTCCGGTTTGCCGTCGCCGTCGAGGTCCTCGGTGTCGATCGGCGGCACCACCAGTTCGCCGCTCTGCTCGCGTTCGCCGCGGCCGTCGCCGGCGTTCACCTGCGCGCGCACGCGCACGGCGATCGCCTCGAGCGCACGGAACGTCGGCACCCCGTCGTCGCCGGCTGCTTCCTGGTGGTACGGGAGGACGCCGGTCAGGGTCGGCAGCAGCACGTCGAGCTTGCCGTCGCGGTCGAGGTCCTGCACGAACGGCGACACGTGCACGCCGCCGAGCGGCAGCGTGTTGCGCGCGCGGCGGATCAGCGGCGTCGCGATCGGGGCGGCGTTGGTGGGCCACGCCCACGCACTGGTGCCGCTGCCATCGGCGACGACCAGCTCGGTGCCCGGTTGTGGCAGCAGGTCGGCGAACGCCAGCAGCGAACGCGCCGGCTGTGGCAAGGCCAGCTGGCCGCGCGCTGTGAACTGGCCGGCCTGCACGCCGTGGCGCTCGATCAGGCCGCTGCGCAGCACCAGCAGCAGTTCGCGGCGGCCGTCGCCGTCGGTGTCGACGAGGCGCGTCGCGACGATCGGTTCGATCGGCGCCAGTGTGGTGGGGGACTGCTGGGCCACCAGCGCGCTGGCGCAGGCCAGCAGCGACAGCGACGCGAGGCGCATCGAGAAGGAGCGGCTCACGGCAACCTCACGACGAGCAGTTCGTGGTTGGTGCGCACCAGCACGTCGCCGTCGCCCGGCTCCGTGTCCTCGTCCTCGTCGTCCTCGTCGCCATCGTCGTCGACGTTCTGGTTGCCGGCGAAGCGCGCCTTCGCCGGCAGCGCCACGCCCCCGCTTGCCTCGCCGAGGCGCAGCCGTTCGCCGTCGCGCGTGAACGGCCGCAGCTGCAGCTGGTCGTCGCTGGTCAGCAGCAAGGCACCCGGCGTGCCGCCCTTGCCGGCGAGCGCGCGCAGCAGTGTGCCGCGGTCGCCACCGGTCGGCAGCTGCAGGCGTTCGGCCAGCAGGGCCGGTTGCACGAAGCGCGTGCCGTCGCCGCGGAACACGTGCAGCTGCGCCTCGAGCGACTTCGGCGCTTCGCTGCCCGGCATGCGCAGCGCGTCGGTGCGCACGGTGGCGACGACGACGTCGAGCTTGCCGTCGCCGTCGGCGTCGATCAGCTGCGCCGGCCGCGCCAGCGTCTGCAGGCGCAAACGGCTGTCGGGCTTCTTCGGCCACGTGCCGTCGGCCGCGCTGCGGAAGAGGTCGATGCGCACTTCGACTTCGTCGTCGCGTCGCGCCGACGTCGTCAGCACGAGGTCGAGGCGGCGGTCGCCGTCGACGTCGACGAACTGCGCGTCGAACATCGGGTCGAACAACGCCAGGCGATCGCCGGGCAGCGGCAGCGCGGTCGTGGTCGTCGTCGCGGCGCCGTCGGCGATGCGGCCGACGAGGCGCTGGCCGTTGCGCACCGTGAGCAGCTCCAGCTTGCCGTCGCCGTCGACGTCGACGAGGCGCGAACGCGGAGTGCGCGTGCGCAGCGTCACCAACGGGCGCTTGCTCTCGGCGTCGGCGTCGTCCGATCCACCGGCGGCGAACGCCAACGACAGGTTGCCATCCTGCAGCGACACGCCGCCGTTCTTGCCCTTCGTCAATGGACTGCGCCACGGCGGCAGCGCCCATTCGCAGCGGCGCGCCGGCACGTGCAGCGACTGCAGCAAGGCGCCGTCGGCGGTCGGCAGCAGCAGGTCGTCCTTGCCGTCGCCGTCGAAGTCGCATCGCGCGTCGGGCAGCGGCAGCACGAAGTCCGGGTCGGCGGCGGGCCACACCAGGCGGTGCTCGCTCAGCGCCGTGTAGACGGGTTCGCCACCGTCGCGCAACTCGACGGCGACCGCGCGTTCGTGCGTCAGCAGGACCAGCTCGCGCCCCGTCGCTGGCCGGCAGTCGACGACGGTGAAGGCGATGACGTCGCGCTCGATCGGCAGCGGCGGCAGCGACGGCTCGTTCGCGAAGGCAGTGCCATGCGCCGCGGCATCGCGGCCACGATGCACGCGCAGCTCGCGGCGGCCGCGCTCGCCGTGGCGAACGGCGACGACGAGGTCGCCGAGGCCGTCGCCGTCGAGGTCGGTGGCCAGCACACCGGTCAAGACCATGGGCGCCGGGAACTGCAGCGTCGCGACGATGCGCGGCGCCTGCGCGGCAGCCACAGCCGCCAGCGCCGCGACGCAGAGAAGGGCGCGCTTCATCGTTCGGTCTCCAGCAGCTGGTCGGCATCACCGCCGCCGAACGAGATCAGCCACAGCAGTCGCATGCGCCACGCCGCCGCCGTGCTCTCGTGGCCGAGCAGGCCCCACAGCAGCGACCATTCGCTGCGGCCGCGCTGCGCGCTGTACGAGAACAGGATCGGGATCGAGAGCTCGTGCAGTTCTTGCGCGCGCTGGCTCAACACGGTCTCGGCGTCGTATTCGGTGGTGCCGCGCCGCCAACGCAGCCGCAGCTGCTCGCGCGCGGGGTCGCGCAGCGCTTGCAGCACGTCCTGGGGATGCGCGATTCCCTGGTCGTCGACGGCTGTCAGCAGGTCGCCGAAGCGCAGGCCGGCGTTGCGCCATGGGCTGTGGTGCGACAGGCCGACGATCACGGCCCCGGCACCCGGAGCCATCCCGGCGGCGCGCGCCTCGACTTCGGTCGCGGTGCGCAGCACGACGCCGACGCGCGCTTCTTCGCGGAAGCGTTCGCTGGCCTGCCGCTCGGCGGGGGCGAGCCGCTTCACGAACGTCAGCGTCGTCTTCGCTTCGCGCCCGGCGCGATCGACGACCAGTTCGACCTCCGTGCCCGGGGCGCTCGCCAGCTCGATCGCGCGCCAATCGCTCGGCCGCCGCAGCGGGTGGAGCGTGCGGCCGGGCGGCCTCGCCTCCAGCAGTTCGTCGCCGACCTGCAGTCCGGCAGCGACCGCCGGCGAGTTCTCGACGATCGCGACGATGCGCAGCACGCCGTCTTCGTCGAGCTTCTGCGCCAGCGTGTCGCGTGCGTCGTCGACGACGAGACCGGAGAACGCGCCCGCCGGCAGCGCGCGCCGCGCGGCTTCGTCGTCGGGTTCGCGCAGCAGGTCGAGCGGCTCCTCCATGTCGGCGAGCGGGGGTGGCGCGGTCGGGAGCGTGCTGCTGCACGCGGCCAGCAGGCCGAGCAGCAGCGAGCCGAGGATCGACGACGAGTTCACGCGGGGCCTCACCAGCGCGATGGTAGGTCGGCGAAGGGCCGGTGCCAGCGCACGTTCGCCTCGACCGACCCAGGCGGAGTTGCCGATATGCCGGGCATGTCGATGCGCCGTTGGCTGTGCTGGTTGCCCCTGTTCGCTGCGTGCGCGGCGAACGATGCGTTCGAGAGCGAGAACGAACCCGACTTCATCGACCTGCAACTGCCGGCGCAGACGCCCGCGCAGATCGCGGCGTTCGAGTTCCCGCCTGGCTTCCGACCGGGGGACCGGCTGCGCCTCGCCGACCCGAAGGATGCGGGCCGGCAGCGACGCTTCGCGTGGGTGGCGCCGTTCCGTGCGGAGGAGGCGGCGCCCAGTGCCGTCTACAACCTGGTGGCCTACGGCCGTGATCAGCGCACCGGTCTGCTGCAGGTGTCGCTGGTCGATGCGCGCCAGGAACCGGTCGAAGCTTGGGCCAGCGCTGCGGGCCTGCGCGTCACTGGGCAGGTCGGGTCGATCGAGCTGCCGCCGTGCCGCGACCGCATGACGATGAGCAGCGACCACATGCACGCCAAATCGCTGCGCGATCGCGGTCGCTTGTGGACCACGGACCGCGCGGGCGTGTTCCTGGCGTCGCGCAGCAACGGCAACGTCGACAGCGTGCTGTGGGTCGGCGACGACAGCCTGCTCGCCGTCGTCGACGCGGTGTCGTACCGCGCCGTGCTCGAGGCAGCCGAGAAGGCGCTCGCCGGCAGCGACGTGAAGGCGATGATCGCCGCGAAGCGCGCACTGCAGGAGTGCGGCATCACCGAGGAACAAGGCGAACCGGCCGAACGGGCCGCGGCGCTGATCGCGCGCGTCGACGCGAAGGTGCAGGAGCACGACGCGCCGCTGGTCGCCGAGATCGAACGCATCGCCGGCCCCGCGGCGAAGCAGGCCACCGGGCAGGACTTCGTCGCCGCCGTCGCCACGGTCGCGCGCTGCGCGCAGCAGCTCGCACCGGTGGTCCGCCAACTGCTCGGCAACTACCCGGCGGCGCTGCACGGCCCGTTCCGCCAGCTGCAGCAACAAGCGAAGGGCACGCTGGCCGCGGCGTCGGACTCGGCCGTGGTCGTCGTCGCTGCGCACGTCGTCGACTCGATGGCGATGTGGCACGACGATCTCCTGCAGACGCTGGCGACGGCGCAGGCGTTCGACGCAGCGCCGAGCTACGCGGTCGCCCGCGCGCGCCTCGAAGAACTGCGCAAGATCGGCAAGGCCGCCGAACAGCGGGACCCGATCTGGCGTCGCGGCCTCGCGGCCGCCTGCCTGCGCGAAGCGGCGACGTTCGACGGCCAGGCCAACCCGGAGGCCGCGCGCTACCTGCGCGATCTCGGCGGGCGGCTGCGCAACGACTCCGGGCCCTACGTGGCCGGCAAGTACGAGCACGAGAGCGCCGTCGCTGGCTTCTGCCAGAAGCTCGGCGACTACTGCCGCCTCACCGACGACGGCGCGCGCATCGACTGGTTGCTGCGCGAGAGCGGCCCGGACCGCATCTTCCGGCGCAGTGGCTTCCGCCAGCCGGACGAGTTCACGTACCGCTCGCACGTGCACCTGACGGACCTGCTGCAGGTCTTCGTCGACCGCGAATGGGCCGCGGCCGCGACCGCTCGCACGCAAGGTCTGCGGGCCACCGCGGCGCTGCACGAACTGCGTTCGCTGGCACTGTTCGGCCGTTCGTCGCATCGCTGGGAGAAGCCGATCGACGTCGCTGCCGCGGGGCTTGGCATGGCGACGCAGGGCGGCACACCGGCGCGCGCGGTGCAGGACCTGCTGCCGTTCCTCGGTGCCGTGCTGCCGCCGATCGCCGCGTCGACCGACGAGTGCGATCGCCTGGTGCAGCTGTTCCGCGAAGGCGAGTGCCTCGACTGGCCGCTGGTGCGCTAC
>JBILEY010000569.1:0-3260 GCA_044351865.1 Planctomycetota bacterium | reverse complement strand
CGCAGCCAGAACTCGGGGATCGACCGCACGTGCTGCCACTCGAAGAACTGCACGCGCCCGACCGACTCCTGGTTGGCGACGGCCAGCATCGCCCCTGGCTCGACGCGCCACAACCACAGCGGCACGTAGTAGCAGAGGGCCACCGCCAGCATCGGCAGGAAGTGCAGCAGCGCATGGCGCAACCGCCGGTGCCGCCACCAGACGAGGTAGGCGCCGAGGCCGAACAGGAACAGCGGCGGGCCCTTCTGCAGCATCGCCAGCCCGCCGAGCACGCCGGACGCCAGCACCAGCAGGCGCCGTTCGCGGGCGACCCCGGTGGCCAGCGTCCACAACGACCCGGCGACGAGGCTGGCGAACAGCGGGTCGATCTCGGCGGTCGGCCAGGTCATCACCACCAACGGCGAACAGGCGACGCCGAGGGCGCCGAGCCACCCGGTGCGCGCCCCGAACCAGCGGCGCAGCAGTTCGCCGGCGAGCCACGCGGCGAACGCCGCCGACAGCACGGACGGCAGCCGCAACAGCATCGGGTGGTCGCCGAGGAAGCGCAGCACGCTGGCGAGCAGCCAGTAGTGCAGCGGCGGCTTCGCCCACGTCGGTTCGTGCCCGAGCGAAGGCACCATCCAGTCGCCGCTCTGCACCATCTCGAACGCGATCTGCACGCGCCGGCCCTCGGTGCCGTCCAGCTCCGGCAGCAGCCACGCCGGCAAACAGGCGAAGGCCACGACGAACAGCAGGACGAGCGCGCGCTGGAACACGCGGCGCAGGCTACGAGCGCCTGCGTTGCGCGCCAAGCGCGCGCATCACCACGAGCCTCGGCGCGGCCGTTCCTTCGCTCGGCGACACGGCACCCGAGCACCCGCCGCCGTCAACCGCCAGTGCTCGCCCCCGGTGCGGGCACGTCCCCGGTGGTCGCCGGCGGCGGTGCCACCGGTGGCTGCCGGCGCGCCTTGTGGATCAGCCACAGGTTGCGCGCGTAGATCGGCGGCCCGCCGAGGTTCGCCATGATGAACGGGCCCTCGAGCTTGTAGATCGCGTAGGCCAGCGTCAGCAGCCCGCCGAGCAGGCTCAGCCACCAGAACACGACCGGCACGACGCTGCGGCGGTGCTTCTCGCTCGCCAGCCACTGCACGTAGAAGCGCGAGCCGAACACGATCTGCCCGCCGTAGCCGACCGCGTGCCAATACCACGGTGTCGCGTTGGCGACCTCTTCGACGATGCACGCGAGCATCAGAGTTCCTCCTTCACCTTGTGTATGAGGATGCGCGTGCGCAGCCAGCGCATCGCGAAGCAGTCGCGCAGCCCCTTCCAGATGCGGTTGCCGATCCCGTACTTGGCGGTGCCGGCGGCGCGCGGGCGGTGGTTCACGTCGACCTCGACGACCTTGCCGCCGGCGTAGCGAACCAGCGTCGCCATGAAGCGATGCATGCCGACGAACTTCGGCGCGCGCAGCCAGAACTCGCGCCGGATCGCCTTGATGCCGCAAGCGGCGTCGGTGACGCGGTCGCCGGTCAGCCAGTTGCGCACGCCATTGCCGATCTTCGACGACATGCGGCGCGTCCACGTGTCCTGGCGCTTGCGGCGCACGCCGACCACCGCGTCGCACTCGCCGGCGAGCACACGCGCCACCATCGCCGGCAGGTCGCGCGGATCGTTCTGCATGTCGCCGTCCATCGTCGTCACCACGGGCGCGCGCGCCTGCTCGATGCCGGCCATGACCGCGGCACTCTGCCCGCAGTTCTTCTCCAGCACGACGAGGCGCAGCCAATCGGCGGCGTGCTCGCGCTTCCACGCGCGCATGCGCTCGAGGCTCTTGTCCTTGCTGCCGTCGTCGACCAGCAGCGCTTCGAACGGTCCGTGCGGCAGCAGCACCTCGGCGACCTCGGCCAGCAGGTTCTGCACGTTCTCCTCCTCGTTGTAGATCGGCACCACCAACGAGAAGCGCAGCGCCGGCACCGTCACCTTGCCTCCACGCGCATGCGGCCGTCGACGGCGGCGCTCTGCTTGCCGCGGCTGGCGAGGATGAACGGGTTGACCTCGACCTCGGCGATCGCCGGGAAGTCGAGCACCAGTTGCTGCATGCGCAGCAGCGCGTCGAACGCCGCCGGCAGGTCCGCCGACGGCGCGCCGCGGAACGCCGCGAGCAGCGCCTTGCCCTTCAGCGAAGCGAACATCTCCTCGGGGTCGCGCCCGTCGAGCGGGCCGACGCGCACGGCGACGTCGCGCAGCAATTCGACCTGGGTGCCGCCGAGGCCGGCGGCGTAGAGCGGCCCGTAGCGCGGGTCGCGCGTCATGCCGAGCAGCACCTCGCGGTGGCCGGCGGCGTGTGCCTGCACCTGCAGCGATACGCCCGCGAACTCGTGGCCCAGGCGCTCGAGCAGATCCTGCGCCGCCGCGAACACTTCGTCGCCGGAGCGCAGTCCGGTGCGCACGGCGCGATGCTCGCTCTTGTGCAAGAGCCCCGCCGCCTCGGCCTTCAGCACGACCGGGAAGCCCAGTTCGTGCGCGGCCTGCACCGCGTCGCCGGGCGAACGCACACGCCGGCTCGGCGCGAACGGGATCCCGTACGCCTGCAGCACCTGCTCGGTCGCCGCCGCCGGCAGCCAGCCGCCGGCCTTGTGCGCCGCGAACACGCGCGCCGCCGCCTTCTTGTCGACGCGCAGCGTCGGCCGCTTCGTCGGCCGCCGTTCGAGCCACTGCTGGCGCCGGCACATCAAGCGCAGCGTGGTCGCCATGTCCTCCGGATAGCGGAACACCGGGATGCCCGCGCGCAGCAGGATCTGCTGCGCCTCGTCACCGCGCTGCCGGCCCATGACGCAGGCGAGCACCGGTTTCGGCAGCCCGCGCGTCTCGTCGACGATCGCCTGCGCCACCGCCGCAGCGTCGATCATGATCGGCGACACGAACAGCACGACCAGGCCGTCGACCGCATCGTCCTTGGCGACCACGCGCAGCGAAGCACGGTAGCGGGCCGCGTCCGCCGACGCGATCAGGTCGATCGGGTTGTGCACGCTCGCTTCCGGCGGCAGCACCTTGCGCAGCGCCTTCGCGGTCGCCGGCGCGATGGCCGCCATCTCCATGCCGAGCCCGGCGATGGCGTCGGTGGCGAGGATGCCCGGCCCGCCGGCGTTGGTGACCACCGCCATGCGGCGGCCGCGCGGCAGCGGCTGCGTCAGCAGCGCCTGCGCCAGCGCGAACATGTCGCGGAAGTTGTCGACGCGCAGCACGCCGCACTGCTGCAGCAGCGTGTCGGCGGCGACGTC
>JBILEY010000004.1:0-32867 GCA_044351865.1 Planctomycetota bacterium | reverse complement strand
CGATTCCGAGTTCGAGCCCATACTCCTCCAGCGCGCGCAGGCGACCTTCGGGGCCGCCCGAGTAGTGGCCGCCGAGGCGGCAGGCCGCGGCATAGAGGCTCGCCGTCTTCTCGGCGATGACCTGGAAGTAGCGCGGCTCCGTCCACTGGAAGTCGAAGCGGTGCAGCACCTGGGTGATCTCACCCTGGCAGATCACACGCACGGTCTCGGCCAGCCAGCGCGCCGCCGTCGGGTCCGGCAGCTGCACGGCCATGTGGAAGGCCTTGGCGTAGACGTAGTCGCCGAGCAGCACCGCGACTTCGACGCCCGCCATCTGGTTGACGGTCGGGATGCGGCGCCGCACGTTGGCGCTGTCGAGCACGTCGTCGTGCACCAGCGTCGCGGTGTGCAGCAGCTCCACAACCTTGGCGACGGTGACGACGTCGTCGCCGAGCACTCCGCCGTGCGTTGCACCGCGCACCGCCATGCCGGCCAGGAAGGTCAGCACCGGCCGCAGCTGCTTGCCGCGGAAGCCACCGATGTGTTCGACCAGCGGCAGCATCTCGCGGTGGCCAGGCGCCAGGTCCTGGATCAGCTCCCGGTTCAACCGCTCGAGCTGCGGACGCACGAGCCCGACGAGGTCGTGCAGCGGCAGGGTTTCGCTCACCGCGGCGCTCCGGTGTTGGAGATGTCGTCGGGGCGGGTCGGCGTCTGGCCGGCGCCACCGGGCGTGGAACCGCCGGCGCCATCCGGCTTCTGGCCGTCTTTGAGGCCGCGCTTGAACTCCGTGATGCCCGAACCAAGCGAACGAGCCATGCCGGGCAGCCGGTGGCCGAACAGCAGGAGCGCGACCACCAGGACAGCGACGATCTCCCAAGTGCTCAGAAAAGCGATCATGCAGCGAACCTCGGCGTTTTCTTCATCATGCCGGCGGCATGGCCGAACGCCAGCCACGCGACCTAGTTCTCGGCGCGAGTGCAGGGGCCGAGGGCCGCACGCTCGCGCATCGCTACGGCAACGCTGCGCCTACGGCGCGTCTTTCAGTCGCCGCGTGAGCCCTGCCGTTCGAACCAACGCTGCCATGCCGCCGGGTCGTCGCCGTGGTCCTCGCCGGCGAGCCGCGCCAGATTCTGGCGGCTGCTCTGCCGGATCGACACGTCGTCGGAGCGCAGCGCTGCGATCAGCAGCCGGGCGGCCTCGCGCTTGGCCTCGGCATTGCGCCCCGCGTTCGCACCGCTGCCGCCACCGCCGCCTTGGCTGTCGCGGAACTGCCGGAACGCCTGCAGCACGCCGGTCAGGATCGTGTGCAGGCGCAGGGTCTCGCCCCACAGGATCAGCACGTAGCCGACCAGTGCAGCGACGCAGACGCGCAGCAGGGCCTGGTCGCCGAAGCGCTCGCGCACCCACGCCGAGCCCGGCAGCCACGGTTCGGCGACGACGACCACCAGCACGCCGAGCAACAGCAGCGGCGTGAGCTGGCGGAACAGCGCGTCGAAGCCTCCGGGGATCTTCACGGGCGAGGGCGGGATACGGCGGTGCCCGGCATCACTTGCCGAGCACCTTCTTCATCGTGGCGCCGAGGATCGACGGCGTGTCGCAGACGTGCACGCCCGCCTTCTTCATCGCCGCCTTCTTGTCCGCGGCCGTGCCCTTGCCGCCGCTGATGATGGCACCGGCGTGGCCCATGCGCTTGCCGGGAGGCGCCGTGGCGCCGGCGATGAAGCCGACCACCGGCTTCTTGACGTAGCCGGCCATGAACTCGCAGGCCTCTTCCTCGGCGGTGCCGCCGATCTCACCGATCATGATGATGCCTTCGGTGTCCTTGTCGTCCTGGAACAGCTTCAGGCAGTCGATGAAGTCGAGGCCCTTGATCGGGTCGCCGCCGATGCCGATGCAGGTCGACTGGCCCATGCCGTTGTTGGTGACCTGGAACACGGCCTCGTAGGTCAGCGTGCCGCTGCGCGACACGATGCCGACCTTGCCGGGACGGTGGATGTAGGCCGGCATGATGCCGATCTTGCAGCCCGACTTGTCGGTGACCGGCGTGATGATGCCGGGGCAGTTCGGGCCGATCAGCCGCGTCTTCGTGCCCTTCATCGCGTCCTTGACGAACGCCATGTCGGCGACCGGGATGCCCTCGGTGATGACGACGACGAGATCCATCTCGGCGTCGACCGCTTCGCAGATCGCGTCGGCCGTGAACGCGGCCGGCACGTAGATCATCGACACCGTGGCGCCGGATGCCTGCTTGGCCTCGCGCACCGTGTCGTAGACCTGGACGCCTTCGATCGTCTGGCCGCCCTTGCCGGGCGTGACGCCGGCGACCAGCTTGGTGCCGTAGGCGAGGGAGTTCTTGCTGTGGAACAGGCCGGCTTCGCCGGTGAAGCCCTGGCACAGGATCTTGGTGTTGCCGTCGACGAGAACAGTCATGGGTGTGCTCCTGTGGGGTTCAGCGGATGGCCTTGACGATCTTCTCGGCCGCTTCGTCGAGCGAGGTCGCGGTCTGCAGGTTCAGTCCACTGTCCTGCAGCAGCTTCCTGCCGAGCTCGACGTTGGTGCCTTCCAGGCGAACCACCAGCGGCACCGACAGCTTCACTTCCTTCGCCGCGGCGATCACGCCCTCGGCGATCGTGTCGCACTTCATGATGCCGCCGAAGATGTTGACCAGGATGCCCTTCACGTTCTTGTCCGACAGCAGGATCTTGAACGCGTTGGTGACCTGGGTCTTGTTGGCGCCGCCGCCGACGTCGAGGAAGTTGGCCGGCATGCCGCCCTTCAGCTGGATGACGTCCATCGTCGCCATCGCCAGGCCCGCGCCGTTGACCAGGCACGCGATGTTGCCGGTCAGCGCGATGTAGTTGAGGTCGAACTTCTTCGCCTCGACTTCCTTCGGGTCCTCTTCGTTGACGTCGCGGCACTCCTGCACGTCCTTGTGCCGGAACAGCGCGTTGTCGTCGAAGCTCATCTTGGCGTCGAGCGCCTTGACCTCACCCTGCTTGGTGACGATCAGCGGGTTGATCTCGGCCAGCGAGCAGTCGAGCGCCATGAACGCCTGCGTCAGCGACTGGATCAGCTTGGCGCCGGCCTTGGCCTGCTCGCCGCTGAGCCCGAGGTGCTTGGTCAGCGCGCGCAGCTGGAACGCCTGCACGCCCTTCACCGGGTGCACGCGGTGGCGAGCGATCGCCTGCGGCTTGTGCGCGGCGAGCTCCTCGATGTCCATGCCGCCTTCCTTGGCGGCGATGATCACCGGCGCCTGCGCCGAGCGGTCCATGACCAGGGCGACGTACATCTCGCGCTCGATGTCGCTGCCGGCCTCGACGTAGATCGTCTTGACGACACGGCCCTCCGGCCCGGTCTGGTGCGTGACCAGCGCCTTGCCGAACAGGCCTTCGGCGACCTTCTTCGCCTCGTCGGCGGACTTGACCAGCTTGACGCCGCCGGCCTTGCCGCGGCCACCGGCGTGGATCTGCACCTTGACGACGCCGAGCGGCACGCCGAGATCGGTGAACGCCTTGCCGACCTCGTCGGCGGTCTTGCAGGCGATGCCCTTGCTGACGGGCACCCCTAACTTCGCCAAGAGCTGCTTGGCCTGGTATTCGTGGATGTTCATGGCTTCGAAGGGCGAGGAAGGTAGCGACGCCATGCGGACGAGTCGAATGCGCTGCCAGCATTCCCGCGCGCTCCGGCGGCCGCTGCCCAGCGGCACCAACGCGGGCCCAACGCGGCGCCACGACGCCGATGCGAACGGCATTTCCGTTGACGCCGATGCGGCGGCGCGCCAGCCTTCCGCCCGTGTTCGTGCGGTGCGGAACTGTGGAGGTCGGGGTCGGTGACCCCGCCCACGTCGCGAGTTCGCTCGCGATGGCGGCATGGCGCCGACCCAGCCCACCAGCGCGCGCACCTCAACTCGTAGCAAACATGACCCGCAAGTCGCTCGCCATCGGTCTCTGCGCCGCCGCCCTGACGTTCGCCAGCTGCACCGGCATGCGTGAGGCCAACGGCCACTACACGGTCCACGCCGAGAGCTTCCGCATCTTCGGTTTCGCCATCCCGGGCGATGACCAGGAGGCTGCCGCCAAGCTGCACGCCGAGAAGTTCCCGAAGGGCACCGTCATCACCCAGCACTCGACGCCGGCCGACTGGACGTCGTTCTGGGGCGTGCTCGGCAACATCATGGGCTTCCACGGCACCGTGATCTCGGGCAAGACCGGCTCGTGATGCAGGCCGGCGGGGCTCGCCCTGCCGAATGCTGATCGAGAGAACGAACTGCGGCGCCGGGTGGCGACACCCGGCGCCGCAGCCGTTTCCGGACCTAGCGCCCGGTGCCGGCGCGAACGCCCACCGGCACCTCCGGCAGGTCGAGCACGCGCGACGTGCCCCAGATCGCCAGCTCGCGTTCGGGTCGCTGCAGCGGCCCGCAGCCGGTCGCCCCGGCCGCCGCCGACCGCGCCGTGACGCGCCAGTCCACCAGCCAGCGATGTTGTGCCTCCCACTCGGCCTCCGCCCGTTGCCGCAGGGGCTCGAGCTGCGTCCAGACGCCGAGGCAGGCGACGCGGCCATCGGCCCACCGCACGCGGCCGCGGTGCACGAACTCCGAGCCGCCGACGTGCGTGCCGGTCGGCGTGTCCGGGATGGCCACGTAGCCGAAGCGTTCGTCCTGGTCGGTCGCCAGCTGCTGGTTGTGGTGCTCGACGTAGCCGACGTTCGGATCGAGCATCCAGCCGCCGTCGTGTCGGCTGCCGGTCGCCCGCCGGAAGCAGTCGACGAACGCCTGCGGGCCACCGGCGAGCTCGTACTCGAGCACGACGACGAACGGCCACGCGTGGTCGATCGGCTTGCCGAGGCGGCCGCGCTTCCAGAAGTTCGCGCCGCGCTCGACCGGCCCGAGGGCGACCTTGGGCGCGCCGTCGACGGTGCGGAACGCGCTGGTCAGCGCCGCCGCCCGCGCCGCCAGCGCCGCGTCGACGACCCGGCGGTGACGCGGCAACACCGGGTCGCGCACGTAGACGAACATCGAAGCCCGCGGATGCATCGGGCGTTCGGCCGGGCCGTCGCCGCGCGGTTGCTTCTCCTGCTGCTGTTGTCCTGCCAGCAGGGCCTCGCGCCAGCGCCGTTCGACGCCGGGGAGCGGTTCGCGGAACACCGCCGACAAGGCCTCGCTCGCAGTCTTGCCGGCGCGCAGATGCGCGACGACATGCTGCAGCGCCGTCGCGCCGCGCACCTCGGCCTGGCCGGTCTGGCCGAAGCCACCGTGGCTCGCCAACCAGCCGACCAACGCCAACGCCGCCGCATGCTGGTCGAAGTCGAAGTCATCGCCGGCGGTCTGCAGCAGCGCCGCCAACGCCGGCAAGCGGCCGCTGCGCGCCATGGTCGCCGCCGCCGTTGCGAAGTCGCCACCGTGGCAACGCACGCAGGGGAACAGGGCATCGCGCACGAGGAAGCAGTCGCAGGTCTCGCCGCTGCGCGCGAGGCGCAGGTGTGCGGCGCCATGCACCAGCCAGGCGGCGCCCGCAGCGTCGACGTCGACCGGGTCGAGCAGCCGTTCCGTCCAGAAGACGACGGCGGCGAGCGTCGCCAGCCGCAGGCCAGGGCCTCCCGGCCCGTTCCATACGACGATCCGACCGGTGGCGCGATCGATGCCTCCGGCGCCGACCAGTTCGCGGCCGAGCTGCGCACGCATCGCGGCGACCGCTTCGCTGCGCTCGCGACAGAGCTGGACGCGGCACACCGGTGCCCCCGCGGGCAGGGCCAACCCGAGCAGCTCCTCGAGGGCGGGCACGTGCCGTTCGAGTTGCTCGGCCACGGACTGCAGCGACTCCGCACCGCCGCCCCTCCCCTGGTCGCCGCCGACGACGAGATGCGCTGTCTTGCCCTCGCCGGCTGGCTGCTGCCCCACCACCGCCGGCCCCCACGCGATGGCGGCCGCAAGCAGGCTGCAGACGGAACGGGCGAACGACGTCATCCTGTCTGGATGGTAGCCGGCAAGGGCGGGGCGACCGAGCCACCGCAACATTCTTCGAAGCACAGCAGCGTTTCGTCAGCCGCATCGCTACCCACGTTGGGCATGCCGAGCTTCCACCACGACTTCACCTTCAACCCCGACGGCAGCGGCCGGGTCACCGTGCGCTGGACTGGCCCAGGCGGCCCCGGCGCGCCGTCGCCCGACGAGTTCCTGCGCAGCGAACTCGAACGCGCGCAAGGCGTCGTCGCGTGGGCCGACGTCGACTGCGCGACCGACAGCTCCGCCAGCGGCGAGCAGCTGGTGTTCACCGCCACCGCGTGGTTCGCCGACGTGCGGGCGCTGCGCTTCCACTGTCAGGGCTTCCACCTCAACCTGCTCGACTTCGCCGTCGAGCGCCACGACGACGGTGCGGTGACGATCCGTTCGCTGCCGCCGCCCGCCGGCGATGGCCCGGTCGCCGTCGCGGCCGATGCGAGCCCGGAGGAACTGCGGCGGGCGATCGCCGACGAACGCGCGAAGATCGGCATGGCGCGCGAGTTCCTCGCCGGCATGTTCGGCGACCTCGTCGCGACGGCGGTGCTGCGCGCGCCGGCCCCGCTGGTCGGCCGCACGCCCGGCCAGCGCCTCGACGAGCGCACCGTCGAGGTGCAGTTCGAGGGCCAGAAGCTGGTCGCCATCGTCGACCGGCTGCTGACCGACGACGCCGCGATGGCCAGGCTGTTGCGGCAAGGGGCTGCCACGCCGCAGGCGGCGCTCGAACTGCTCGGCGACCAGGGGCCGCTGCACCTGCAGACCGAGCCCGGCGCCGAGGACCTGTTCGACTTCGCCGGCGAAGTCGCCGTCGCGCAGGCGGCGATGCCGACGTGGACCGAGGCGGTCGGTGCCGCGGTGCCCGAGCAGCTGCCGGGCGAACCGCTGGGGAACGTGCGCATCGTCGCCTGCAAGCTCGTGCTGGAAGCCGACGCCGACCGCGACCTGTGCCCGCAGGGCCAGAACGTCCGCGGCGTGCAGCTGACCGTCGCCGGCGACCTGGCCGAGCCGTGCCTCGACCTGGAAGAAGCCTGCTGCACGGCGGCGCTCGCCGACGACGGCAGCGACCTGCTGCCGCCGGACGAGTGGGACCGGCGCTGCCACTTCCCGAAGCAGACCAACGACGGCCGCACCGTCTGTCTCGACCTGAATCTCGCCCTGCCGGAAGGTTCTCGCGGCCTCAGCCGGCTGGCCGGCCGCGTCGTCTGCCTCGCCAGCCGCGGCAACGAGACCGTCGACCTCGGCTTCGCCGAACTCGCCACCGACGCCGAAGGCACCGCCTACGGCGCCAGGCTGTTGCGCGTCGAGCCCGACGCCGAAGAGTGCCAGCTCGAGCTCGAACTGCAGGTCGCGCACCGGCGCGTGCTCGATGCCGCGATCCACGCCGGCGACGACGTGCTGCCGCTCGAAGCGCGCGGCTATTCGTCGTCCGGTGACCAGTGCAGCCTCAGCTACCGCCTCGCCGCACCGCTGCCGGCGGACGCTCGCATCGTCTTGACCCTCGCCACCGAGCTGGTGCGCACGCAGTACGAGTTCGAACTGCAGGCGATCGACTGGTTCGGCCGGCCCCTCTGACCCCACATCCCATGCGCCTCCTGTCTCCTCGTCCGTCCGCGTTCCTGTTCGCACTGGCCCTCGCCGGCTTCGCCCACGCCCAGGTCGACACCGCCGCGCTGCAACGGCGGCGAGGCGAAGCGGAGCAGGCGGTGCAGAAGGCCCTGGCCGCGTGCGAAGGCGGGCTACAAACGTTGCGCTCGGCCCTCGGCGACCCGAACAACAAGCTGCAGGGCAACTGCGACGACATCGGCAACGTACTGAAGGGGCAGTCGTTCGATCCCGCGCTCGGTGTGATCCCGATCGCACTCGGCTTCGTCGACGACTACGTGCCCGAGGAGCGTCGTGCCGCGACGAAGCAGGCCTTGTCGGCCTTGCAACAGCAGTTGGCCGCCGGCAGCCGCTCGCTGCAGCAGTTCGAAGCCCTGCAGGAGCTGGTCGCGCGCAGCGAGCAACTCGCTGCGGTCGGCGCCGACGACGATGCCACCGGCCTGCTGGCCGACTTCAGCGCCTCGGCTGGCCGCGCCGGCCGTTCGGCGGCGCTGCCCCGCGAGGAGCTGGCGCAGCTGCGCCAGTTCCTGCAGAACGCGACGACGAAGGCGCTGCAGAAGCGAGGCCGGGAGCGCATCGCGCAGGCAAAGCTGGAGCTGCAGGCGCTGCGCGAGCAGCTTCCCGAGCTGCGCCAAGGCCTGAAGCAGGCGGATGCCGCCGAACGCGACCGCGCGTTCGCCCGCGCCGACGACGCGATCCGCAGCATCGCCACGCTGCTGGCCGAAGCGCCGGTGGCCGACGGCGCTCCGCTGCAGCAGGAACTGCGGCCGATCGCCAGCGAGGTCGATGCCGCCAGCGTCCTGGCCTACGGCGACGCCACGCAGAAGCGGCTCGAGGAGACGTGGAACTTCACCGCCGACTCGTTCGCCGGCTGGGAGGCGGAGACCGGCGAGGTCACCGCGCAGGGCTACGTCGACTTCGATCCGCCCAGCGCCGACAAGCTCGGGCAGCCGCAGACCGTGCAGCTGGTCGATCGCGCCAACCAGCTCCTGGCGTTCGCCGGCACCGACGCCGACGCGCAGCGCCACGCGCAGCATCCGGCGGTCGCGAAGTTCGTGCAGTCGATCCGCGACCGGCGAGCCGCGGCACAGGCGAAACTGCTGCGCAACGCGCGTGCGATCGTCGACGGCATGCCGGCGCTGGACCTCGCCGACGAGCGGGCGCACAACCGCGTGCTCACCTTCGCCGATTGGGAGCTGCCGCTGGCGCTGCAGAACCACGCCGAGCAGGCGGCCCTGGTCGACCGCGTGCACGCGCTGCTCGACCAGCACACGCGGAAGACGCTCGGCGACCGGGCCCTGGCGGCAATCCGCGAGCAAGCGGCGACGGCCGCCGACGCGCTGTGGTCGCGCTACCTGCAATGGGTGCCGGTGCAGGGCGGCTTCGCCCCGAACCAGGCGCCGCTGTTCGTCGGGCGCACGATGCGGCTCGAGAACGTCTGGCTGCGCACCGAGGAATTCGCGGTGGCCGCGGGCGAGCTCGTCTTCGACCTCGACGGCCACGTGTTCGTCGCCGCGATGGCGCCGGTTGTCGCCACCGCCATCGCCACCCAGCGCACGCGCCTGCAGCTGACTCCCGTGGAGCGGCCCAGCAGCGACGCGCCGTGCGACCTGGTGGTCGTGGTCGGCGAGCCGACCGAAGTGCGACTGCTCGGCCCGAAGGGCGCCGAGGATGCGATCGTGGTGCCCGCCCGTCGCATGCAGGTGCTGGGCCTGCGTCAGGGGCCAGTGTTCACCATGGCCCCGTGAACGCCACCGAGCCGCGGCGCGCGCAGCGCCAGCGGCTCGAGGTCGCGACGATCACTTGCCGCCGTGCGGCAGCTCGATCAGCACCTGGACTTCGCCCGGTGCCGTGTTCGGAGCCGCCGTCGCGAACAGGTCGTGGATCTCCTTGACCACGTCGCGCGTCTCGATCGCCAGCTCGTCCGGCTCACCCTGGAACACCATGTCGTTCTCCAGCATGCGCTGGGCGACGTCGAGGCGCTTCTTGACCGTGGCGATCACTTCCTTCGCCTGGCTCAGCGCCGTGCTGTCGAGATCGAAGCGCTGGCTGTGCGCCGACAGCGCCGCGACCTGCATCTGCTGCGTCTTCAGCGCGCGGCACTGGTCCTCGAGCGCCTCGCGTTCGGTGCGCACCGCGAGCAGGCGCTGCTTCGCCGCGTCGACCGCGCGCGACTGCCGTTCGATCAGCGTGCGCTTGGTCTTCAGGATGGCGACGTTGTTGACGTAGCTGTCCTTGGTGCGCTGCAGGTCGACGCTGACGCGCCGGCGCGAACCGAGGTCGCTGGCGAGCTGGACCTGGGCGCCGCTGCCATCGCCGGACAGCAGCTTGGCGCCGGTGCGCAGCTTGCGCTCCTCGCCGTCGACGACCTTCTCGAGGTGCACGACCGAGGTCTGCAGCTCCTCGAGTTCGACCTCGGCGCGCGCGAGGTCGCGCTTGCAGGTGTCGATCTGCGGATCGATCTGCCGGATCAGGCTCTCGGCCCGCTTCAGCTCGATGTCGACCGGGATCGACCCGGCGACGCTCTCGCGCATCGAGCTGGCGAAGGTGCCGACGTAGCTCGGGAAATCGGTGCCGAGGAACAGGAAGCCGGCTCCACCGAGCGCCGCACCGCCGAGGAGCATCCACTTGAGAGTCTTGCCGATCATGTCGTTTCCGTTTGGCTTGGTGACAGGAGCCCGTGTGGGTTCCACACCACGCCATGCGGCACGAACGGCGGACTATTCGGCGCCGCGCGAGAAACTCAGGCGCGGCCGCGCCGCAGCTCGACCGCAGTCGAGCGCAGCAGGCGATCGCGCAGGTCGTCGAGCACCGGCGAAGCGGCGGCGGCATCGCGCGCTCGCAGCTCCTCCACCACCGCGTTGCAGTACGGGCACTGGCTGTCGCGCAGGTGGAACTGCAGGAAGTCCTTCGCCCCGCCCTGCAGGCCGCCCTGCAGGTAGCTCTGCAGCAGGTGCGGGTGCGGGCACGAGATGCGGGACTGCCGCCAGACCGCGGCCACGGTCAAGGCGAGGGCGGGATCGAGTTCCTGGTCGTCGTTCATCGGGACCCCGGGCGCCAGAGGCCGAGGAACAGGGAGTGGTTCGGGTCGTGCTGCCGGGCGAGGCCGCGCAGCCGTTCGACCGCGCGGAACTTGATGCCGGCGACCGCCTTCTCGTCGGCGATGCCGAAGCGCTTCGCCGCGTCCTTGTTGCGGCCCCCGAGCACGAACAAGTACTCGAGCACCATCAGCTTCTGGAACTCGCCGGCGGCCCACAGCTCGCCGACGTAGTCGCGCAGGATCGTCGCCAGCACGCGCCGCTGCCGGTTCTCGTTCTCGTCGAGCACCACGCGCTCTTTCGGCGCCGGCCCGGAGTCGGTCGCCAGGTTCTCGAGCCAGATCTGGCTCTTGTCGCCGTCGTCGTCCGGCTTCGCCGGGATCAGCTTCACCTTGTGCTTGCGGTAGTGGTCGATGACGCGGTTCTTGGCGATGCCGAACAAGAACTGGTCGAACGTGTAGTTGGCGTCGAAGCCGGCGATGCCGCGCAAGGCGCCCAGGAACACGTCCTGCGTCAGGTCCTCGGCCGTCTGGTGGTCGCCGACGAACCGCTTCACGTAGAAGTAGATGCGGCGGTAGTAGTCCTCCTGCACCGCCGCCCACGCGGCTTCGTCCATCGCCTGCAGGCGGGCGATGTCGACGGCTCGTTCGCTCATGGCGCGCGGGATGATAGCGCCGAGTGCGCCGTCAGGCAGCCGCCAACAGGGAAGCGACGGTGACCAGCGCCAGTACGACCAGGGCCATCACCAGCAGCAACCCGATCAGGCGGAGCAAGAGGCCGAGGATCGTGAACGGCAGCTTCACCAGCCAGACGATGCCGCGGCCGGCGACCGTGCTGACCGCCCGCACCGGCAGCAGCACGACGAACAGCACCAGGCTGATCAGGCCGAAGAACCCGTGCACCAGCGCGCCGATCGGGCCGCGCGGCGTCGGCGCAGGCCGCCACGGCATGCCGTAGGGACTGTCCGCCGGATCGCGCAGCGGTGGCGGCTCCACGGCGCGCACGGGGGCCACCGGTGCCATCGGCGGCGTCGGCAGCGCCCGCGGCGGTGCCGGCGCCAGCACCAGGCTGTCACCCAACGCCACCGGCGCCTGCAGCGCCCGCAGCAGGTCGGCGACCGACGCAAAGCGATCCTCGGGCCGCTTCTGCAGGCAACGCAGCACGATCGCGCGATCGGCCGCCGAGGCATGCGGCGGGAACTCCGGCGTCGCCACCTCGTGCTTCTTCAGAACCTCCCACTCCGAGTCGCCGCGGAACGGCACGTCGCCGAACAGGCACTCGTAGAGCAGGATGCCGAGCGAGTAGATGTCGCTGCGCGCATCGCCGCGCCGCTGCAGCATCTCCGGCGCCATGTAGTACGGCGTGCCGCGGCCGAAGCTCAGCGAGTTGCGCGACGCGGTCACCAGCTTGCTGAGGCCGTAGTCGCCGACGCGCGCGACATCGCCCTTCAGGAAGATGTTCGCCGGCTTCAGGTCGAAGTGCACCAGCGAGTGGTCGTGCAGCGCCTGCACGCCGCGCGCCGCCTGCACGAACACGTCGAGCGCCTGCTCGCGCGTCATGCTGCCGGTGGCCAGACGCTTCTGCAGCGTGTCCTCGCCGGCGTAGCTCATGACCAGGTACGGGATGCCGTCGACTGTGCCCTTGTCCTCGATCGACACCAGGTTCGGGTGGTCGATCTGCGCGAAGAAGGACACGTTGTCGATCTCGCGCATCACCGCGTCGCGCACGGTGTCGTCGTCGACCTTCAGGAACTTGATCGCGTAGTCCTTGCCGATCGATTCCTTGCGGGCCTTGAACACCAGCCCGAACATGCCGCCGCCGAGCTTGTTGACGATCTCGAAGCCGGGCAGATATCCGGGCTTCCGGTAGCTGCGGTAGAACGCTTCCCAGTCGACGCGCGGGGCCGGCACGGGGTCTGGTTGGCGACGTTGGGCCTCCATGGTCGGCATCACGATCCTACACGAGGAAGAGGACGGTCGGCACCGCGAGCCCGCCGAGCACGCCGACGAGGCGCAGTCGACCGGTCATGTAGCCGCGGGACAAGCGGTCGAGCCAGCCGAGCACGACGACCAGGGCCGTCCAGCCGACCGCGATGCCGCCGTACTTGACCACGGTGGCGCGTTCGAGCCGCTGCAGAGTCGACCGCAGCGACTGTTCGCTGCGCTGCACCGCGCGCGGATCCTCGGCCACCCACAGCGTGGTCTGGTAGCTGGTGCCGAACTCGTGCTCGCGCTGCCGGTCCTCGCGGTCGACGGTGCGCACCATCTGCTCGGTCGACAGGTTGCCGAGCCAGCGCCGCACCGCTTGGTCGGCCAAGGGCTGCGGCAGCCAGAAGGGGCGCCGCGTAGCCACCGCGGTGGCGGCACGATCCTGCCACAGCCCGCGCACGTGTTCGTCGACCCGCGCCCGCGCTGACACGAACGCCGCTGCTGCCGTCAGCTCGGTGTCGCCGCGCACGGCGACGGCCGAAGTCGCGACGGGCGCGCTGGCCCGGGGATCCTGGGCGAGCGGTGCGGCGCCGGCGATGGCGTCCGAGGACCCGAGCAGAGCGACCGAAAGCAGCAATGCCAGCATGAAGACCTCCGAGGCGATGGCGAGCGCTACGCCCCTGCCGCTGGATATTGCGGAACCGCGACGGAATCGCGGTGGGCAGCCGCGGGGCGCGCCTCAGAGCCTGAGAGAGAATCTCTCGAAGGCTCTGCGCGGCTGCGAAGGCAGCCGCCAAACATGACTCTGAGAGGCCGTACGCTGGATTTCTTCTCGGCCTCTCAGAGGCTCGCGCTGGCGCGCCAGGGGAGCATCACCAGCGTGATGCCACCGGCGACGAGCACCTGGCCGGCGGCCACTGGGTGCTCGCCGCGGAACGGCGCGCCGTCGATGGTGCCTTCCTGCGCGCAGGCGACGCGCATCTGGCCGGACGGATTGGCGTAGACCTCGACCTCGCAGGTGGCGCGGGCGACGCGCACGTGCACGTCCTGGCCCGGGCCGATCAGCAACCGACCGTCGCGGCCGCGGTCCTTCATCAGCAGCAGGCGATCCGTACCGGCGACTTGGAATCCGCCCAGCAGTGTCACCGCCGCTGACAACGAACGGCTGCTCGGCAACCGGTAGGCGAGGCCGAGGGCCGAACCGAGCTGCACCCGGTCGCCCGACTGCAGCCGGCGCTTCTGGATCGGGGCACCGCCGTGCCGCACCTCGCCCTCCTCGGCGTGCAGTTCGTCCTGCATGCCGCCGTGGAACGACATGCTGCGGCGGATGCTGGCGTGGCAGCCGGCAAGATTCGCCAGCACCGGCAGGTCAGCGCGGCGCTGCCGCACGTTGCCGACGGTCATCGTCTCGCCGCGCCAGACCAGGTGCTCGCCGCCTTCGTCGACCCGCAGCAGGAACGCCCCTTCGAGGCCCTGCGCCCGCGCCAGATCCTGCTTCATGTCGTAGACCCGCGTGCGCAACAGCGGTTCGGCCGCCGGCAGCGACGCGAGCTTCTGCTCGGCGCCGATCAGGTCGCCGGCCTTGACCATCGAGGCGGCGCGCTCCAGCACGGCGGCCTGCTGGCGGACCTTGTGCAGCTCCGCGGCGAACGCGCGCGCCGGCCCACCGTCGGCCCACAGCGCCAGCGCCGATTCGACCAGGCGATCGGCCTCGGCGAGGTTGCGCTGGCCGAGGGCTGCCCGCGCCTCCTGCAGCTTCGCCTCGACGTCGCGGCGACGTTCGGCCACGACGTGGCGCCAGCGCGCCGCGGCGGCACCGAAGCTGTCGCGCACGACGACGAGCGCGTCGAGCGCTGCCGCCAAGGTCAGCACGTCGTCGAGCCGCCCGGCGGTGCACGACGAATCGACCCGGCGTTCGATCGCGTCGCCGACGTCGCACAGGCGCGCGTCGAGGCGCTCGGGCGCCAGCAACCGCGGCCGGAAGGCGAGGAGCTCGCGCACCCTTTCGGCGACGCCCGGCAGCGCACCTTCGCGCAGCAACGCCACCAATTGGTCGTGCACCGCCAGCGCGGCGACCTCGCTCTCGACCGCTGCCAGCACCTTCGGCAGCTCCTCGTGGTCGACCTGCACCTTGGCGAGTTCGCCGAGCCGAAGCAGGCAGTGCCGCACGCCTTCGCTGGTGGCCGCCGCGCGGCCGTGCAGCGCCACGCGGACCTCGTCGAGCCCGCGCTCGACCACGGCCATGCGGGCGCGCGCCTCGACCATCAGTTGCTGGGCCGCCGCCACGATGCGCGCAGAACCCGCGATCGCCAGGGCCGTGCCGATGGCCTGGCGCAATCGACCGGCACGCAGCGCGGCTCGGGCATCGCCGAGGCGCCGCTCGAGTTCGGTCGTGGCTGCGTCGACCAGTTCGATCTCGGCGCGAGCGCCGGCATGCAGGGGCTCTTCGGCAAGGAATGCCACCAGCAGGCCGCGCGCCGCGTCCAGGTCGCCGGCGGCGACCAGGGCCCGCGCCGCCTGCAGCCGTTCTTCGTGCGCCGCAGCGACGCGCAACCACGGCTGCACGGCCTCGACCAGCCCAGAGGCGCCGACGGTCTCTGCTGCTGCCGCGAGCGCTGCCGCCGCGGCCGCACGCTCGGTCCAAGCACCGGTCGGCGGCAGGGTCTCCGGCGACGCGGTCCAGGGCGCGATGCCGAGCAGGCAGTCGACGAGGTGGGCCACCGGGGCTGCGATCGGCAGCTCGACCGACTGCGCGGCCTGGGCCAGCGCCGCCGCGGCGGTCAGGTCGCCGCTGCGAGCGAGCGCCTGCGTCAACGCCTCGGCCAGCTGCCCGCGCTTGCCGACTGCGGCCGGCAGTTCGCCGAGGGCCGGCAACGCCGCGAGCGCCTCGCGCCATGCCAGCAAGGCCGCCGGGACCGCCAGCGCCGCCAACTGCGTGGCGAGATGGCGCTCGAGTTCGGGCCAGGCGCGCGCCAGCAGGGCCGCGCGCGCCGCCACCACCGCCGGGCCATCGCGATCGAGCAGTTCGGCGCGCAGCAGCCGCTCGGCTTGGGTCTGCCAGCTGTCGCCGGCCGCCACCCCGGCGCCGAGCAGTGCGAGGGCGCGCTGGCGCTGGTCTTCGATCCGGCTGTGCAGCGCCGCCAGGTCCGCGCCGTCGGCAGCCGTGGCGAGTTCGCGCTCGGCCGCGGCCAACTGCCCAGCCTGCACCAGGCTGCGCGCCCGCATTACCGCGGCGGTCGCCGTCGCCCGCTGCTCGGCCAGCGCCGCGCGCGCGGCAGCCACGTCCTGCCCCAGGGACTGGACCGCCGGCAGGTCCCCGACGACCGCGAGGTTGTCGTGCTGCCGCTGGGCGAGTTCGAGCTCGCCCGCCTGCAGGTGCCGCCGCGCCGCCGCGACCAGGGCGGCCACCGCCGCCTCGCGCACCTGTTCGGCCCGCCGGTCGTCGCGGATGACCGGATCGAGGCTCATCTGCAGGGCCTCGGGGTAGCGCTGCTCACGCAGTGCGCGTCGAGCCCTGGCGAAGCGGATGAAGCGATCGAACATGGCGACAGCGGGCAGGCAGAGACACGGCCTCGACCGCGATTGCGTTCGGCGCCCGGACTATTGCCAACTCGTGCAGACGCCGCCAGCGCCGGATGCCTCGGCCCGCCGCAGGCAGGCCTCCGCCAGCCCGAGGAATGCCCGCCGGTCGGGGACCTCGCTCGATGGCACCGAACAGATGCCGCAGCTCGGCCGCACGTCGCCGTAGCTGGCGAGTCGCGCCCGCAAGGACGCCAGGATGCGCTTGGCCAGCACTTCGGCCCCGTCCTGGCCGGTGCCAGGCAGCAGGAACAGGAAGATCGTCGGCGCGAAACGGGCCAGCACGTCGATGTCGCGGCACTCGTTGAGGAACACGCCGGAAGCCTCGGCCAGCATGCCCCGCCGTTCGGCGTCGCCGCGATCCCCGAGTCCGAGGTCGATCAGCAGCAGCGACAACGGCTGGTGGAAGCGATGGGCACGCTTCCACTCTTCGTCGAGCTTCAGCGTCGCGTAGGGCCCGTCGAACAGGCCAGTCTCTGGGTCCTGCAGCCGGGTCAGCAGGCTGTCTTCGCGTTCGAACTGCAGCAGGCGCTGCAGGCTGCTCTCGCCGCGAGCCGCCAGCTGCGGCTCGAGCTTGGCCAGCAGGGAGTCGACCGCGACCTTGCGGCCGCCGCGAGCAGCCCCACCGAACTCTTCGCGTCCAAGCTGGCCCGTCGCTGGTTCGAACGGCAACACGCCGTCGGCGAGGCAGAACCTCGCCACCTGGGCGCCGATGCGATCGCCAGCGACGACGACCACGTAGACGGCGACGCCCTTCACGTCCTTCAGGGCCCGCACGGCAGCGAACGCGTGCCCGCCGGCGAACTCCTGCAGCGCCCCACCGGCGGCCTGCGTGTGCACCAGCACCACGTCACCGGCGACCGCGCCGCGTGGCGTCGTGGTTGCCGGCGGCACCCCGAGAAGGGCCGTCGCGGCCTCCCGAGCCGCACCTTCAGGACCGATCCAGAACCAGCGCTTGTTCATCGTCACGTGCAATCCTTGCCGGAGGAGGAAGCCGCGCACCATAGCGCCGCGCCTTGGCGATGCGCCTGCGTTCCTGCCGCAACGCCAGCCCGCAGCTCAGCTGTCGGATTCGAGCGCGTGCACGACGGCGTCGGGGAACGACTCGTTGCTGTAGACGGCGTGCACGTCGTCGTGGTCTTCGAGCGCGTCGACGAGCTTCAGCATGCGCTGGGCGGTGCCGAGTTCGTGCAGTTCGACGCGCGTCGTCGGCACGTAGGCGAGACCAGCCTCGCGCAACGGCACACTGCGCTGCAGAAGCGACGACTGCACCGCGGCGAAGGCCGCGGCCTGGCACAGCATCACGAAGGTTCCACCTTCGGCCTGCAGATCCTCGGCGCCCACTTCGATGGCGAGTTCGAACCACTCGGCTTCGCTCGGCGGCGGGGCGATCTCGCGCCCCTTCGCGTCGCGCTTCGGCTGCGGGTCGAGCACGAACCGCCCGCGCCGTTCGAACAAGAACCCGACCGAGCCCGTGGTGCCGAGGTTGCCGCCATACTTCTCGAGCAGCATGCGCACGTCGGCCGCGGTGCGGTGCCGGTTGTCGGTCAGGCTCTCCAGCACCAGGGCCGCCCCACCCGGGCCGTAGCCTTCGTAGACGACCTCTTCGTAGTGGCCGAGGTCGCCTTCGCCGGTGCCCTTCTTGATCGCGCGCTCGATCGCGTCCTTCGGCATGCTGAGCACGCGCGCCTTGTCGACGACGAGACGCAGCTTGGCATTGCCGTCGAGGCTGCCGCCTTGGCGGGCGGCGACCGTGATCATGCGCGACAACTTGGCGAACGCCTTGGCGCGCTTGGCATCGACCCGGTCCTTGCGGAACCGGATGTTCGAAGAATGCGAATGGCCAGCCATGATGCAGAGGCGGCTTTGGTCGCAGGTCGCACGGACGGCATGCCCCCGCAGCGCTGCCGGGCGCGCAGCAGGCACGCCGCAGGCGACCGTCGCACCAGCCTCGGCTGGTGCGCGGGACCGGGATCAGCGCTTACTGAACTGCGTCGAACGACGAGCCTTGTGGCGGCCGTACTTCTTGCGTTCGACCTCGCGCGAGTCGCGCGTCAGCAGGCCGTTGTCACGGAGCAGCTTGTCGAAGTTGGCGTTCTCCTTGAGCAGCGCACGCGCGATGCCGAGGCTGACCGCGCCGGCCTGGCCGGTCGGGCCACCGCCCTCGACGTTGCACCAGATGTCGTAGTTGTTGCGCGTCTCGGTCACGACCAGGGGCTGCTGGGCGGCGCGGCGCGTGTCGTGGGTCACGAAGAACACCTCGAACTCGCGGCCGTTGACCAGGAACTTGCCGGTGCCCGGCTTGATGCGAACGCGGGCGGTCGAGGTCTTGCGACGACCGGTGCCCCAGATGTACGGGTTGTTGACTGCCACTTCAGGAATCCTCGTTCAGCTTCGGTGCTTTTCGGCGCCGCCACCGATCGCTCGGCGGGACGCCCAATGAATGTGTCGGAGAAGGCTGTGCGCAGAGACGCGGCTCAGCCCTTCTTGGCCGAGCGCCCCTTCAGCGCCTGCGGCTTCTGCGCCGCGTGCGGGTGCGCCTCGCCGCGGTAGACCTTCAAGCGGCTCAGCATCTTGGCGCCGAGCATGCTCTTCGGCAGCATGCGACGGACCGACAGGCGGATCAGCTCTTCCGGCGCCTTGCTCAGGTAGTCGGCCAGCTTGACGTGGCGCAGACCACCCGGGTAGCCGGTGTAGTAGGTGTATTCGCGGTTCTCGCCCTTCTCACCGGTCACGGTGACCTTCTCGGCGTTGACGACCACGACGCCCTCGCCCACCAGCATGTAGGGCGTGTAATCAGGGCGGTGCTTGCCCATCAGGACGGTCGCGATCTCGGTGGCCATCCGGCCAAGGGTGCGCCCCGAAGCGTCGACGACATGCCAAGTGCTCATGGCCTTCTGTCGAGTTGCAACGGTGGCGAGGGTGGTCTTCGTCATGGCTAACCTGCATCCGAACGCGGTCGACGACGGGTCGAGGTCGCGCCGAAAAGGAGGGGGAAAATGCTATCGTGCGGCGGGGCCGTGTCAACGGCTGACCGGCTCACGCGCATGGAAACCCATGCGGCGCGCCGCCCTCGGCTCCTCGACTCCGGGCCAAGACCATCGCGGAGGACTGGCCCCGGCCCCGGTCGCACCGCGGCCGAAGCACCGAGATCAGACATCCCGGATGCACATGGTGTTGGTCAGGCCGGAACGGCGGATCTGGCCGGCAATCTGCACGATGCGGTCGCCCGGCTTGACCAACCCCTGCTCGCGCATGAGGCGGTCGCCGTCGAGGGTCAGCTCGTGGCTCGTTCGCCCTGGCTTGATCTTGCGGGCGACGATGCCCCAGATCAGGGCGAGCTTCTGCATGGTTCGCTGCGACGGCGTGAAGGCGACGATGTGCGTCGGCGGCCGCTCGCCGGCCAGCATGCGCGCCGTGGTGCCGGTCTCGGTGTAGACGGCGATCAAGCGCGCGGCCGCCTCGTAGGCGGCGTAGGCCGCGGCGCGAACGGTCGCCGCCGTCACGGTTGCCGCGGGCGCGGAATAGCCGCGGCGACGACGGTCGCCGAGTCGGGCATACACGTCGCGCTCCGCCGTGCGGATGATCTTCTCCATGATCCGCACGCTGCGCACCGGGTGCTTGCCCGACGCCGTCTCGGCCGACAGCATGACCGCCGACGTGCCGTCGTAGATCGCGTTGGCGACGTCGGACGCTTCTGCGCGCGTCGGCCGCGGATTCAGGATCATCGACTCGAGCATCTGCGTCGCGGTGATGACCGGCTTGCGCGCCTGGTTGGCCAGGTCGATCAGCCGTTTCTGCACCGGCGGCACCGCCTCTGGACCGAGTTCCACGCCCATGTCGCCGCGCGCGACCATCAGGCCGTCGGCCGCGGCCAGGATCTCGGCGGCGTTGCGGACCGCTTCCGGCCGCTCGATCTTGGCGATGATCTGCGCATCGCCGCCCCGCTTCTCGATGTGGCGGCGCAACTCCAAAACGTCCGCGGCTTCGCGCACGAACGACAAGGCGACGAAGTCGACGCCGTGCTCGAGCACGCAGGTGAGGTCGTCGAGGTCCTTCTTCGACAAGCACGCGGCGCTGACCTTGCTACCGGGCAGGTTGATGCCCTTGAACTGGTGCAGCATGCCACCGTAGACGACGCGCGCGTGGATCTCGGGGCCGTCGACGCTCAGCACCTTGACCTCGAGGTTGCCGTCGTCGAGGAGGATGCGCTCGCCGACCTTCACGTCCTTGGCCAGGCCGCGGTAGCCGGTGCCGATGCGGACCGAGCCGTCGGCTTGCAGTTCGCCGACAACGCCGGGGGTGACGTCGATGCAGATGTCGGAGCCGCGCTTCAAGTAGATCGGCTCGGCGTTGCGCAGGCGGCCGACGCGGATCTTCGGCCCCTGCAGGTCGGCGAGGATGCCGACGGCACGGTGCTGTTTGGTGGCGATGCGACGGACGCGGGCGATCGTGTCGGCGATCGTCTCGTGGTCTGCGTGCGCACAGTTGATGCGGAACACGTCCGCGCCGGCCTGCACGAGGGCGGCGACCATCGAGTCCTTGTTGGAAGCGGGTCCGAGGGTCGCGACGATCTTCGTGCGGTTGTGCCACGCCATGCGGGAAACTCCAGGATTGGTGGTGCGCACGCCAGCCGCTCACGCGGCACCGTGCGGGGGCGGGAGTTGTAGCGATCGCCAAGTGCGACGAAAGAGGCGATGCGCGGGAACTGCCGCAACCGCAAAACGCAGCCTGGGTGCTGCGAGCCGACTTTCAGCTACCGAACGTGGCTTTGTTCTTGTCCCACCACTCCTGCCAGCGCTGCACCGCCCGCGCCCGCACGTCCTTGCTGCCCGTCGCTTCGAACGGCAGCTTCTGACCGGTCAGGATCTTCAGCGATCCCCACGCCGTGTCGCGCACGTTCTCGTCCGCGTCGGCGAGGCCCGCGAGCAGTGCTTCGACCACGTCGGCGCGCTTGTGGTCGCGCAGGCCGTCGATCGTCAGCCGCCGCACGAACGGATCCGCGTCCTTCGCCATCGGCAGCAGGTGCACGAGCACGTCGACGTTCTTGCTGCGGAACAGCTCGTCGACGGCGACGAACCGCACCGAGGCCTCCGCCGACTTCAGCTTGGCGACCTGCGCGGCGAGGGCGGGCGGCAACGTGTTCGCCGGGGTCGATGCATCGACCGGCTGCTCCGGCGCCGGCACGACCGCGGGCGCAGGAGCCGGCGCCGGGTTCGCCGCCGCGTCCCGCAGCGTCGCCAGCAGCTCCAGCATGCGCTGCTGGCGTCCCCGCTGTTCGTCGAACAACGGTCGGTAGTCGATCTCGCGCTCGGCGACGCCGCGCACGTCCTGGCGCGCTGACGCCAGCTCCTGGGCCAGCGCGCCGAGCTGCTTGGTGACGTCTTCGCTGCGCGGCAGCCCGGCGGCCAGCTCCTGCAGCCTTGCCTGCAGCGCGTCCAGGTCGACCCGGCGCACCGCCGCATCCGCCGCCATGTCGACACGCTGCAGCAACTGCCCCTGTTCCTGTTGGGCCGCGAACAGCTGCTCCTGGCCCTTCTGCCAGCGCGCGTCGGCGCTGGTGAAGCGCTGGTCGAGGAAGATCGTCGCCGCGGCGACCGCTGCCAGCAGCACGATCGCGATCGGGAAGATGCGGCCATCGCTGGACCCAGCCGACGCCGGTGCAGCACCCGCCGGCGCTGCGTTGGCGGGGGCTGGGGCGGCGCCGCGCAGGGCGCCGAGGCAACACGGACCGATCACCTTGCCGCGGTGGCGGATCGCCGCTCCCGAAGCGAGTTCGGCGACGGAAACCGAGACCTCGCAGAGGTCACAGAACACGACATCCAGTGCTGGCTCACTCATCGCAACTTCTCAGGAACGGCGCGGAACGCGGGACGCCAACGGTCCATAGTCGCGCCAAACCGCGGTGAAACCAGTCCCGGCAGCGGATTGCGGTCGGAGGCTGCCACGAAGGGGCGCTGCCCACGGCCCCCATGCGTCCGGACGGTTCCCGGGCGACGAGCTGCACGGCCAATCGCACCGCCGCGCCTTCGACCCCCTCGCGCGGCGACCATGGGCTGGCCGCCGCCTCCGTTCGTGGGCCGGCGGCGCACCACCGGCCCGCCCGCGTCAGCCCAGCTTGGCGCGCAGGGCGTCGACGCGGTTCGTGCGCTCCCAGGCGAACTCGGCGCGACCGAAGTGGCCGTAGGCGGCGCTGCGGCGGTAGACGGGCTTCTTCAGCTCGAGGTCGCGGATGATCGCGGCCGGGCGCAGGTCGAAGACCTCACGGATCGCGGCGGTCAGCTTCTCTTCGCTGACCTTGCCAGTGCCGAACAGGTCGCAGCGGATGCTGACCGGCTGGGCGACACCGATCGCGTAGGCGACCTGGACCTCGCAGCGGTCGGCGTAGCCGGCCGCGACGACGTTCTTGGCGACCCAGCGGCCCGCGTAGGCGGCCGAACGGTCGACCTTGCTCGGGTCCTTACCCGAGAACGCGCCACCGCCGTGGCGGCCCATGCCGCCGTAGGTGTCGACGATGATCTTGCGGCCGGTGAGACCGGCGTCGGCCTTCGGACCACCCTCGACGAAGCGGCCGGTCGGGTTCAAATACCAACGCGTGTTGGCGTCGACCATGTGCTTCGGCAGCACTTCGAGCGCGACGGTCTTCAACGCCTTGTGCAGCTCGTCATTGCTGACTCCAGGGGTGTGCTGGTGCGAGATGACGACCGTGTTGACGCGAACCGGCTTGTTGTTGCCGTCGTACTCGACCGTCAGCTGGCTCTTCGCGTCGGGGCGCAGGAAGTTGAAGCGGCCCTTCTTGCGGGCGTCGGCCAGCGCTTCCAGAATGCGGTGGCTGAAGTGGATCGGGAACGGCATCAGCGCGTCGGTCTCGTTGCACGCGTAGCCGAACATCATGCCCTGGTCGCCGGCGCCCTGTTCCTTGCTCTGCGACGTCGCCGCATCGACGCCGAGCGCGATATCGGCCGACTGGCGCTGGATCGAGGTCAGCACCGCGCACGAGTTGTAGTCGAAGCCCATCTCGGCGTCGGCGTAGCCGATGTCCTTGATGCAGGCGCGCACGACTTCCTGGTAGTCGATCTGGGCGCGCGTCGTGAACTCACCGGCGATCACGACGAAGCCGCGCGAAACCATCGTCTCGCAGGCGACGCGCGAGTCGGGATCCTGAGCCAGGATCGCATCGAGGATCGAGTCCGAGATCTGGTCGCACACCTTGTCCGGGTGACCTTCGCTGACCGACTCGCTGGTGAAGAGGCGTAGTTCCTTGCTCATGGCTTCGAATGGGGAGAACGGAGGGGGTTTCGCTCTGACGAAACTGTGGGTATCTTGGTGCTTCGACGCGAGGTCGCCGCAGGAAAGGAGGCGAACAGGTTAGCAGCGAGCCGGCCGTTTTCCTGCGCAAACTCGCGTGCGCCGAGACCAGAACCACCCTCATCCAACCGTCGGGAGCATGCCAAGGCCCGCTCGCGACGAAAGCGTGCAACTTTCCTCAGGACGAGAACTACATCCCCGGTCGTCACCACCACGACGCTTCGCACCACGAGATTCCGCGTGCCGACTGTGCTCCATCCCCGCCCCAACGCGGCGTCCGCCGCAGTCGCGATCATGCGTGTAGGCACCACCACCACCGTCAACCGGACTTCCGTCGCCTTGACCCTGCTGGCGATTTCGATGCTCTGCCTCTTGGCGCTGCTGCGCCAAGCCTGACCAACGGCAGCGAACTCCAGCAGACAGGCCGATACGCAGTTGCCCGGCGCAGCTCCTTCCGAGCTTGCGCCGTCGAACGCGGCAACGAAGATGCCCCGGGTGAAGAGCCCGCTCCTCGACGGCCACGAACTGATCAAGACGGTCCACCGCCTGACGGAGCGGATCCGCAGCAGTTTCCCGAGCGCGCATCTGAACCAGGTCGCCGCGCAACTGCAGCAGGTGGTCGAACGTCACGCGGCCCGCAGCGGCACGATCCGGCGTCCACATTGGGGCCGCCGACTGACCTCGCTGGCGCTGCTGCTCGCCGGCGTCGCGACGTTCGGCTTGCTGCTCGCCACCGTGCGCATGAAGCACGACGGCGCGTGGCAGATCGCCGAGGCCATGCAGACGCTCGATGCCGGACTGTCGATGCTGTTCTTCCTCGGCGCTGGCGCCGCCTACGTCGCCAGCCTCGAGCAGCGCAGCAAGCGCCAGCGCTGCCTCGAAGCCCTGCACGAACTGCGCGCCATCGCGCACATCGTCGACCTGCACCAGCTCGGCAAGCAGCCCGGGTTCCCGGCGCCGACGGACGCCCCCACCATCGTCAGCGCGCCAGCCGGCACCACGACCGAGTCGCCGCTGACCACCGCCCAGCTCGTCGCCTACCTCGAGTTCTGCAGCGAGATGCTGTCGCTGCTCGGCAAGGTCGCGGCGCTCTACGTGCAAGGCTTCCCGGATGAACGCGCCGTCGCCGCCGTCGACGACATCGAGGACCTGACTTCCGGCCTGTCGCGCAAGATCTGGCAGAAGATCATGGTGCTCGGCCAGACCGCGGCGCGCGCCTGAGAGGCCGAGAAGAAATCCAGCGTACGGCCTCTCAGAGTCATGTTTGGCGGCTGCCTTCGCAGCCGCGCAGAGCCTTCGAGAGATTCTCTCTCAGGCTCTGAGTGGCTACGGCCGGCGCCAGCGATCGCGCCCGCCGCCGCCCCGGATCGAGACCTTCTCACTGCAGGCTCGGCACCTCGCGACCGATCGGCCCGGCATGACCGCGCCCCTGCGCCCGGACCTCGCTCGCATCCTGCCGAAGCCGTGGGTGCAACGCCTGGCGCCGACGGCGCCGCCGTTCCGCGCGGCGATGAGTTCCCCCCGGCCAGCCGCCGAGGATTTCCTCGTCGACGTGCGACCGCCGCCCGCGACGAACGAAGCAGAAGCGCCTGGCTTCGGCCTCGGGCAGGCGGCGATGGTCGCCGCACGCGTTCAGCGATGGTTCCGCGACGACCCGGCGCGTCCGTCGCTGCATCGCCCCGATGCCGAGCGCAGCGCCGGCCTGCTGGCGCACGTCGACGCCAAAGTGCCGCCGACGTCGCTGCTGGCGCCAGCCCCTGCGGCGCCAGCCACGAGCGCGACGCCGTCGCCGCCTTGACGCGCGGCGCGGCGGCCCGGTGCGATCGCAGCCACCGCGCTTGCTCGCACCACGCTGCGCCGTCAATCTTCGCGGCCCGCGGCGAACGCCGCGCTCGCCGCAATGGAACACGCGCTCCGCCTGCAGTCGGTCACCAAACGCTTCGGCTCGTTCACCGCCGTCGACGCGTTGTCGCTGGAAGTGCCGAAGGGCTGCATCTACGGCTTCCTGGGCCAGAACGGGGCCGGCAAGACCACCACCATCCGCATGGTGATGAGCATCTTCCACCCGGACTCCGGCACCCTCTCGGTGCTCGGCCATCCCGACGCCGCCCAGGTGAAGGACCGCCTCGGCTACCTGCCGGAGGAGAAGGGCCTCTACAAGAAGATGAAGACGGCGGAGATCGTCGCCTACTTCGGCAAGCTGAAGGGCATGGACCGCAGCACCGCCAACCAGAAGGCGAAGGAGCTGCTGACCCGCTACGGCCTCGGCGACTGGCTCGACAAGCGCTGCGAAGCGATGAGCAAGGGCATGGGCCAGAAGGTGCAGGTGCTCGGCACGATCATCCACGAGCCGGAACTGGTGATCCTCGACGAGCCGTTCAGCGGCCTCGACCCGGTCAACCGCGACCTGATGCGCGACATCATCCTCGACATGAAGCGCCAGGGCCGCACGGTGATCTTCAGCACGCACGGCATGGAGCACGCCGAGCAGATCTGCGACTACGTGATGATGATCCACAAGAGCAAGCTGCAGTTCGCCGGCACGCTGAGCCAGGTCAAGCAAGGGCGCGACCGCGGCATCCAGCTCGACTACGACGGCGACGGCACGTTGCTGCAGCGACTGCCGGGGGCAGCGCGCGTGAACGACCACGGCAAGCAGGCCGAGATCTTCCTGCGCCCGGGACACGACCCGCAGCAGGCGCTGCGTTGGATCCTCGACCACGTCGTCGTCAAGCGCTTCGACTACCGCGAACCGTCCTTGCACGAGATCTTCGTCCGCACCGTCGACGAAGCGAACCAGAAGCTGGCTGCAGCCGGCGCGGAGCGCTGAACCATGGCCAACAAGACCCTGCTCGTCGCGCAGCGCGAGTACCTCGAGAACGTCCGCACGAAGACGTTCTGGATCGGCATCCTGATCGTGCCCTTGCTGATCGGCGTGATGGTCGGCGCCAGTGCGCTGCTGCAGAAGTTCAAGCAGGTGCAGCGCTACACGGTCGTCGACCTCGGCGGTGGCGAGTTGTTGGCGCGGGCCGAGCGCGAGCTGCGCCAAGGCGACACCAAGGCGCTGCTCCAGCTGCTGATGAAGGCCGAAGTCGACCCAGCCTTGCAGGAGCTGTTCAAGAAGGTCGGCACCATCGGCGATGGCAAGGAGCCGAGCAGCGAGCAGATGCTGGCGGTGTTCGAGTGGATGCAGGCGCAGGACCCTGCGGTGTTCGCCAGTTTCGCCGAGGTGCAGACCAGCAAGCAGTTCGACTACGTGCCGGTCGCCGAACTCGGCATCGCGACCCCCGCGAGCGACGAGGGCCAACGCGAACTCAACCTGCGCGTGCAGAAGGGCGAGTTGTTCGCGGTCTTCGTGCTCGGCGACCAGCCCGAGGAGTCGACCGCGGGGTTCCGCTACATCTCCAACAACCTGACCGACGACTCGCTGCGCTCGGCCTACGAGAACGCACTGACTCGCCTCGTGCAGAAGGACCGCATCGCCAAAGCGGGCATCGAGCCGAAGGTCGCCGCGCACATCCAGCAGCGGGTCGAGTTCCAGAAGCAGCAGGTCGACAAGACCGGCGCCACCGCCGAGGTCAAGCGCGAGAACGTGCTCGACCAGTGGGCGCCGGTCGGCTTCGTCTACTTCCTGTGGCTGGCGATCTTCAGCATCGCCAACCTGCTGCTGACCAACACCATCGAAGAGAAGAGCAACCGCATCATCGAGGTGCTGCTGTCCTCGGTCAGTCCGCACCAGCTGATGCAGGGCAAGATCTGGGGCATCGCTGCGACCGGCATGACGATCGTCGGCACCTGGGTCGGCTTCGGCCTGCTGGCGGCATGGCTGGTGCCGCAGCTGCTGGGCGACAGCACCGGGGGCATGCTCGCCATGCTGTTCACCGCGCTGCGCAACAGCGGCTACTTGCTGGCCTTCGTCGTCTACTTCCTCGGCGGCTACCTGCTCTACGCGGCCGTGCTGGTCGCGATCGGCTCGGTCTGCAACACGCTGAAGGAAGCGCAGAACCTGATGCAGCCGGTGATGATGATCCTGATGGTGCCGCTGCTGGCGATGGTGTTCATCGGCCAGGAGCCCAACGGTCTCGTCGCCAAGGTGATGAGCTTCATCCCGCTGTTCACGCCGTTCGCGATGATGAACCGCGCCGGCGGTCCTCCGGCGACCTGGGAATACGTGGCCACGTCGGTGCTGCTGGTCGTGACCATCTGGCTGGTGATGCGAGGCGCCGGCAAGATCTTCCGTGTCGGCGTGCTGATGACCGGCAATCCGCCGAAGCTGCGGGAGATCCTCGGCTGGCTGCGGCAGTCGTGAACGAACTCCCCGGCACCGACATGGTCCAGGGCAGGGTGCTCGTCGTCGGCGGCGGCCAGGGCATCGGCGAAGCGCTCGCCGCCGCCTGGCCCGAGCAGACCACCGTCTGGACCCGCCGCAGCGGCGTCGACGCCACCGACCCGAACGCGCTGCGCACCGCGTTCGCATCGTTCCAGCAGCGGCACGGCGCCCCGTTCGCGCTGCTGCACACGATCGGCGACTTCGCCGAACAACCGCTGCTCGGCACCGACCTGGCGACGTGGCGGCACCTGTTCGCCAGCAACGTCGACAGCGCCTTCCACACGATCCAGGCGGTGGTGCCGGCGATGGTCCAAGCCCGTCGCGGCCGCGTCGTGCTGTTCGCTGCCGCCGGCGTCGACAAGGACAAGGGCATGCTGCGCGCCCCCGCCTATTTCGCAGCCAAGGCCGCGCTGGTGCAGCTCGGGCGCTCGCTGGCGCTGGAGACGGCGCCAGCCGGTCTGACGGTCAACGTCATCGCCCCCGGCCTGATCCACCATCCGCACAGCCACCAGCAGAGCCAGCAGCGCCTGCTGCCCCGAGTTCCTGCTGGCCGCCTGGGCCGCGTCGACGACGTCGTGAGCCTCGTGCGCTACCTGCTGTCCGACGCCGCCAGCTACGTCACTGGGCAGGTGCTGACGGTCGACGGCGGGCTGCAAGCGTGACGCCGGCCGCAACACGCGCTGGAGAAACTGTTGTCAGTCGCCCCGGCCAGCCGGTAAACCCCGTCCTTCCCTAGGTTCAACGCAGAAGGTACGACGATCGAACCGACGATCCTTTCCCCGACGGGCATCGACCTGTCGTTGCTCGACATCGACGCCGTTCGCGCGACCGAGCGACTGATCAGCCGGGGGTTCGAGGCCTATCTGGTCGGCGGCTGTGTGCGCGACCTGCTGCTCGGGCGCACTCCCAAGGACTACGACATCGCCACCGAGGCGCGACCGCCGCAGGTCAAGCGCGTGTTCCCGCGCAACTGCCGCATCATCGGTCGCCGCTTCAAGCTGGCCCACCTGCACTTCCACGGCAACACCAAGATCCTGGAGTGCTCGACATTCCGCCGCGCGCCGCAGCCCGGCGAGAACGGTGCCGACGTCCTGATCACGCAGGACAACGAGTTCGGCACGGCGGAGGAGGACGCGCTGCGCCGCGACTTCACCGTCAACGCGCTGTTCCTGGATCCGACGCGCGACACCATCTACGACTTCGCCGACGGCCTGCAGGACGTGCGCGACCGCGTGATCCGCACCATCGGCGATCCGGTCGTGCGCTTCCGCGAGGACCCGGTGCGCATCCTGCGCGCCGCGAAGTTCGCCGGGCGCCTCGGTTTCACCGTCGAGGAGCACACGCTGGCGGCGATGGCCGAGACCTCCGGCGACCTCGTGCGCAGCGCCCCGCCGCGCGTGCTCGAGGAGATCCTGCGCCTGTTGCGCGGCGGCCACGCGCTCGACAGCTTCCAGCTGCTGCGCGACGTCGGCGCCTTGCGCGCCCTGACGCCAGTGCTGGCCGAGTTCCTCGCCGACGCCAGCCACGACGAACGCGTCGACTTCTGGCATACGCTCGACGCGCTCGACCAGCGCATCCAGGACGGCCACCAGCCGCCGAACGGTGTGTTGCTCGGCGCCCTGCTGGTCGGCCCGGTGCTGGCCAAGGCCGCGCGCAACCCCGGCCGTTCGGCGACGTCGATCGCCGAAGACGTGCTCGGCCCGCTGTGCGCAGCACTGCGCCTGCCCAAGCGCGACGCCGGCTGCCTGAAGCGCATCTGCGGCGTGCAGCACCGATTCCTGCAGCCCGACACCAGCAAGCGCTTCCGCATCGAGGGCTTCCTGCACAGCCCGTACTTCTTCGAAGCGCTCGACCTGTTCGAGGTGCGCATGCTCGGCCGCGGCCAGGACGCAACCGACGCCGAGCTCGACAGCCTCGACCACTGGCGGCGGCTCGCCGACCAGCTCGACCCGCGGCAACCGCCGGACGACCAGGAGCAGGACGACCAGGAGCACGGCGAACGGGCGCAAGACGATCCGGCGAGCGATGACTCGGCGGGCAGCGACCCGGCGGGCGACGAAGACCAACCCCCGCACCGCGGTGGCCGGCGCCGCGCCGCCCCGATCGACGCGGGCGAGCCCGACGGCGATGGCGACGCTGGGGACGAGCCGGTCGCGGAAGCGATCCTCGACGACGCCCCGGCCGAACGCGCTCCGCGGCGACGGACCCCGCTGGCACCCGCGACCGCGGATGCCGAGACCGCCGATTCTGAGACCGCGGATGCCGAGCCGGGCAGTGAGCCGGACCTCGACGCCGATCCGCGCACGGCCGAGCCGGCCGACGATCGCAGCAATCCCTGGCAAGGTGCGCCTGCCGACGCCACCGCGGAAGGCGACGGCGACGGCCAGCGACGCCGCCGTCGGCGCCGGCGCCGCCGTCGCGGGGGCCGCGACCAGGACGCCCCAGCCGACGCCGCCGGCGTTGGCCCGGCGAGTCCCGCCCAGACCAGTCTCACCCCGAACCGTGCTGACAGGCCCGCCAAGCTCGTTGCCGACCGCAGCGAGCGCCCGGTCGGCGACGCCGGCGGCAGTCACGCCGACGACAGTGACGACGCGAGCGATGCCCCGGCCTCGGTGCGCGCGCGCCCGATGGTCAGCTTCGTCCATCCCGAAGGCGAGGACGACGCGATCGACATCGGCCTCGAAGCCGAAGTGACCAGCGGCGACGGCGAGATCGATGCCGACGTCGACGTCGACGGGCCGATCGGCCGCAACGGCGAGCAGCCGCCAGCCGAGCCGCGGCCCGCCGCCGACGCCCCGGCCGAAGGTTCCGACGGGCCCGAAGGGTCCGAGGCGCCAGGCGAAGGCCGCGGCGATGGCCGCCGGCGTCGACGTCGCCGCCGACGTGGCCGCGGTCGCGGCCGCGACGAGCAGTTCCCACCCAGCGAGGCGCCGGCCCCCCACGGCGATGCCGTGGCCCCGCGCGACGGCGATGACGGCGCAGCCCCCGCTGCAGCGACGTTCCCGCGCGATGCTGGAGCTCCCACGCTCGAACCCGAGTCCCGCGAGGGGCAAGCGGGCGATGGCGAACTGGGTGAAGGCGAAGGCGGACATCCGGTGGAAGGCCTCGAGAGCGACGCCGCGATCGGTGCCGACGGGGCGGGCAATGGCGGGGCTGGCCTGGACGGCGAAGGCCGCCGTCGCCGCCGCCGCCGGCGCGGGCGCCGCGGTCGCGGCCGCCAGGACGAACACGGCAATCCGCTTGCGGCTGGCGATCCGAGCGCGACCGGCGACGGGACGGAAGCCGCCGCCGGCGACGCCATGGCCGTTGGCGAGGCCCCGTCGGGCGATGCCGCGGTCGACGGCGCGCCGCTGGCCGAGGACTCGGTCCCGGTGCCGCGTCCGCAGCACCCGCAAGGTCCGCGTCGGCAGCCCAACCCGCAACACGGCCAGCGGCAGCAAGGTCCACGTGGCCAGCACCCGCAGCAGCGCGGCCAGCAGGGTCACGGGCAGCACGGTCGCGGCCAGCAGGGCCAACGCCCGCAAGGCGATCGCAACCAGGGCCAGCGCGGCCAGCAAGGCCAGCACGGGCAGCAAGGACAGGGCCAGCAGCAGAGCCAACAGCGGCAGGGCCAGCAGCAACAAGGCCAGGGCAAGCAGCACGGCCAGGGCCGCCGCGACCGCGAAGAACGGCGCCGCGACCGCCGCCAAGGCGCACCGCGCGACGTCGACGTCGTGCCGCGCCACCGCGACCGCCGCGGCAAGGTCGACGTCATCGAACCGCCGCCGCTCGACCTGTCGGCGTTCGACGTCGAACTCGATCCCAAGCGCGTGCCGACGTTCGGCAGCATCGTCGAAGGCAAGGGGCGCCCGAAGCGCCGCTCGCCGCGCGTGCCCGACGACGGCGTCGACGACTACAAGCCGCCGCCCCCGCCGGGCAGCGACGCGCCGCCGCCGCCCCCGCCGCCGGCCAACAACGACACGCCGGACACGTTCGGCGACTGGTGACGTGAGCACGGCCCCGAGCAAGGTCACGACGGCGACGCTGCGCGCGCAGAAGGCCGAGCGTCGTCGCATCACGGCGCTGACCGCCTACGACCACCTGTTCGCCAGCCTGCTCGACGCCGCCGGAGTCGACGTGCTGCTGGTCGGCGACTCGGTCGCCACCGTCGTGCAGGGCCGCGACACCACGGTGCCGGTGACGATGGACCAGATGGTCTACCACTGCGACATGGTGGCCCGCGGCACCAAGCGCGCCCTGGTCGTCGGCGACCTGCCGTTCCTCAGCTACCAGGTCGGCGTCGAGGATGCGCTGCGCAACGCCGGCCGCTTGCTGAAGGAAGGCGGCGCCGAGGCGGTGAAGCTCGAAGGCGGTTCGGCGTTCGCGCCGACCGTGCAGCGGCTCGTCGGTGCCGGCATCCCGGTCATGGGCCACGTCGGGCTGACGCCGCAGAGCATCCACCAGTTCGGCTCCTACCGCGCGCGCGGCCAGGACGACGCCGAGCAGCGCCGCATCGTCGACGACGCGCGCTCGCTCGAACAAGCCGGCGCGTTCGCGATCGTCGTCGAGAAGGTGCCGGCCGAACTCGGCAAGGAACTCGCCGCCACGGTGTCGATCCCGGTCATCGGCATCGGTGCCGGCCCGCACGTCGACGGCCAGATCCTGGTGACGCCGGACCTGCTCGGCCTGTTCACACGCTTCCGGCCGCGCTTCGTGCGCCGTTACGCCGAGCTCGCGGAGGTCGTCGGCAAGGCGATCCGCGGCTACTGCCAGGACGTGCAGAACGGCGACTTCCCGGACCAGACCGAAAGCTACTGAGGACCGCGGGGGTGCGGGCCTCGAGCGCCCGGTAGGAGCCGGCGACCGCAGCGGTCGCGGCGCAACGGCGATGGCGCCGGCTTCGTTTCCAGGCAGACGGGACTCGGGCGGGGAACGCAACCGGACAAACGGGCGCGAACGGCGATCAGCCGAGCAACAGCAGGCGGCAGCGACCGGCTTCGTGCATGCCGGCGCGTTCGTAGGCGGCGCGCGCCGGTCGGTTGTGCTGGCCGACGTGCAGGCACATCGGGGCGCTCGCTTCGGCGAGGCAGCTGGCGACGAGGCGCGAGGCGAAGTGCTGGCCGCGCTGC
>JBILEY010000568.1:0-3285 GCA_044351865.1 Planctomycetota bacterium | reverse complement strand
CTTGTCGCCTTCGACGATGCCGGTGCCGAAGTGGTCCCAGGCCTTCTCGTCGAGCTTGCGCTTCTGGATGGCAACGCCGCTGGCCATGAAGTGGAACAGCTTGCGGCCCTCGGTGACCTTCTTGGCCTCTTCGGTCTTGCCGGCGTCCTCGAGGTAGTGCCGGGTCTGCTCGACGGTCTCCTGCTTCATCGCCATGGTGCCCTCGACGATGGCGGTGCGGCCGCTGGCGTCCTTTGGCATGAAGAAGCCGTAGTCCTTGAACTTGACCATGACCGGCGGCTCCTGGCTGCCGAGGTGCATCCAGCAGCCCTTGGTCTGGCAGATGGCGGTGATGTTGCCCTCGATGCGGACCGGCTTGCCGACGAACTGCTCCGGGCTCTTCAGCACGTCCGCCAGGGCCGCCGGCTTCGCGCCGACGGTGATGCCGGTGCCGAAGTGGTCGTAGGTCTTCTCGTCGAGCTTGGCTGGGGCCTTCTCCTGGGCGGCGGCGGCGGGTGCCGCGGGCGTGGCCGGCGCCGCGGGGGCGGCCGGGGTCGGGGTCTGCGCCGCGATGGCGGCGGCGAAGGTCAGGACGGGGAGGAGTCGGAAGGCGCGCATCGGTTGGGTTCGCTCTGGGCTAGATGGAAGGGCGGGGAGGTTAGCCCCTTTCGCCGTGGGGCACCAAGGGGCCGCAGGGCGGCGGCGGGTGCAGCTGGCGTGCGCAGGCGGGAAGTGCCGATGCAGGGGCGGTGCAGGGCGGCGCTTGACAGTCCGGGTGGGCGCGAGCGACCCTTCCCGCACTCGTCCGGCCGCCGCATCTCCCATGCGCGGTGGCCACACATCCGGGAACTGCCATGCGTCTGGATCCAGTGCTCCTCGCTGCCCCGAATGCACCGCCGGCCCTCATGCCGACGCGGCGTGCGTTCGTACTGGGCGGCGCCATGTTCGCCGCCGGCCTCTCCTTGGGAGGCGCGTGCGGCTATGCGATCGGTTCGCGGCGTATCGAGGAGCCGGGCAAGGAGGAGGAGCAGGCGTCCTCCGGGGATGCGGATCTCGACGAGCTGCGGCGGTTGGCGGTGAAGGCTCCGATCGAGGAGCTGGTGAAGCACGATCTGCTGTTCATCAGGTCGACGACAGTCGTCTACAAGAACGACAAGGTGCTCTGGCGGGGGATGAAGCGACTTGCCGACTACCTGCTAGAGACGCGCGAGTATCCCAATCGGCGAACAGTTGCAGCAGTGTTGGTCCAAGCCATCAACTTCGCTGCTCCTGAGACTGCCGAACCACTTCTTGGCTACGTCGAGAAGTTGAGGACTGCTCGATGATGCAGAACGGTGAAGGCATCCGGGTTCCTATGGTTGTGACCTCAGGGGCCACAATCACGGTGAACGTTGGCCCGAATGACTCCACCGTCGAAATCAACATCGCTGGAACGGACAAGACTGAAGTCGTGAACGTTCCGCCGAACAAGGACGCCAGCATCCAGGTTCCTGCCGTGCCTCCGGGCACTGTGCTGTTCATCACGGTGGGCAGAGGGTTGAGGGCGCGAGTTCTACTTGTCGAAGTCGTTGCGTTGGCTCCGTGACGGGGACCATACAGATGAAGTTCCACCCGCATATTTTCCTCCCGATCTTGGTTGGCGCCCTGCAAGCCCAGCAGACCCTCGTCGCCCCCGCCGCACACACCTCCACCGACGCCATCGCCTACGAGTGGTTCGCCGGCGCGAGCCGCCCCCTCCGCCAGCAAACCCTGATCGGCGCCAGCCACCTCGCGGCCATGGTGGGCCAGACGATCACCTCCATCGAGCTGCGCCGGAACGCCGCGAACGAAACGTACGCCGGCGGCACCGCACACCTGACCGTGACCCTGTCGATCGCCCCGCACGCGCCGATCGAGGGCTCGAACGCGTTCGCCGCGAACATCGGCACCGCCGCTGCGCAGGTCTTCGACGGCGACGTGACCCTGCCGCTGTCACCGCCGCCGACGAGCACCACGGCCGACTGGACCACCGACAACGTGATCCGCATCGAGCTCGACAGCCCGTACACCTACCTCGGCGGCACGCTGTGCGTCGACGTCGTCGGCCAGCCGATCCCCGGCCAGAACGCGAACTGGTGGATGACGGACGCCGTGTTCGACGACGTGCCCGGGACGACGACCAACCTCGGCGGCGGCTGTGGCAGCTACGGCGGCCCGCAGCACGAATGGGCCGGTGTCGCCAGTCGCTCGCTGGTGCCCGGCGGCTATGCGCGCTTCTTCGCGTTCGGCCCGCCCAATGGGCTCGGCCTGATCGTGTTCGGCCAGCGCAATCCGACGCCGGTGCCGATGTGGATGCTCGGCCTGCCGTCGCCGGTGGACTGCCAGCTGCACCTGCTGACCGTCGACCTGATCGCGCCGGCGATCTTCGAGCCGGAGAACGAGCCCGGCCTGCTGTCGCGCGGCGGTGTCGCCGAGGTGCGCTTCAAGCTGCCGAACCTGCCGCAGGTGCTCGGCCTCGGCATGACGACGCAGTGGCTCGAGTGGTCGCAGTTCGCCACCAGCAACGCGATCGAGTGGAGCGTGGCGACGGCGCCGGCGACGCTCGACATGGCGCTGCTCGAAGGCCACCCGCAATCGCCGACCGGCGAGCTGAGTGTGCACCTGGCCCAGGTGATGCGCTTCCAGTTCCAGTGAGCCGCGTGCGGCGCGCGCCAGCTCACCGCCGCCGCAGCTCGTCGAACCCCGGCCGCCCCGCCAGATCGTCGAAGCGCGGGTGCTGGGCCGCATCCTTGCGCACCTCCTGTTGGTCGAGCGCCAACGCGATCCGGCGCACGACGATCGCTGCCAGCCGGTCGCGCTCGTCGGGATCCTCCAGCTGCTCGCGCGCTTGCTGCAGCAGGCAGGCGGCGAGGTAGTTGCCGCCGCCGGTGTCTCCGATGCGGGCGAGGAACGCTTCGACGACGGCCACGGCGGCGTCCGGCTGTTCCTGGGCGAGCAGGCACTCGGCCTGCTGCGAGGTGAGGTTGCGCCAGCGATCGGCCGACAGGTCCGGCAGCGTCACCGCCAGTTCGTGGGCTTCGTCGAGCCAGCGCTGCTGCTCGGCGAACTGGCGTTGCGCGCCGAGGCTGTCGGCGAGGAACAGCCGCAGGTCGAAATCGCGCAGCCGCGATTTCCAGACCGAGAAGCCCGTGCCCTGCGGGGCGCGCTGCTTCGCCGCTGCGACGTCGCCGCGGTTCGTGACGATCTCGCGCAGGGTCGTCACCAGGTGCTCGCGCCATTCCGGCAGCTCGGGCTGGTCCTCGAGGTCGTTCAGGACTTGCGCGAGCA
>JBILEY010000567.1:0-3291 GCA_044351865.1 Planctomycetota bacterium | reverse complement strand
TGCGGCTGTGCTGCGGACGATCGACCAGCGCTTCCAGCAGGCGCAGCGTGTCGAGCCGGCCGAGCGTCAGCTGCAGTGGCCGCACCGGCACCGGGACCGCGGCGAGGCGCTGCTGGGCTTCCCGCAGCAGCGCCGCCGCCTGGTCGGACAGGTCGTGCAGCGCCTGCGTCAGCGCCGCTTGCGCCGGGGCCGCGGCCGACAGTTCGGGGAAGTCGGCGCAGAGGCTCGCCAGCGTGCGTTGCAGGCTGCGCAGCCCGACGTCGCCGGCGCGGTTCGGCGCGTGCGCGGTCGGTGCGGTGCGCACGACCAGCGCGACGAACTCCTGCAGCGCCGCCAGTTCGGCGTTCGGCCACAGCGGCTGCAGCCGCGCGATCGCGTCGGCGCCGCGGGCGATGCGGTCGAGGTGGAAGCCGAGCCGGTGCAGCCGATCGCGCAGGCGCGCGACGACCGGGGCCGTGCCGCCATGGCGCGCGGCCAGCAGGTCGATCGCGGTGTCGGCGGCGGCGAGGTCGAGGCGCTGCGTCGCGGTGGCGATCGCCGCTTCCTGGTCGCGCAGTTCGGCGAGGTCGTCGTCGAGCTGCACCTGCAGGCGCTGCAGGAACGCCGCCGGGTCGCGCTGCAGCAGGCCCACGGACGTCGGATCGTCGGTGGTCGGCGGCAGGCCGTCCGGCAGGCGGCGCCCGGCGGCGACACATGCTTGCAGGCCGGCGAGGAACGTGCCCGCGGAGGTCGCGTCGTCGCGGCGCAGTCGCGCTTGCACTTCGGCGGCGGCGGTGGCCAGCGCGTCGCCGACGGCGGTGCGCAGTCGCGCCCGCCGCTGCAGCGTCGGCTGGTGCCGTGGGAAGCGCGCGAGCAGCCGTTCGCAGCGCTGCAGTTCTTTGTTCCTCGTCGACGGCTCGCTCGGCAGAGGGGTCGGCGCGAGCCAGTGCGGCAGCCCGGTGGCGACGCGGCGACGGCGACCCCAGAGTGGATCGTGCGCACCGTCGGCGAACGCGAACGTCGCCGTCATCCAGTCGTCGCGGCGTCGTTCGTCCACGTCGTCCGCGAGTGCCGTGGCGAGCTCGCGCAGTTGCTGCGCCACGAGCAAGGCGCTGGGGCGCCGCTCGGGCGGCGCCGCGTGGCACGCATCCAGCAGCTGCGCCAACGCCGCGGGAATCGGCTGTCGCGCGCCGCCGCCGTCGACCAGCCAGCGCAGCGTCGCCGCCAGCGCGAACACGTCGTGCGCAGCACTCGCCGATGTCGCGTGGCCGGCGGCGAGCTCGGGGGCGGCGAAGCCCGGCGTGCCGCCGCCGCGGACCGCGGTCCCGATAGGCCGCGCGTGTTCGAAGTCGAGCAGCACGACGCCCGCGGGTGTCGCCACCAGGTTCGCCGGCTTGACGTCGCCGTGGCAAAGGCCCTGGCTGGCCCCCGCGGTGCGCAGCGCATGCAGGCGCGCCAGCGTCGACGCGACCGTTGCCAGCAGAGCACACGCTTCGGCGGCAGGCAGCGCACCGCGGCGCGCGACCAGGTGCCGGAGGTCGTCGCCGGCGAGGCGTTCCATGGTGATCGCTGGACGGTTCGTCGCCGGATCGACGCCGACCGACCGGCAGCCGACGACGCCGGGCCCCGCGGCGAGCGTCGCCATCGCGAACTCGCGCTCGGCGTCGACCAGGGCGCCGGTGACGTAGACCTTGACGACCACGGCGCCGGTCGAGGCCCCGGCCTCACCACCCGCCGGACCCTGACCGTCGCCGCGCACCAGCACCGTGCGATCGGCGCTGGCGTGCAGCAGGCGTTCGCCTGGCGACGGCACGGTGGAGGCTGGCATGGGAATTGACTGCGGCCGCGTGCAGCGCGGTGGTCCTCGAACGCCGCCGACCCGACGTGGGCCGGCGTGGTGGTGGCCTGGACCGGCGCGGCATGGTACCAGAAACTCGCCCACGCGTTCGCCGCCGGGATCCCGACGAGGCGGCGCCGCGCTCCCGCCCTCGCCGACGGACTTCCGACGATGCCCTTCTGCCTCGATATCACCGACCGCGCCGGTTCGCGCGACCTCGAAGTCGAGGCCGAGTCGTTCTGGCTCGGTGGTCCGCGCTCCGGCTGCGAAGTGGAGGTCGACCTGCCCGGCGTGTTCGGCCGCGTGCTCGAGGTCGCGCGCGACGACCGCGGCCGGTTGCGAGTGCGCGCTGAAGCGGGCCTGCCGTTCCCGATCCGCTGCGCGACCGGCAGCGTCGGTGCCCGCTTCGAGTCGTTCCTCGACGGCGACGTGCTGAACGTCGGGCCGGCGCTGGTCAAGGTGCGCTACCGCGCCGAGCCGGCGTCGGGCAGCGTCGAAGCGCTCGATCCGGCGGCGCTGGCGCAAGCGCCGGGCTCGCCGGTCGGGTCGTGGTACCGCACGTTCATGGACATGGCCGACCACCTGGAAGGCCTGAAGAGTCCGGAGCAGATGGTGCCGGCGGCGATGGCGGCGATCCTGCGTGCGACCGGCGCCGATCGCGTGCACGTCGAACTCGACGACGACAGCGCGCAGGCCTTCTTCCTGAGCCGGCCCGACGACCGCCGGCCGTTCCGGCCGAGCCGCACGCTGCTCGACCAGGTGCGCGCCAGCAACCGCGTCGTGCACGTGCCGGTCGCCGCCAGCGACCCGGTGGCGCGCACGTTCCACAGTGTGCGCAGCGAGGGCATCTCGGCGGCGGTGGCGCTGCCGGTGCAAGCGCTCGGCAAGAACCTCGGCGTCATCTACGCCGACTGCACGCGCGACGGTGCGGTGCTGTCGGCCGAGGACCTGCAGCGCGTGGCGTTCTGCGCGCGCATCCTGGCGACGGCGCTCGGCAACCGCGTGCTGGTGCGCAGCCTGCTCGACCGGCCGGCGGCGGCGGCGGCGCACTGGGCGCTGGCGACGCGCAGCCCGGCGTTCGCCGAAGTGGTCGAGCGCGTGAAGCTCTACGCGCCCGCCGACTACACGGTGCTGCTGCGCGGCGAGACCGGCACCGGCAAGGAAGTGATCGCGCGCACGCTGCACGAGTTGTCGCGGCGCAGCAAGGGGCCGTTCGTGCCGGTCAACTGCGCGGCGATCCCGGAGCAGCTGATGGAGAGCGTGCTGTTCGGCCACGAGAAGGGTGCCTTCACCGGCGCCTTGCAGCCGCGGCGCGGCCACTTCGAAGAGGCGCACGGCGGCACGATCTTCCTCGACGAGATCGGCGACATGGCGCTCGACCTGCAGGCGAAGATCCTGCGCGTGCTGCAGGACCGCGTCGTCGTGCCGATCGGCAGTCGCCGCCAGGTGCGCGTCGACGTGCGCATCGTCGCCGC
>JBILEY010000566.1:0-3292 GCA_044351865.1 Planctomycetota bacterium | reverse complement strand
ACAGTTCCTCGAGGGCGCGATAGTCGTACTCGCTGCGGTCGTTGTAGCCGCGCAGCTGCAGGTCGAGGTCGATCCGGCGCGCCCCGACCAGCACCAGCCGCCGCTGTTCGGCCGAGCCGCCGCGCGCTTCGTAGACGGCGATCTGACGGTTGACGGTGTCGACCAGGTAGAGCACCGAGGTGCCGACGCCGTAGCTGCCGGTCACCGCGACGAAGCCGTTGTTGCTGGCCGCCCCACCACCGCCTTCTTCCGTCACGACCACCGGTTGGTTCGCGTCGGCACCGGCATCCGGCGGCGGGTTCGGGTCGGGCGGCGCGTTCACAGGGCCGCGGCCCTGGGCCTGCAGCGCCGTCGGCGCCGCCCCGATCGGCAGCAGCTGCCCGAGCAGGAACATGGCGCCGAAGCCGGCGCCGATCAGGAAGGGTTGCAGCAGGGAAGATCGCATCGCGGAGACCAGCAGGTCAGGACTCGAGGGCGCCGCACTCTACCGCGCCGGCGGCGGCGGCGGGAAGGTGCCCCGGCGGAGGAAGTGCAGCACGGCGTCGATCGCCTGTTCGTCGAACGACAAGCGAGTGTGCCCGAGCGGCAGCCGCAGCGCGGCACTGGCGCCCTCGAACGTCGCCTCGCCGACCGCGACGGTGCCATCGTCGTCGCCCGGGATCGATGCATTGCCGGCGCCGAGGTCGCCGACGACGGCGCCGCTGCGCTCCGCCCACGGGATCGGCAAGCGATGCAGCGGGTCGCCGGGCGACAGCTGCAGGGCGCCGCTCGTGCCCATCGCCAGCCGGAACAGGAACCAGTGTTTGCGCAGGTCGCACAACACGGCGCCGCGGTGCGGGGTGCCGAGGTAGACGCAGGCCCACGGCGCCACCGCCCCCGGCTGCCGCAGGTACTGCTGGATCACCAGCCCGCCCATCGAGTGCCCGACGAAGGCGAACGCGTCGACGGGACCCGCGGTCTGCCGCGCTTCGATGGCGGCGGCGAGTCGTTCGGCGTGCGCTTCGATGGTGTCGTTGGTCGACGCATAGCCAGGGTTCAGAACCTCGTAGCCGTGCGCCATCAGCGTGCGCTCGAGCCGACCGAGCGACGCCGGCGTGCGGAACAAGCCGTGCTGCAGCACGACGACGCGCACCTTGCCGTCGGCCGGCGCCCCCAGCTCCGGGCGCAGCGGCGCCGCACCGAGATTGAGCACCACGTCGAACGGCCACGCCACCGGCCAACCGGCGAGAACGGCGATGCCGGCGCCGAGCAGCAGCGCCGACGTCGCGGCCAGCACTCCACGCCAACGACGCCGGCGTCGTTCAGCGGCCATGCGCCGCGGTGGCCGCCGCTCCCTCGAGGCCGACGAGGCCGCTGTGCAGGCGCGGGCCGAACGGCAACTGCGCCAGCACCGCCGCTTCGTGCGCCAGCAGATCGCGATGGCGCCCGGCGACGACGGCTGGCGACAGCACCTCGCCGGCGAGCTCGACGTAGATGCCCTCGTGCCGTTCCTCGGCGGCGCCGAGGTCGGCGTAGAACTCGGCCAGCTCGTCGTCGTGACCCGGCAGCGCCGCCGCCAGCAGCTGCAGCCGTTCGTGCGAACGCGCCTCGATGATGCCGGCGACCAGCAGTTCGTCGACGAGGCGCTCCGGCATCTTGCTGCTGCAACCCGCCTTCAACTTGCCGGCGTAGTCGCACGGCGGCAGCGTGGCGAAGGCGATGCGGCGCTGCTGCAGCAACCGCAGCGTGCGTTCGAAGTGCACGAGCTCTTCGCGCGCCAACGCCGACAACGCCTTGTGCCCGTTCGCCGCCGCCGGCACGCGGAACAGGAACTGCACGGCACACGCCGCGGCCTTCTTCTCGAGCTGCGCCTGCTCCACCAGCAGCGTCGCCAGATGCGGGCGCTGGGCTGCGGCCCACGCCGACGGCGTCACGAAGCGGAGCGCCGGTGCGGCGGCGGATGCGGCGACGGCCAGCGAAACCTCGGCGGACATGGGGCCGAGAGACTAGCCCGCTTCGGCACCGGCGGCCATGCGCGCAGCGCCTCCCCACGCGGCGCGACTCAGCGCGGCGACACCGCGGCGTCGACGGCCGCACTGGCGCGCACCGCATCGACCGCCTCGCGCGCCTGCACGGAACCGTCGAAGCGGAACTGCCTGCCGTCCCATGCGAACGACAGTACCTGCGCCCCTGCCCCGTCCGGCCGCCGCACGGCGACCGCGACGCGCGGACCGCGCACGCGCGCGGCCAGCGCTTGTGCGTCGAGCCAGCGCGCCTGCGAGCTGCGGGCGCCGATCTCGCGCAACGTGCGCGGCTCGATGCTGCGATCGAGCGTCTGCAGCGTCTGCGCGAAGTCCAACCGGTGCGCCTCGGTGGTCGCGGCGGCGAACGCCTGCACGTCGCCGCGTTGGCACGCGGCGTCGACGGCCGCCGCCGCGCGGCGCAAGGCGACGACGGCCCCGGGATCGGCGATGCGCCCCTCCGGCAGCGGGTTGGGCCACGCTCCCGGCAACCACGCGAACACCAACGCCGCGAGCCCGAGGCTCGCGCAGACGGTCGTCGTCCAGCCACGTTCAATTGCCATAGATCACCCGGGTGATGCCGGAGCGGAAGCGGATCAGCACGCCGCCGGCGCGCGCCTGCGCCAGATGCTCGGGCTCGGCGTGGCGCAGCGACGGATCGGCGACGATCTCGCCGTTGTCGACGCGCTTGGGCACCGGCCCGGCGAGCACCGCCGTGAACGGCAGGTCCGCCGGCCGCGCGTCGTCGCCGGCGGTGACCAGCAGCAGCTCGCGCCGTTCGGGCACGTAGCGGCAGGTCGACAGCGGCGCGCGCGTGCTGCGCACGTGCGGCACCGGAACCCCGCCGAGGTCGCGCGCCGCAAGACGGTGCGTGCCGACACCCTGTGGCAGGTACACCGTCGTACCGTCGAAGAAGGCCCACGGCTCGCCGTCGAGCGTCACTTCGTCGAAGCGCTGCGCGAACACCACCGACGGCGGCCCGAGCCGGCTCGGCTGGCGCACATGCACGGTCGCGGCCAGTGGCTCCGGCGCTTCCAGCTGCAGCAGGCCGTGCGACCCGACACCCGGCCGCGTGCGCGCCAGCAGGCTCGGTCCGGCGACGATCTGCGCGGTCGCGCCGGGCTCGAGCACGAGGCGCAGCCAGCGCGCGCCGTCCGGCGCTGCCTGGCTGCCGCGCCACGACCACAGCCCACCTTCGCACACGGCGAACGGCGTCTGTGGGTCGCTGTCGCACTGCACCACCGGCGACCACGCCACCGCGAGGTCGTTGCGCACGCTGGCGGTGCCGTTCG
>JBILEY010000565.1:0-3293 GCA_044351865.1 Planctomycetota bacterium | reverse complement strand
GTTCGTCGCGGCGCAGACTCCCTGCATCTCCCTCAACGACGCGACCGCCATCGTCGGCACCGCGATCACGGCGACCAGCTTCGCCGGTCCGAGCACCTTCGCCTACCGCTTCACGCCGGCGTCGTCGCAGCTGCTGATGGCGGCCGAGATCTTCACGTCGAATGCGTTGGCGACGTCGGGTGGCTACCAGACGCTCGAGATCTGGGACGAAGGCGCGAACGGCCTGCCGAACGCGCGCCTCGGTGGCGGCACGTGGCAGTCGCAGGCGACGCTGCCGCTCGGCTGGCACGGCGCCAACTTCGACCAGCTCGTGCAGCTGCAGGGCGCGACCAACTACTGGCTGGTGTGGCGCGAAGGCGGCTCGAACCGGCTGCCGTACGAGGCCGGCGGCACGACGGTGCCGTTCGCGCGGCTCCTTGGCGGCAACTGGGTGCTGCAGGCCGCGCAGCAGCCGCTGAAGTGGCGCGGCTACTGCTCGCAGCTCGATGGCCCGGGCGTGACCACGATCGGCTTCGGTTGCGCGAGCACGACGCCGAGCTTCCCGGCGGTGTTCACCAACCACGCGCCGACGATCGGCAATGCCAACTTCCGGTTCGAGGCGACGGGCCTGCCCCCGGGCGGCCTCGGTCTCGCTGCGTTCGGCGTCGATCCCTCGTGGGTCAGCATCCCGCTGCCCGGCGCGCCGAGCGGTTGCCAGTTGAACGTCGATCCGCTGGTGCTGGTCGGCGTCGCGATCGGCTCGGGCAACCAGCAGGTGTCGCACGCGAACGGCGCCAGCGGCCACGCGTGGGTGGCCCTGCCGCTGCCGGGTGGTCCGTCGCTGATCGGTGTCGTCGTCGGAGCCCAGTTCGCCGCGCTCGATGTCGGGAGCGTCGACCCGTTGCCGTTCGTCCTCTCGAACGGCCTGCGCATCACGCTGTTCTGATCCCCGGCCGTTCGAACCCGTCGCCGTCGCTCCGCTTCCTTCCCGAATGATCGCCAAGACCCTGCGTCTCCTCTCTGCGGCGGTGCTCTGCGCCCCGCTGGCCCTGGCCCAAGAACCCGCCGCTGCGCCGAAGCCGGCGAAGCAGCCGCCGAGCTTCTGGCCGGCGTTGTTGCGCTACCACTGCGGCGACGCGCTGCCCGAGGTGAAGGCCGTGCGCGCCGACGGCACGCCGTGGCTCTTGTCGCAGCACAAGGGCAAGACGCTCGTCGTCGCCATGGTGCCGCTCGACCGCACGAACGCGCCGGCCCTGCTCGCCGAACTCGGCGAGGTGCACACGCGCTTCCACGGCTACGGCGTCGACACCGTCGCCGTCGTCAACTGGGCGAAGCCCGACGAGTGGGCGGCGTGGGCGAAGGAAGGTGCCGCGAAGGCGCCGGTGACCGTCGTCTGCGACCCGGTGGCGCCGTTCGCCGGGGAAGCGACCGACCAGGATGCGCGCATGGCGCACCACAAGACGACGCTGCTCGGGTCGATGTTCGGCGGTGGCATGACGCCGCCGCTGCCGTCCCTGTTCGTCGTCGATGGCGAGCAGCGCGTGGTCGGCAGCTTCCGCCTCGTCGGCGACGGCGACCGCCGCTTCGACGGCCTCGCCAACCTGCTGCTGAAGGGTGGCGTCAAGCTCGAGGCCGCGCACATGCCGCCGCAGGTGCCGCCGGCCGAGTTCTGGGCGAAGAAGGCCCCGCGCCCGGTCGAGAAGCCGGTGACGGCGATCGCCGACGGTGCCACAGCCCCCGATTTCGTCATGAAGGACGCGGCCGGCAAGGAAGTGAAGCTCGCCGACCACGCCGGCAAGGTCGTCGTGCTCGACTTCTGGGCGACGTGGTGCGGTCCGTGCAAGGCGGCGCTGCCGCACCTGCAGGAAGTGGCGAAGCAGTGGAAGGACAAGGGCGTCGTCGTCATCGCCTCGTGCACCAACGACGGCCGCGAGGAGTTCGAGGAGTTCGTCGCCGAGAACGCCGCGAAGTACCCGGACGTGATCTTCGCGCACGACGCCAAGGCGCGCGGCGAGGACCGCGCTTCGCGTTCGCTCTACGGCGTCGGCGGCATCCCGCACCAGTTCGTGGTCGGCAAGGACGGCAAGATCGCGGCGCAGGTGATCGGCTACATGAAGGGCGAAGTGCTGCTCGAAGGGGCGCTGCACAAGGCCGGTGTGCCGATCGACGAAGCGACGCTGCAGAAGGCGGCGGCGGACCAGCAGAAGCGCGACGAGATGGACCGCGAGCGCAAGGAGCCGAAGCAGGCGGCGAAGCCGCTGAAGCTCGCTCCGGCCGGCGGCTGATCCCGCGCGCGGCGAGCGTGCCGCGCCTCGCCGGATTCCGTGGCTGCGGCGCGCAATCGGCCATGGCATCGGGAGAAAAGGCTGTTCGGTGGTTGAGGCGGATTCCGCTTCCTGCCGATACTCGGCGGAGCTCCCGCTCCCCCTTCCCCTCCAGGAACGCCCATGCAGAAAGCCCTCTTCGCCGGCCTGTTGGCCGCCACGCTGCTGACAGGCTGCGACAGCAAGGTCACGTCGACCACCGATCCCGAGCAGCAAGCGCGCTTCGAGACACTGAGCGACTGCTTCCCGAACCTCTACGACAAGGTGGAGCAGCTGCTCGACGTCGTCGACGCCTGGCGCCTCGCCAGCGGCTCGTCGATCCCGAACCCCACCGGCCTCGGCTCGGTGACCGAACAAGGCGACGGCTCGGTGACGTTGAGCTACGCGCTCGGCAGCACCACGCTGGCGATGACGATCCGCTTCTACAGCCCGACCGGCGCCGCCCAGAACCTGAACCTGGTGGGCTTCTCGAGCGGCGGCGACCTGAACGACCTGGTCGACATCGCGGCCGACGAGCTGCGCACCAACTTCCCGAGCGGCGACAGCTTCCTGGTCGGCGATTGGACGCTGAGCGGTGGCGGTATCGCCGGAAGCGGGGCGGTGACCGGCATTCTCGGTCGCGACGGGTCGCAGGATCGCCTGCTCGAGGTCCGCACGACCACCGACACGCCTGCGGGCGGTCCGCCGCCGGCGGCGACCAGCACCATCACCGACAACGGTCCGCCGCTGTGCGCGATCACGTTCTCGACCGACGGCCTCACGATCGACGACGCGGCGCTGCAGACCTACCCGAACGGGACGATCGACTTCACGCTCCTCGGTCCGGAAGCGACCGTCTCCGCCAGTGTGACCTTCAACCGCAGCTCGGTCGCCACGATCACCGTGACCGGCGTCACCGGGTCGTTCCTGTTCGACATCGCCACGCGCGAACTCACCTACGTCCCGTGAGCCACTCCATGCGTCTTCCTCTCTTCGCGGCACTGCTGGCCA
>JBILEY010000564.1:0-3294 GCA_044351865.1 Planctomycetota bacterium | reverse complement strand
CCACGCACTTCGAGCTGCACGCGTTCGGGCAGCTCGGCGACGCGCTTTGGCACCCAGACCGGCACCAGCGAGCCGCCGCTGTACTCGCGCACCTGCAGCCAGGCCGCGGTCCAGTGCTGGATGCCGGCGGGATTCGGCGAGGCGACGATCGTGCGCCGCAGGATCAGCGAGCCGAACACGCGCATGGGCGTGCCGCGTGCGAGCTTGCCCTCGCGCAGCGGTTTGTGCAGGTCGTTGTTCAGCGTGCCGATCTTGCGCCAGTCGGCGAGCCCGCGCTGCGCCGCGGTGTCGCGCACGAACGCGCCGAGGTGCCACAGCGGTTCGGCCTGGTCCTGGTCGATCGTCCGCCACACCGGCGCGCCTTCGGCGAACGACGCGTCGTTGACGGACGCCAGCAGGTTCGTGTCCAGCGACGTCACCGCCGGCCAGCGCTCGTATTCGCGCAGCAGTTCGCGGCCGACCAGCATCGGCGCGAGGTCGATCTTCGTCGGATACGTGGCGTCGCGCAGCTTCAGCAGGAAACCCTCGGCACGGGCCCACGAGCCGACTGCGAGCGGTTCTTGCGGCGGCAGCGAGAACGCCACCATCACGGCGTCGCCGCTGCGCAGTCGCAGCGTCGCTTCGTAGATGCTGCGGCCGGCGATCGGGTGGCCGTCGCGCGGGCCGGCCAGGTGTTCGATCGTGCCTTCGTAGAACAGCCAGCGGCCGCGCCAGTTCGCGGGCGCCTTGCGCAGTTCGTCGAGCGGCACCGGTTCCGCCGGCATGCCGAGCGCGTTCGCGACCGTCGGGCCGACGTCGATCGCCGTCGCCAGCAGGTGGCGCAGCGGCTCGGGTTCGACCAGCAGGCGGTGTTCGCGCGTGTCGTCGCGTGCCGTCGCCAGCACCTTGTGGTCGAGCTCCGGCACCGCGACGACCGGCTCGAGCGCGTTCGGTGGCGGGGCCGCCGGTGTGCGCTCGAGGCTGGTCAGCAGGTAGGCGAGGCTGGCGACGACCAGACCGGCGATGACGAAGCGCGCTGCGGGCGGCAGCGACGGCAACAGCGGAACGTGGCGCGGATGCGACTTCACAGGACACGCAACGGAGCGAGGGCGTCGGCGGTTTGCCGCGGCGCAGACGAAAACGCGCGGTGCTGGCCGCGCGCCGGTCGTGGACACGCCCGATGCGGGCGATCCGGAACTCGGCTCACGAGCCTTCGGGCTTCTCGAACAGGCCGCCGAGGTGGAAGTTGGCGATGTCCGAGCGATCGACGATCGTCGCCGCGTTGACGCCGAGCGTGATCGCGATGACCTCGGCGATCTCGGCGCTGGTCGCGCCCTCGCGCTTGGCCTTCTTCAGGTGGCCTTCGAGGCAGCCCTTGCAGCCCGAGGTCAGCGCCGCCGCGATGGCGATGAACTCCTTCGTCTTCAGGTCGATCAACGACTTGCCGTAGGTCGCCTTGTAGAAGCCCATGTAGAGCTCCTTCAGATGGGGCGTCAGCAGCGCGTAGCTGCGCATCGAGGAGCTGGGCAGGCGGCCGTCGGCAAGGGGTTCGGACTTGTTCGTTGCGTCGCTCATGGTTCGTCGAGGGCAGCGGTATACGCGCTGCGCCGGCGTTCGGCTGCGGATTATTGCAGGCTCGTCTGCAGCCGCACCAGCGCGTCGCGGTCCGCCGCCAGCTCGAGTTCGCGGAACGCCGCGTCGAACGGCAGCCACTGCAGCTCGCCGATCATCGGTCCCGGCGCCAGTTGCAGCACCGGATCGTGTGGTGTGCCCGCCTGCCAGGCGAACGGCCAGTCGACGACGCCCATGTCGCCGAACAGGTCCTTGTGCGGCGCCGTCAGCTCCATCAGGTGCACCGGGCGCTTCAGGCCGATCTCGGCGTGCACCTCGCGGCGGATGGCGTCCTCGAGCTTCTCGCCCGGCGTCACCGGGCCGACGACCGGCCCCAGCGGCCATTCTTCGCGCGGCTTGTGGCGCAGCAGCAAGTACTCGATGCGGCGGTCGAGGACCTGGAACACGAAGACACGGATCCGGTGTTCGAGCGAGAACATGGTCGGTGTGTTGCCGGGGAGTAGGACCTGCCGGCACTCCCTCCTAGTCCTCCAGCATCGACCGGTTCCCGAGCCGACTGTGAAGTCGGCGGGTCGCCCGACCGCCTTCTACTTGCCGCCGCCCGTCGAAGCGCCGCTCGACTCGGCCGGCTTGCCCTTGGCATCGGTGCCAGCGCCCTTGGCGCCGCCCTTCGCCGCGGCCGCGAACATCTCGCCGATCATTGCGAACGAGTAGGGCAGCGTCTGGTCCTGGAAGCCTGCGCCCCACGAGTGGCCGCCGCCGTCGATCAGGCGCCAGGTGTGCTGGACCTTGCGCTTGTCGAGCGCTTCGTGCAGCAACTGGTTGCCGCCGGCGAAGCCATAGCGGTCGTTGCTGCCGGCGTCGAAGTAGATGCGCAGCGACGACAGCTGCTTGGTGTCGACGGAGTTGGCGAGGCACAGCGGGTTGGCCTTCTGCCACGGCTCCTTCTGGATCGGATTGCCGAAGACCTCGTCGAGACCCAGGCGCTGCGCCATGCCCTTGATGCGCTCCGGCAGCTTCTCCGGGTCCTCTTCGAACACGGCCGAGCTGTGCGCGCCGACCGCGCCGAACAGCTCCGGCTTGCTGAAGGCGATGCGCAGCGCGGCCATGCCGCCCATGCTGACGCCGGTGATCGCGCGCTGCTGGCGCTCCTTGCTGACGCGGTACTCCTTCTCGAGGTGCTGCAGCAGGTCGACGGTGACCAGGTCCTCCCAGCGCTCGTCCTTGCGGTTCACGTACATCGACGTGCGGTTGCCGTTCGCCGTCACGAAGATGCACGGCGGCAGCTTGCCCTCGCCGACGCACTGGTCGAGCACCGGCGCGCCGCCGCGCTCGTGGAAGCGCAGGTGGTCCTCCCACATGCCGTGCAGCCAGACGACCAGCGGGTACTTCGTGTCCTTGTTGGCGGCGTCGTCGTAGCCGCTCGGCAGGTAGATGCCGTACTTGAGCTCGCGGCCGACCGCGTCGCTCTTCAGCGTCTGCTCGCGGAAGGTGAAGTTCTTCAGCTCCACAGCCGCTTCGCGCCGTTCGCGGCGTTGGCGCCGTTCGCCTTCTTGCGCGAACGCGGTGGGAACCAGGAGCAGGGTGGCCAGCAGCAGGGGAAGTCGACGTTGCATGCGATACCTCTCGGGCGAGCGGGTCGGTAGTGTTGCGCCGGCTCCGACCGTCGCCAGGGGTCGGCGCGAAAACCGCTTGGACCACGCCGCCGAACGCCTCGCCCCGCTGCTGCAGCAGCTCGTCAAC
>JBILEY010000563.1:0-3303 GCA_044351865.1 Planctomycetota bacterium | reverse complement strand
GCTGTGGGCGTTCGTCCACAACAACATCCTGCTGAACCTCGAGCAGAAGCCGTTCCTGGCGGCGGTGCGCGAGGCGGCGGCGCTCTACCGCGCGCGGCCGTTCGAGAGCGAAGCGTTCTTCCGCCGCCAGCTCGACAGCGGGCGCATCGACCGCCGCACGCTCGGCGAGGTGCTGCTGCGCGACTGGCCACAGGACGCGCCGCGGCCGGCGAACGCCGAAGCCGCGGTGCACGCGTTCTTGACGCAGAGCACGCTCGGCGACGACGTGCCGCCGGTCGAACTGGTGCCCGGGCCTGCGGCCGAACACCTCGTGCGCTACTCGACGCGCGACCGCCCGCTGCAGGACTGGCTGGTGCCGCTGATCGCCAGCTACCTCGACCAGGGCCTGGCGCCGTGGCCGAACCCGTTCGCCAAGGAAGGGCTGTGGGCCTGCTTCGTCGCCACCGTGCAGAACACGCCGGCGATGGGCATGCCGTGGGCGAAGCAGCTGAAGGCGCGCCTGCAGAGGCACCTCGACGCGAGCAGCGACGTCGCCGCGATCGTGCACGCGGAAGCGACTGCGTACTGCGGCCCCGAGCGCGCGCAGGACTACTGCCTGCAGGCGCTCTACGTGCTGAAGGGCTGGTCGGGCATGGTGAACCGCATCGAGCAGGAGCCGGCGGTGGCGCCGGGCGACGCGCCGGCGCTGAGGCTGGCGGAGTGGCTCGCCATCCTGCTGGTGTCGATCCACGCGCTCGACGACCACCTGCAGAAGGACCACCCGCCGCACCAGGTGCCGGTCTGGTCGCACCACACGCACGGCCTCGGTCGCCTCCACCGCTGGCAGCAAGCCTACGAACGCACGTTCGCCGGCGGCCTGCTGGCGACGCTCGAGCGCGACCTGCGGCAGCCGATGCCGGCGGTCGGCAAGAAGGCGCAGCTGCTGGTCTGCATGGACGACCGCGAAGAGTCGTTCCGCCGCCAGCTAGAGCGCCCGGAGCTCGGACTGCAGACGTTCGGCACCGTCGGCTTCTTCGGCATCGACATGCGCTTCCAGGCACTCGGCGCCGGCCGCCCGACGCGGCAGTGTCCGCCGGTCGTCGAGCCGTCGCGCACGATCCGCGAACTGCCCGTCGACGAAGCCGGCCGCGAATGGGCGCGCTCGCGCACGGCGGGCCAGTGGAGTGCGTCGCTGTCGATGATGCTCTACTTCCAGTCGCGCTCGCTGCTGCGCGGCCTGCTGGTGTCGTTCGCCGCCGGCCTGCTGGCGTTCCTGCCGCTGGTGTTCAAGCTGCTGCTGCCGAGCCGCGTGCACCGCTTGCGACAGCGCCTGCAGCGCATGGTGCTGCCGCGCCCGAAGACGCGCATCGACATCGACGGCGAGGGCGGCTACTCGCCGAAGGAGCAGGTCGACCTGGTGGCTTCGATCCTGCGGCCGTGCGGGCTCACCCACGACTTCGCCCCGCTGGTCGCCGTCGTCAGCCACGGCTCGACCACGTCGAACAACCCGCTGCGGCAGGCCTACGGCTGCGGCGCCTGCTCGGGCAACCCCGGCCACCCGAACTCGCGCACGTTCGCGCTGCTGGCCAACCGTGCCGCGGTGCGCGCCGGCCTGCGCCAGCGCGGCATCGACATCCCGGACGCGACGCTGTTCGTGCCCTACCACCACGACACGACGACCGACCAGGTCGAACTGCTCGACGCAGCCCTGGTGCCACCCGACCGGCTCGCCGCCGCCCACGAACTGCTGGCGACGATGCAGGCCTGCGCCAAGAACAGCGCGGTCGAACGCTGCCGCCGGCTGCTGCCCGGCCGCACCGTCTCCGCGGCGCAGGCGTTCGAACACGTGCAGGATCGCGGCCACGACCTGGCGCAGCCGCGGCCCGAGTACGGCCACAACCGCGTCGCCGCCTGCATCGTCGGCCGCCGCCGCTGCACCATCCGCAGCCACCTCGACCGCCGCAGTTTCCTCGTGAGCTACGACCCGACCGACGATGCGGACGGCACCGTGTTGCGCGACGCAGTGCTCGGCACGGTGCCGGTCGCGGTCAACATCGCGATGGACTACTACTTCTCGCGCTGCGACAACGACGGCTTCGGCACCGGCTCGAAGCTGCCGCTCAACGTCGCCTCGCTGCTCGGCGTCATCACCGGCAGCAAGAGCGACCTGCGCATCGGCCTCGCTCGCCAGCAGGTCGAACTGCACGAGCCGATGCGCGTGCTGGTGCTGATGGAGGCCCCGCGCGAACGCATCGCGAAGCTCGTGTTCGGCCACCCGCGCCTGAAACGCATGGTCGAAGGCCAGTGGATGCATCTCGGCCGCATCGACCCGGACACCGACGCGCTCGAGGTGTTCGTCGACGGCGCGTTCCGCCCATGGCGCGAAGCGTGGCCCGAGTTCGAGCGGCTCGCCGACGGCGCCACCGCCGCGGTCTTCGATCCCGCCAACGACCACGTGCTCGGACGGATCGCATGACCCTCGACCGCCTGCTGTTCCCGCTGCTCGCGGTCGTGCTCGCCGGCCCGGCCCTGCTCGGCCTCGTGTTGCTCGCCGGCCGCCAGCGCGCCAGCGTCTGGCAACCGCGCATCGCCGTGCTGCACAGCGTGCTGGTGGTCGCCGCCACGATGCTGATGGCCGTCGCCTGGGCCCGCCACGGCGCCGATGCGTTCGAGGACAAGCTGCCGCCGGTGCTGCAGCTCGGCCACTACCAGTGGGTGCCGATGTTCCTCGTCGACGGCCACACCATGCTCTACATGGTGCTCGTCGCGCTGATCTACCCGGTCGTCGTGCGCTTCTCGTTGCCGTCGTTCCATCGCGAACCGGGTTCGGGCCGCTACTGGTTCCTGGTCACGCTGCTCGGCGCGTCGCTGTGGCTGCTCTGTGTCGCCGGCAACCTCGACACGCTGTTCGTCGCCTGGGAACTGGTCGGCGTCAGCTCGGTGATGCTGATCGGCTTCTTCCGCTCGCAGGTGCGTGCCGCGCAGAACAGCCTGCGCGCGCTGGTCTACTACCGCCTCGGCGACTTCCTGATCCTGCTCGCCGCGGTGCTGATCCACCATTCGTTCCCCGACCACCGATTCGTCGAGTTCGAGAAGTCGGTCGACACCGGCCCCGGATTGCTGGTCGCCTTGGCGCTGCTCGGCGGCAGCCTGGCGAAATCGGCGCAGCTGCCGATGTCGCCGTGGCTGCACCGCGCGATGGAAGGCCCGGCCGCGTCGAGCGCGATCTTCTACGGCGCCCTGTCGATCCACCTCGGGCCGTTCCTGCTGCTGCGCACGCGCGAACTGTGGCTGCCGTCGTGGACCGCCTGCTCGCTGATGTTC
>JBILEY010000137.1:0-11740 GCA_044351865.1 Planctomycetota bacterium | reverse complement strand
GCACCGCGGTCCCCGTCGCCGGACAGCCGGCGTGCAGCCGCGCGACGTTCGCCGAGATCTGGTCGTTCGTGGAGTCGAACAGGCCGACCGCGACCACGTCGCCATCGACGATCGCCAGCCCGTCGACCGTCGTGCCGTCGACGTTCAGCGGCGACACGCTGGCGCCGTTCAGACGCAGCATGTTGGCCTGCCAGCCGCCGAGCGGGCCCAACGAGAACGAGAACGTGCCGCCGCCGATCAGCAGCGTGCCGCTAGGGTGCGCGGCGAGTGCCAGTACGTCCTGGTTGAGGCCGAGCAGCAACAGACCGGTGAGCGTGGTGCCGTTCCAGCGCGCCATGCGCGAGGCCGACTGCGCCCCGACCGCCGTGAAGCGACCGCCGGCGTAGAGCGAACCGTCGATGGCCACGGCGAGCGCGAACACGACGTCGTTGCAGCCGGCACCCAGCTGCGCCCACGCCGTGCCGGTCCAGCGCGCGAGCCGCAACACGGTGCTGCCGCCGTTGGCGGTGAACTCGCCACCGGCGACGACCTCGCCGTTCGGCAGCAGTGCCAGCGCGCGCACGGTGCCGTTCAGGCTGCCCATCGCCGACCAGCTGGAGCCGTTCCAGCGGGCGACGCGTTGGGCCGGGACGCCACCGGCGGTCAGGAAGTCGCCGCCGGCGATCACGTCGCCGTTCGGCATCGCCAGCAGGGCGTGGACCCCGCCGCCGACGCCGCTGCCGAGGTTGGTCCAGGCCGTGCCGTTCCAGCGCGCGAGGTTGCCGACCGGCGTGCCGCCGGCGGTCGTGAAGGCCCCGCCGACCAGCAAACCGGCGGCACCTTCGCGCACCAAGGTCCGCACGGCGGCGCCGGTGCCGAGCCCGCCGCCGATCGGTGTCCAGGTGCCACCGACGCGGCGCGCGAGGCCGTTCATCACCACGCCGTCGATGCGGGCGAAGTCGCCGCCGATGACGACGTCGCCGGCCAGCGACGTGACCGCGCGCACGCGCGCCGGCACGCCGTCGCCGAGGATCGGCGCCCACGCCGTGCCGTCGAAGGTCTGCACGCCGATGTCGGCCTGGGCCTGACCGAGCACGTAGCGACCTCCGAAGTAGGCGAGGCTGCGAGGGCTCGCCGTCGGCGCCGCATCGACGACGTCGCCGAGCGCCGTCCACACACCGGTGAGCAGGCGGTAGACGCGCTGCGTCGAACCGGAGTTGTCGACCGCTGCCGACAGCTCGAACGAGTTGAGGCCGGTGCCGCGCACGAACAGCGCACGACAGTTCGTGCCCGGCAGGCCCGGGACCGCGGTCCACAAGCCGCTCGACGGGCTGAAGCGCACGACGCGGCTCGCAACGACCGCACCGACGTTGCCGAACGAGCCGCCGACCCACAGGAACGAGTTGGTCACCGCCGTGCCGATGCGCACCGCCATGGTCTGGATCGGCGCATCGAACACCGGCCCCGCCGCCCAGCTGCTGCCGCCCCAGATGGCCAGGTGGCTGACCGACGTGCCGCCCGCGCTGGTCAACGCGCCACCGACGTAGAGCGCGCCGTTGAAGGCCGCCAGCGACGTGACCGTGCCCTGCACCCCGCTGCCGAGCGCCGACCACGTGGTGCCGTTCCAGCGCGCGATGCCGTTGACCGGGACACCGCCCACGGCAGTCAACGAGCCGGCGACGATCAGTTCGCCGTTGTAGACGGTCATGGCGTGCACGGTGCCGCCGACGAAACCGAGGCTGGTCCACGTCGTGCCGTTCCACGCCCGCACCGCATTGGGCGTGGTGAAGCCCGCGGCGATCAGTTGCCCGTTCCACTGTGTGAACGCGTTGGCGAAGCCGAACGACGGGTCGATGACGGTCCAGTCCTGGCCGTCGTGGGTTGCGACGTAGGCGAACTCGTTGTGGCCGACCTGGAACGAGCCGCCGGCGACCAGCTGGGCTGGAGCGGGACCGGCACCGTCCGGGTCGAACACGCTGGTCGCGTTGACCGTGCCGCGGATGCGCGCGAGCGGATCGGTGTCGCTCCATTGGGTCGTGCACTGGGCGGCGGCCAATGCGGCGAAGGCAGGAACGGCCACCAGGACGGCGGCCACGGGCAGGATGCGGGTCGAGGGCACGGGAGGCTCCAGCTAGGGTGATGCTGGAAAGCAACGCGCCGGGGTCCCTGTTCGCGGAATCTGCGAAATCCTGCGCACGTCGGCCGCGGCAACTCGCGCCTACGGCCGCCGACGCTGCCCCGGACCCTCGAACGTGCCCGCCGCGGCATCGTCGGAACGATGGGGCCGGCCCCGCCGATCGTTCACTGGCCACCGGGGACGTCTGGTCGCCTTCCGAGATGCGCACCGCGCGGTCGACGGCGGTGTTCGTCCGTTGCCGCGCGGGATCAGGATGCCGCCGATCGTCCGCGGGCAGGCGAGGGGCGTCCCCTGCGCGGCGTCGCGATGGTCCACCATCCGGGGCGTCGCTAGCCTGCAGTCCTGCATGGGAATCGACGCACAGCTGCGCGACGAGGTCGGCCAGATCCTGGCCGAGGTCGGCGATCCCGGCGGCTTGCTGGCACGCGCCGCCACGCGCCATGCGCTCTCGGGCACGGTGCTGCTGCGCTATCTGATGCCGTGGGGGGACGCGGTGTTCAACCAGGCGCAAGCGGCGGATCTGCTGCGCGACCTTCGCAGCGTGCGGTCGGAGCACGAAGGCCGGCCTTTGGCCGCGCACCTGCAATCCATCGAGCCGCTCGTCGAGCGACTGCAGGGGGAAGTGCACCACTACCTTTGGTTCGTTGGGGATTGAGCGGCCTCCCATCGCGGGGCATGGGCCCTGATTGACGGCCCTCGCGCCATCGTCGACTGTGCCTGCACGTCATGCGCCACACGCTCGCCTCCGTCTTCTCTGTCCTCGCCTTCACCGCGGCTGCGTCGGCGCAACTCGATCGCTACGAACTCGGCCTGCGGCTGCGCGCCTACGAAGAGCGTCTCGGCGCCAGCACCGACCAGGAACGCACCGCTGCGTCGCTGCGCGAACTCGACCGCGCCGTGCAGGCGTTCTTCCGCTTCGACCTGGCGGCGGTGGCGCGCGCCGTCGACGCCGCCGATCGCCGCCTGCTCGCGGCCGCGCCCGATGCGGCGACCGCGTTCGCGCGCAGCCTGCGCTTGTCGACGGCGGCGCGCTTGTGCGATCCACAGGCCGGGCCGGTCGTGTTCACGCTGGCGGTGGCGTTCCCGAGCGACGTCGCCTGCCCCGAAGGCCTCGTGCTCGACGTCGCCCTCGACGGCGACCGTGCGCCGCGCGCGAGCGTGCCGGTGCGCGAACTGCCGTGCGCAGGCGAGCTGCCGATCGCCGACGCCGCGCTCGGCGATCGCACATTGCAATGGACGCTGCGCGTCGGCGACCGCGTGCTGCTGCAGCGCCGCCAGGGTTTGTCGCTGGCGAAGGACCTCGCCGCGCGCCTCGCGGCGCTGGCGAGTGCGACGGCGGAGAAGCCTGCGAACGGCAGCCTCGAAGCCGCGACGGCGCCGCTGCTCGAGAAGCAGCTCACGACGATGACCGAGCCGAAGCCCGAAGAGACCGTGCTGCCCGGCGCGCGCCTGCTCGCCGATGCCGAGGCGATGCTGGTCAGAAACGGCAAGGGCGAGCCGTTCTTCGGGCCCGCGCGCGCTGGCGAACACTGGCTGCGCGTGCCGCTGCGCCGCGGCGCCGCGACCGTGCGGCTGTTGGTGCCGAAGGACGAGAAGGCCGAAGCGAAGCGGCCGCTGGTGCTGGCGATGCACGGGGCCGGTGGCTCCGAGAACATGTTCTTCGACAGCTACGGGGCCGGTGCGATCGTCGCACAGTGTGCTTCGCGCGGTTGGTACCTGGCAGCGCCGCGCAGCGAACTGCTCGGCAGCTACGACGCGCCGCAGCTGGTCGATGCGCTCGCCGCGCGCTGGCCGATCGACACCTCGCGCGTGCTGCTGGTCGGCCACTCGATGGGAGCAGGGCAGGCGGCGGCGGCGGCGGCCCGCGCGCCCGAACGCTTCGCCGCCGTGGCGCTGCTCGGCGGCGGCGGCGGCATCGGCAAGGGCCAGGGGCTCGCCGGGCGGCCGTTCTTCGTCGGCGCCGGCGAACGCGACTTCGGCCGCGGCGGCGCGCTGTCGCTGCACAAGGCGCTCGGCAAGGCGGGCGCCGACGTCAGCTGGCACGAGTACAAGGACGTCGAGCACCTGGCGGTGGTGCAGTTCGCGCTGCCGGACGTGTTCGCGTTCTTCGAGCGCGCGCTGCAGCCGAAGGCCGAAGCGGGCAAGTGAGGTGGGGTTCGGGCGGAGTCACGCGGTGCGGTAGTCCGCCGACGCATCCCGCTCGGCTCCGGTGATCTCGCCGCACCCGCCGCGAAGCGTGTACTCGGCAGCATGCCGTGCCACGGGGGCGAGCACCCCTCTTGTGGCTGCCCGTTCCTGCCGATATGGGTGCCCATATGAAGACCACCGTAGAGATCGCCGAGGACCTGTTGCGTGCGGCCAAGTCGGTGGCCGGCAAAGAGCGAACGACCTTGCGCGCCCTGCTCGAGGAGGGATTGCGCTGGGCTCTCGACAAGCGCAAGCGTCGACACGCCTTCAAGCTGCGCGATGCCAGCGTGCGCGGCAGGGGCGTGCAGCCAGGGGTTGTCGAAGGCGACTGGGCCGGCATTCGCGACAGCATCTACGAGGGGCGCGGGGCGTGATCGCGGTCGACACCAACGTACTGGTCTACGCGCACCGCACCGACTCCCAGTGGCACGAGCCCGCCGCGGCGGCGATGCGGCAACTGAGCGAAGGCAAGTCGGCTTGGGCGCTGCCCTGGCCGTGCGTCTACGAGTTCCTCGCCGTGGTCACGCACCCGAAGATCTATGCGCCACCGTCGACGCTCGCGCAGGCGGTCGACCAGGTCGAGGCGTGGGCGGAGTCGCCGAGCGCCGTCTGGCTGGCCGAAGGGGAAGGCCACTGGGAGACCCTGCGCGCGGCGCTGCTCGCCAGCAAGGTCAAGGGCCCACAGGTGCACGACGGCCGCATTGCCACGCTCTGCCTGCGGCACGGCGTCCGCGAACTGTGGACTGCCGACCGCGATTTCTCGCGCTTCTCGGGCTTGCGCGTGCGCAATCCGCTGCTCGATTGAGCGCGCCGCGTGACCGCCATCCGTGGGTGCTCGCGCTGCCGTGCCCAGCGTTCGTTTGGGCGAAGCGGCCATGTGTGCGCTTTCCTGCCCACGGAGCGTAGGAAGCAACGACCATGAACGATCGCCTGCGCCATCGGGTTGCCCTCGCGATCGCGTTGGCGCTCGTACTGACGCTATGGATCGTGCTTTGGGCTTGGTCGTCGCCTGGACCGTCCACGGTCGTCGATGCAGCGCCGCGTGAGCATGCCTCCAACGCCGCACCCATGCCTGGCCCCGAGGTCACGGAACGGTCGGACGCGGTCGGCAGCGAGCGACAGCGCGTCGACGATCCGCTGCTGGAACGCAGCGGCCCGTCGTTCGAGTTCGACATCGAAGTGGCGACCGGGGTGTGCAACGTGCAGGAGTTCCTGGTCTGGATCGGACTGGAGACGACCAGCACCAACTGCCTGTCGTTGTCGACGGACGCAGAGGGGCGAGCGCACTTCCGATTCGTCGGCAGACGACCGACGGCAACCCTGGTCGTCGATCGCGGCTTGCTGCGGCGTGTGCAGGTGGCGGCCGGTGCACGCCAGCGCATCCAGCTCGGCGAACGTTGGCACCCGCCACTCGTCCTCCCGAGCGTGGACGAGCCGGATCTTCCTCCTCCGCCAGGCTGGCTGCCGGAACACGCTCAGTTTCGCGCCACAGACCCGCTCGCGGCCTTCGCCACTGGGGCAGAGCCTGCGGATGCGCCGGATGGGTGGAGCCGGACTGCGGTGAGCACCGGCTCCTCGATGGCGCCTGGCACGGCATACACACTCGAGGTTCTCGTCGTCGACCAACATGGCGGCGCCGTCGATGGAGCTTTGGTCGAACTGGAGAGTGCCGGCCAGACCTTCTCCGAGCGAGCGCGCGCGGGTCGCTTCGTGTTCCCTGGTCTGCCGCCGGGACCCCACCGGCTCACCGCCAGGCACGAACGCATCGGAGCGTCGTCTGCTGCGGTGGATGTCGGCGGCGCCATGCAGCCCGTGCTGCTGAAGCTCACCGAAGACGGTTGCGTGTTCGGGCGCGTGCTCGCGACGGATGGTGCGCCGCTTGCGCGCAGGGGTTTGCTGTGGGTGGGTGACGACGGGGAGTGGCGCGACGACGTGGCTTCGCTCAACGACGGGGAGTTCCTGGTGTCTGGCCTCCGAGTTCGGCAAGGCTCGCTCTGGGTGCTCAACGGCGATCGGTCTTCGCGGGTGGCAGGTCTGCCGGTGGTGGGGGCGCGGGTGGAAGACGATGGCCGCAACGTGGTGCTCCGCTTCGATCCAGCAAGTCCCACAGGGAGTTTGCGGGTCACCACGCCGGCGGAGTTCTGGGGGAATCTGCCGGTGGCCGTGCGCGTGTGGCACCTCGACAGCGGCATCGGCGTGCATGCGCGCCCGGCCGCGGAGTCGACGCGGCATGGAGTGGCGGGGCTCGCGGCCGGCTTCTATCGCGTCGAGGTGATCGCCGCCGGTGGGTTGGTGGTCGACGCCGGGCGACATTGGGTCGACGGGGCGACGCGCACGGACGTCGGCCCCGTGCTGCCGGCTTTCGGTCGGCTCCTGTGCGCGGCGGCAGTCGACGTGTTGCCTGCGGACGGGAAGCGCGAGTTCCTGCTCTACCGGCTGCAGGACGACGTCGACGTCTTCGTGAACCTGCCAGCACCGCTGCCTGGCGAACTGCGACTCGCCGCCGGAGACTATCTGCTGTGCTGGCGCGACGGCGCGCAGCGACTGCGGCGCGAGACGTTCGCCATCCGGAACGGCGAGATCACCCGGCTGCAGCTACAGCACTGAACCCGAGGCGACGACGATGAGCTGGGCGGATCGAGCGAAGGACGCGCTGCGGCGCGGCGAGACCGTGGTGGTGCGGCCACGTGGCCACTCGATGCGACCGAAGGTGCACGACGGCGATCGTGTGACGCTGGTGCCGTGCACGCTCGCCGACCTCGAGGTCGGTTCGATCGTGCTGGTGCGCGTCGGCGGCAACGACTACCTGCACCTCGTCACCGCGATCGACGGCCAGCGCGTTCAGATCGGCAACAACCGCGGCCACACCAACGGCTGGGTCGGGCCGAACGCGATCTACGGCCGTGCGACCAAGGTCGAGTCGTGAGCTGTCGCTACGCAATGCCCTGACGCGCGTCGCCCGAGCCCGAACCCGCCGAGCGTCACAGGATGCGCAGGCTGGTGAAGTCCGACAGGTACGCCGGCCCCTGCGGCGGCAGCACCAAGGCCTGCAGGGCCCATTCCGTGCCGCGCAGTGCGGCGACGTCGGGGATCACGAAGCCCGAGCGCGCGCGCAGTTCGCCGGCAGCGGGGGCGACCACTTCGAACGGCACCGCCGTGACGGGATCGAGCCAGAGGTCGCCGAACGGCGGCAACGGCAGCGACACGTTCACCTCGGCCGACAACGCCAGCAGCGCCAACGCGCCTTCGCCGACGACCGCCTGGCAGCGAAACGTGCTGCCGGGGGAGGTGCCGATGGCGCCTTCCGGGAACATCGCTCCCGTGCGCAGCGTGGGCGAGCCGCGGAAGCCGACGATGCGGTTCGCGGTGCGCACGAAGGCGCCGCCGTCGAGCAGGTAGAAGCCGAGGTTCGCGATCGGCTCCGGCAGGTCGAGCGCTTCCAGGTGGCCGGACGCCACGCTGAACGCGACCGCCCGATTGCCGCTGACGGTGACGAAGCCGCCGTTGTTGCGCTCCAGGTTCGACAACGCACCTGCGATCGGCGCGGTCAGCCAACGATCGGTGCGGGCGTCGAACGCGTGCACGGCGGTCGGGTCGACGGCCAGGATGCCGTTGCGTCGGAGCAGGCCGTTGCCAGCGAGTGGCACGAACGCGCCGGTGCGCCCGGAGAAGGCGACGACGCCGTTGCTGTCGCGCAGCAGCAGGGACGCATCGCTGCCCGCCGGTGCCGTCGATGGCGGCAGCTCCGGCAACACCGACGAAGGCACCGGGTGCCACTGCCCGGTCGCCACGCTGTAGACGGAGACCTCGCGGGTGTTCACGTCGGCGACGCCGCCCACCAGGATGCCTTGGTAGCCACCACTCGGAAACGGCCCCTGGTTGCAGGCGACCGGTGCCGTCGAACCGTCGAGTGCGTTGAACGCGAACGACTGGGTGCCGAGGGCGAAGATGCGCACGCCGAAGGGTTCTTCGCGGAACATCGTCGCGGCGCCGGCTGGCAGCTGGAGGTAGCTCTGGCCGCGAATGCCGAGGGCGTGGTAGCGCTGCGCCTGCGTGTCGTAGCCGAGGGAGATCAAACCGGTCGTCGCGGGCGCCACCGGCAGGTTCAGCTCGGTCAACGTATCGGTCACGCCGGAGTAGGCGACGTTCCACAGCGTGAACAGGTCGCCGCCGCCACCGCCGCCACCGCCCTGGTTGAACAGCGGCGGCTGCGCATTCACGGGGCGAACCTGCCAGCCCGGCTGCCGGTTGGTGAACGTCGCGGCGTAGTCCTGGCCCGGACTCAGCAACAGCAGGCATCCCGCGTTCGCGGAGAACGACGCGAGCACGCCGGTGACGTTCGGCTGCGGCGGCAGCGTGTACCACGTGTCGGTGAACGTGTCGTAGACATCGCAACCCGAGAACCCCGGCGACGAATCCGACGGATAGGGGCCGGTGAACACGAGCAACTGTTCGTCGGCTCCGTACGCACGCACGGTGCCGTTCGCCGGCAGCGTGCGCGAACGCCAGCTGCCGATCGCCGCCGCGAAGTAGTGCACGGTGTTGCCGACCTGCAGGAAGGCGAAGCGCGACGTGCTCAGCGGGTGCAGTGGCACCAACGAACCGAGGATCAGCGGTTCGAACACCCCGCGCTGCGCCGACAGCGCCGTCCAGCGATCGTTCTCGGGCACCATCAGGATGTCGCCCAGCAGCACGGGCGTGGTGCCGAAGCTCGGCGTGTGGGCGTGCCACTTGCCCGTGATCGTCGAGAACACGCGCAGGTAGGTGCCATCGCGATAGAGCAGGAGCTTGCCGATCTGGCCGCCGGGGGTCTGCGGCAGGAACGTCAGCTTGCTTGGGTCGACGCCGCCTGGCGGCTGCAGCTCGGACCAGGCCGACGGCGCTTGCGCCAGCGATTCCCCGAGCAAGAGCGACAAGCAGGCGAGAAGGGCGAGACGCGGTGTGAGCGCGGTCTTCATGCGGGGAGCTTGTTGCGGCAGGGGTGCCGGCACAATGCCGGAGGCGTGGAACTCCGGCCTGGCCTGCGCTCAAGCCAGCAGCTGCGGCACGACGCGGCCGTGCACGTCGGTCAACCGGTAGTCGCGGCCGGCGTGCGGGAACGTCAGCCGCTCGTGGTCGAAGCCCAGGCAATGCAGCACGGTGGCCTGCAGGTCGTGCACGTGCACGGCACCGTCGACGATGTGGAAGCCGAGTTCGTCGGTGACGCCGTGTTGATGGCCGGCGCGCACCCCGCCGCCGGCGAGCCACATGGGGAACGCCTGCGGATGGTGGTCGCGACCCAGTTGGCGACCGAGTGCCGGGTTGGATTCGACCATCGGCGTGCGCCCGAACTCGCCGCCCCACACCACCAGGGTGTCGTCGAGCATGCCCCGCCGTTCGAGGTCCAGCACCAGGGCGGCGCTGGCCCGATCGGTCGCGAGCGCGTTCTTGGCGACGTTGCCGGCGACGTCGCTGTGCGCATCCCAGCCTTCGTGGAAGATCGTCACGCAGCGCACCCCGCGCTCCAGCAGGCGCCGGGCCAGCAGGCAGGCGCGCGCGAACGACGGCGTGTTCGCGTCGCAACCGTAGAGGGCCAGCGTCGCCGCGGACTCGCTCGCCAGATCGGTCAACTCGGGCGCCGACGTCTGCATGCGGAACGCCATCTCGTACGCCGCCAGGTGCGTGCCGATCTCGGCCTCGCCGTCGCGTTCGAGCGCCAGGCGATCGAGGCGGGTGATGGCGGCGAGCGCGTCGCGCTGCGCCACGGCGTCGATGCCGGCCGGACTCTCGACGTCGAGGATCGGTGGGCCTTGGTCGCGCAAGCGGACACCGCCGTAGCTGCCCGGCATGAAGCCGTTCGACCACAGCGCCGCACCGCCACTGAGGCCGCTGCCGGTGCTCATCACGACGAAGGCGGGCAGGTCGCGCGTCTCCGAGCCAAGGCCGTAGAGCGCCCAGGCGCCGAGCGCTGGTCGCCCGGGCTGCGCGAAGCCGGTCTGCAGCAGCAGCTGCGCTGGTGCGTGGTTGAACTGGTCGGTGTGCACCGAGTGCACCAGGCACAGCTTGTCGACGATCGCCGCCGTGCACGGCAGCACCTCGGACACCGCGATGCCCGACCGACCATGGCGGGCGAAGCGATACTGCGGCCCCAGCACCGCGGCATCGGGGCGGATGAACGCGTAGCGCTGATCGCCCAGGATCGACGGTGGCACCGGTTGGCCGGCGAGGCGCGCCAGCTGCGGCTTGTCGGCGAACAGTTCGAACTGGCTCGGGGCGCCGCCCATGAACAACTGCACGACCCGACGCGCGCGCGCCGGGAAGTGCGGCGGCCGCGGGGCGAGCGGGTCGTGGGTGCGTTCGGTGGGGGAGACGCTCTTGCGCGCGCCATCGGCCCACAGTCCGTGCAGGGCGACCTGGCCGAGACCGATCCCGCAGCCGCGCAGGAACTGCCGCCGCGTGGCGGCCATCGCGAGTTGGTGGAGCGGGTGCATGGTCAGCGGCGGAACAGGAACTCGTCGAGATTGAACAGCACGCGCGCCAGCAGCGCCCACACGGCGACCTCCTGGCGGTCGCCGTCCCCGGGCCCGGCGATCGCGGCCGCGTCGAGTTCGCCCGCGACCAGGCGCGCGCGTTGGTTGGCGACGAACGCCAGCAAGGAGGCCGCCTCGTCGTCGGCGGCCGGCCGTGTCAGGCAGCGCAGGAACGCCCTCTGCAGCCGTTCCCGGTCGCTGCCCCGCTCGTTGGCGAGCATGGTTCCCAACGCTCGCGAAGCCTCGACGACCAGCACGTCGTTGAGCAGCGTCAGCGCCTGCAGGGGCGTCGTGCTCGCCTCCCGGCGCACCACGCAGGCTTCGCCGCTCGGCGCGTCGAACGTCTGCAGCAGCGCGAACGGGGTCGTGCGCTTGTGGAACGTGTAGAGGCTGCGGCGGTAGCGATCCTCGCCGTCGCTCTGCTGCCAGGGCGGGCTGCCGAAGCCGACTTCGGTGACGCCCGCTGGCTGGGGTGGGCGCACGCCAGGACCGCCCATGCGCAGCGACAACAGGCCGCTGCTGTGCAGCACGCTGTCGCGCAGCATCTCCGCCTCGAGCCGCACGCGTGCGCCGCGGGCGAGCCAGCGGTTCTCCGGATCGCGCGCGCGCTGCGCCGCCGGAACGGAGCCGCTCTGGCGGTAGGTCGCGCTGGTCGCGATCAGCCGATGCAGCTGCTTGTGCGACCAGCCGCGCCGCTGGAACTCGACGGCGAGCCAGTCGAGCAGTTCGGGATGCGTCGGCGGGTCGCCCTGGTAGCCGAAGTCGCCGAGCGAACGCACGAGGCCGTGGCCGAAGAACGCCTGCCACGCACGATTGACGGCCACGCGCGCGGTCAGCGGATTCGCGGGGCTCGCGATCCAGCGCGCCAGTCCGAGGCGGTTCTTTGGCACGCCGTCCGGCATCGGCGCGATCGTCTCGAGCACCCCCG
>JBILEY010000136.1:0-11776 GCA_044351865.1 Planctomycetota bacterium | reverse complement strand
GCACACCGGGCTGCGCGATCCTCGCCCCGAGTCGGCATTGCCCGCGGCGTTGCTGGCCACGGCACGGCAGGTGCCGATCGAGGCGCTCGACGGCGAGGAGCGGGTGCGCGTGCTGGACGTGATGGTTCGCGCCGCCGCGATGCACGCGCGCGGCGGGTTGCAGTTCTCACTGTCGTTCCCATGGAACTGGCGCGAGGCCGAGGGCGACGGCTGGTGGAGCCCGGCGGCCGAGGCGCGTCTCGCCGAGCTGGCCATCGACGAACGGCGGTCCGTGCTCGAGCGCGTCGCGGCGTTCCGTGGCTTGTGCCACTTCGCGGGCTTGCCGGTGAGCGACCTGGTCGACATCGCTCCGGTGACGGGCGGCGTGCGCGCCGTGACGCCCGAGGCCGTGGCGCGATCGGCGACGTGGGTGGTGCCGGAGTGGCGGCGGTGGCAGTCGCTGTCGCACGAGGACCAGCTGCGGGCCCGGGTCGACCTGCTGGTCGACGCCTTGGATGCACCGAGCACGTTGGCGATGGACCCGTCAGCGGTGCGCGACCGGATCCGGATGATGTTGGGACAGTCCCCGCCGCGAACCGGTGTGCGGCAGTGGTGGCAAGGCCTGCGGCAGCGGCCGTTCGCCGAACTGTTGCGGCAGGCGCTGGGCATCGCGCCCGATGCGGTCGTGTCGTTGGCGGCGGCGCTCGACGCAGCGCGCTCGACGAGTTTCTCCAACGTTCGTTCCGAGCAAGACCAGTCGTTGCTGTGGCAGCAGCTCGCCTGGCTGCAGGTGCCGGCGGGGGCGACCTTCTTGCACGCGTCTCCCAGGAGCGGGTGGCGGTGGCGGACGTCGGTGCTCGAAGCCGCGGGGCTCGAGGATCCGCGCCACTTCGTCGTGCGCGCGGCGGTGCTGCGCTTCGACGATGGTGCGGCCGAGCCGACGCTCGTGGCGCAACGGTCCGTTCCGGCGCGACTGGGTTCGCCGATCCGCATGGTGTTCGAGGCCGAACATGGCGAGGCGCCGTGGTTCTCGTCGCGGCCCCTTTGGGAGGACGAACAGTCCCGGTGCGCCACGAGTCTCGTCCCGGTGCAGCGTGGTGCCCCGCCGATCGGATTGCCGAGCCTCGGGCGGTTGCTGGTGGTCGTCGATGCGGAGTTCGAGTGGGAGCGGGGGCTCGGGGTTGGCCTCGAGCTCCGTGGTCGGCTGGCTCCGGTGTTGCCGGAGCGGGAATGGAGCGAGATGCATCAAGGAAGCCAGCGGACCTGGTGCGGGCAGGCGACTGCAGCCGATGGCACGACCCTCGTCTGGGACAGCGGTCGCCGCGCGAGCACCTTCCTGCTGCTGGTGCAACTCGCGGAAGGGGACGAGGCGGCCGAGCAGCCGCTCGGGGCCTGGCGAGATGCTGTGTTGCGCAGATGGCGGGAGCTCGTGGCGACTCGTGAGGGCTACACCCAGGCGGACCTGAGTTTCTTCGTGTGGTCGGCCGCCGATTGGCTGACCCCGAGTTGGTGGCCGATGCCGGAGGCGCTCGATGCGATGCGGACGGTCGCGGCTGCGCAGTCCGAACGAACGTTCCGCAGCCAGAACGAAGGCATGCAGCAGGTGGCGATGCAGCTCGCGGGGGCGGTGGTGCCGCCGTCACCGACCGTCAGCCCGACGCGCGTCCGCTACGTCGACGCGACGCCGCTGCGCATCGCCGTCGCGACGCCGAACCCGGAAGTGCGCGCGCAGGCCCTCGAGGCGTTGGTTCGCGCCGATGCCGTGCTCGCCGTGCCGGCGTTCGCCGCGACCTTGCGCGACGCGGCGGCGCAGAAGGGCTTCGCGCTGCCCGCGCAGTTGCAGCAGCGCGTCGACGCAGCGCCGGTGCCGGGCGGGCTATGGGACACGCTGTGGCGCGGGCGCACGGCCCTCGTCGCCGGTTGGTTCCTGCTCGCGGCGCTGCTGGTGGCGTGGACGCGGCATCCGCAACGCGGCCGCGAAGCCTGGGGCTGCGTCGCCTTGTTCGTCGCGGCGAGCTGGAGCTTCGTGCACGTGCAGATCGGCGGCGTCGTGCTCAATCCGACATTCGTCGGCCTCGCCGTGGCGCTCGTGCTGACGTTGGTCGGCCGGCGGCCGTGGACGACGTTCCGCGCGTTGCTGGTGCTGGCGCAGCTCGGCTTCGTCGTCTGGGGTGCGTTGGCGTGGTTCGGTCGCGTGTGGCCGCCGCACGGCCTCGAGTTCTGGAACGGTCTCGCGATCCTGCTCAGCGGGATCACGATCGGCACCCGGCCCTTGCCACGAACGCCGCCTGCGGTGGCGACGGCCGGGACTGGTCTGCGCGCGTAGCCAGCGAGCCGCGCGGCGTCAGTTCGGCTGCAGCTGCAACGCATCGTGGAACGCGTGCCGCGCCGCGGTGGTCGACGGCGCCGTCGCTTCGCCGTGCAGTTCGACCAGCGCACAGCCGGCGGGCGCCAGCTGCTGCAGCGCGGCGGCCGTGGCGCGGCCGAGTTGTGCCGGTTCGCAACCGAGCACGCACGACGCCGGCGTCGACAGCGTCGGGTCGAGCGCGAGCAGGGCGACCTTCTGTGCTACGGCCTTGGGGGTCGCGTTGGGCAACGCCAAGGGGCCGTCGCTGGCGAGCACGATCGCGCGGCAACCTTCGTCGACGAGGGCGGCGACGAGCGCGTCGACGTTCGCTTCGCTGCCGTCGGCGATCTTGCTCGAGACCACGAGCCGCTTGTGGCGCTGCGCGGCGGCGACGACCGCGTCGCGCGTGCTGTGCAGGCGTGCGTCGTCGCGCACCTGCACGAAGCCGAGGCGGAACACGACGTCGGTGGTCGGCTCGCCGGACAGCAGCGCCGCGTGCTGCATGCGCAGCAACTGCAGAACGACGTCGCCGGGGCCGGTCTGGCGCGCGCCGCCGGCGGCCTGGTTGGCCGCGGTCAGCACCTGCGCGCCGAGTGGGATGCGGGCCGGGATCTCGATGCCGTGGCAGTGCAGCAGTGCCAGGTCGACGGCGGCGTCGGCTCCGTTCGCTCCGGTGATCGCCGCATCGACACCGACGGGCAGCGTGCCATCGCCGCCGACCAGCACCGTGCGGCGGGTGCCGCGCTGCTCGCTGGGCGGCAGCATGGCGGGGGCGAACACGACGATCGTGGCGTCGATCGGCGCCGCCGCGAGGACCTGCGCGACGTTCGCGCTGGCCGTGGCGCCCGTCGCCTCGACCGCGGCGACGACGCGGAAGCGGCCGTCGGGACTGCGGTACGAGGCATGTTCGCCACAAGCGGCGAACAGCAGGACGACGGACGAGACGGCGCACACCCTCATGCGCGGATGATGGCGAAGCTCTGTGCGGCCCGCCAGCAGCTCAAGGCGCCGTTGCGGCGAAGAAGCGCGCGAACTCGGCGACGACGCGATCCGGCGACAGCGCACTCGGCCGCAGGTCGCGCGTCAGTTGCCCGTAGGCCTGGGGTGCCGGCACGCCGAAGTAGAGCTCGGGGATGGGGTCGCTCGGTGGGTCCGCCTGCCATGACGCGCCGTCGTGCGCCGGCTCGAGCACGGCGAGGTGCTGGGCCAACGGTCGCAGGTCGCGGCGCGGCAGCGGTCGGATCGTCACCAGCTCGAACCAGCTCTCGGTGCGGTCGTGGTAGCGGTAGCGGACGCCGTCGCGGCCGTGTTCGACGTGCAGCACGCGGAACGCGGCGGCGAGCGTGTTCAGCGCCATGCGGTGCAGCGGGCTGCGGCTGTGCACGACGGCGAGACCGATCGCGTCGTGGTGTCGCCGTTCGACGCCGCCGCACAGCCCGTCCGTGATCTGCTGCTGCACGGTCGCCATCTCGTCGGCGTAGAGCGCCGCGAACTGGCCGGGGCCGTCGAGCACCGCTTCGGCGTGGTCGAGCAGCCACTGGTAGCGCGCCAGCGACAGCTGGTCCGGATCGGGGATGCCGGCGAACAACGCATGCATCGGCGACGTCGGGGCGGCGATGCGGGCGACGATGCGGTCGATGGCGAAGCCGCGCCACGTCTGCCAGGTGCCGTAGTCACCGGTGGCCGCCGCCGCGAGCAGCAGTTCTTCCCTGGCCTGGGCGAGGTCCGGCCGCAGCACCGCCAGCAGGGAGCCGAAGCCGTCGGTGTCGTAGTGGTCGTTCAGCACCAGCTCGGCGTCACCCAGGAACTCGTCCTGCTCGGCGGCCCTGGCGCGGCTGTAGCGCAGCGCGATGCCCGTGCTGAGGTCCGCCTTCCACTTGCCGGGCGTGCGGTTGCCCGGCCAGTGCGACAAGTTCGGGCCGACCGGCGTCATGCCGTCGACCGACAAGTGCGGCGTCGAGCAGCCCTTCGGACCGGCGAATCCGAGCTGCAGGCGAGGGGGGGCCGGGAAGAACATGCGCGAACCCTTGGGGGCGTGGGGCGAGCATCCTACAGATCGGGGCAAGCGAGACGGTCGCTGGCCGGTGCCGCAAGGTGCTTGGTCGGCGGCCGAATCGACACGAGAGAGCGAAGAGTGGCTTCGGCCGCCGGGGTGTGAGCCCGGCGGCCGATTTTTTTGGTGCCCCGCTCCTCTGCTGCTTTCGCCCCCTGTCCGTCCCGCCGGTCGAGCCTGTCGGCGGTCGAGGACAGCTGCTTGCAAACCGTTCGCGGCTCGCTAGCATGTCGCGCCCCCAAGGCGTGGGGACGTAGCTCAATTGGTTAGAGTACCGGACTGTCGATCCGGTGGTTGCGGGTTCGATTCCCGTCGTCCTCGCCATCCAACACCCGCTGGTAGCTCAGGCCGCCAGCGGGTGTTGTCGTTTCCTGGCGGCCGTTCGCTCCTGGGCGCTCCTGCGAGCGAGCCGTCGCGCCTCATGGCAGCGCGCGCTCGGCCCCGTCACTTCGCCGTGCCGATCGCCTTCTCGACCGCCATGGCGATCTCGGTCGCCTTCTTCTTCAGCGCCTCCTTGTCGGCGCCGGCGGCGGCCTTCAGCGTCACGCCGATCGCGGCCGTCCACTTGCCGTCCTTCTGCATGGCCGGAACGGTGACGTCGAGCGCGTCCTTCTCGTCCTTCAGGACCGGCTGCCCGGACGCCATGGCCTGCAGGTCTTCCGCGTCCGACGGCTTGCCGACCTTGTCGGCGGCGGTGCTGGCGATCGCCGTGCTGGCGCCGCCGGCGGCGGGCACCATGTGCACCGTCAGGCGCACCACGTCCGGGTGCATCTTGGCCGAGGCCTCGACCGCGGACTGCGCGGCGGCATTGCCGGTCGGGGCGACCTTGGCGGTGCAGCCGGCGACGACGGTGGCGAGCAGGAACGAACTGACGATCGTGGGAATGCGCATGGTTCTCTCCGAGGGGGCAGTGTGCCCGCGGCCGAGAACCTACGCGACGCCCGGGTTGCCACCAAGGGCTGTGGACCCTGGCTTCGCTCAGGCCTGCAGCAGCGACAGCAGGTTCGGTGCCAGGCCGGCCGCGCCGGCGGCCAGCAGGCGATGGCGCCGGGCGGCGTTCAGGCGCGCTTGCGCTTCTTGCGGCGCTTCTGCGGGTCGGAGACGCCGCCCTCCGGCGTCGACTCGGGCTGCTTCAGCGTCATCTCGAGCAGCGCTTGCTGGCTGCGCACCGCCGGTTCGCCTTCGGCGCGAACGATGCGCTCGCTCTGGCCCGACGGCAGCACACGCCGCGCCTTGACGTTGTCGGCCAGCGCCATGCCGAGCACTTCGTCGACGACGCGCTTCTTCAGCTCCGGATCGAGGATCGGCGCCGCGACTTCGACGCGGCGGTCGAGGTTTCGCACCATCCAGTCGGCCGACGACAGGTAGACGAGCGGCGCGCCGCCGTTCTCGAAGTAGTAGACGCGGCTGTGCTCGAGGTAGCGGTCGACGATGGCGACGACGCTGATGTTGTCCGACAGGCCGGGCACGCCCGGGCGCAGGCAGCAGACGCTGCGCACGCACAGCTGCACGCGCACACCGGCGCGCGAAGCCTCGTACAGCGCACCGATGATCTGCGGGTCGGCGAGGTTGTTCAGCTTGGCGCGGATGCCCGCCGCCTTGCCGGCCTTCTTGTTGTCGATCTCGGTCTTGATCAGCAGCAGCAGTTTGTCGCGCAGCGTGAACGGAGCGACCATCAGGTGCTCCATCTGCGGCACGCGCGTATAGCCGGTGATCATGTTGAACGTCTCCGACACCTCTTCGCCGACGTCGGCGCGGCCGGTCAGCAGGCCGATGTCGGTGTAGAGGCGAGCGGTCGACGGGTTGTAGTTGCCGGTGCCGAGGTGGCAGTAGCGGCGCAGGCTGCCGTCGTCCTCGCGGCGCACGACCAGCGTGCACTTCGCGTGCGTCTTCATGCCGACGATGCCGTAGACGACGTGCACGCCGGCCTGCTCCATGCGGCGCGCCCACTGGATGTTCGCTTCTTCGTCGAAGCGCGCCTTCAGTTCGATGATCGCGGTGACCTGCTTCTTCTGTTGCGCGGCCTCGATCAGCGCCTCGACCATCAGGTTCTTGCTGCCGGCGCGGTAGATCGTCTGCTTGATCGCCTGCACCTTCGGGTCGCGAGCGGCGAAGCGCACGAAGTCCTCGACGGTCGCGAACGACTCGTACGGATGGTGCAGCAGGATGTCGCCGTCGCGCAGGTCGGCGAACATGTCGTCGGCGGTGGCCCAGCTCCACTGCCGGCGCGGCGCCGCTGGTGTGTCCTTCAGCTCGGGCTGCTCGACGATCGAGTGCAGTTCGAGGATGCGGCCCATGTTGACCGGGCCGTCGCAGAAGTACACGTCGTCCATCTCGAGGCCGAAGGCCTTGAGGAAGCGGTCGACGACGTCCGGGTGCGCGCCGGTGTCGATCTCGAGGCGGACCGGTTCGCCGCGGCGGCGCTTGACCAGCTCCTTCTCGATCGAGCTCATCAGGTCGGTGCCGTGGATCTCGTCGACCTCGAGGTTGCTGTCGCGGGTGACGCGGAAAGTGCTCGCGTGCACGATCTCGAGGCCGGGAAACAGTTCGCGCAGGTTGGCCAGCACGATGTCGGCGGTGAACACGTAGCCGCGCTGGCCGTCGACCTCCGGCAGCCGCAGGATGCGCGGCAGGGTGCGCGGCACCTGCACGACGGCCATGCGGTAGGTGCGGCGCGACTGACGTGGATCGAGCAGCAGCACGACGAGATTCAGCGACTTGTTCAGCAGCACCGGGAACGGGTGCGCCGGGTCGACCGCGAGCGGAGTCAGGATCGGGTAGATCTGCTTCTGGAAGTAGCTCTCGATCCAGCGCTGGTGGCCCGGCCCGAGCTGCCGCGTCTCGCGGAACTCGACGCCGGCCTTCGCCAGCTCCGGCACCAGCTGCTCGCGCCACGTGCGGTGCATCAGCGAGGTGAAGGCTCGGGCGTCGGCGCGCACGCGTTCGAGCTCCTCCGCCGGCTTGATGCCGTCCGGGTTCTCGCCCTGCAGGCCGGCGTCGACCAGTTCCATGACGCCGGCGACGCGGATCTCGAAGAACTCGTCGAGGTTGGTGCTGGCGATGGCCAGGAACTTCACGCGCTCGAGCAGCGGGTTGGTGGTGTCCTGGGCTTCCTCGAGCACGCGGCGGTTGAACGCCAGCCACGACTGCTCGCGGTTGACGAACAGCGTCGTGCGTTCGAGCTGCGACAGCGGGGTCGTCGGGTTGACGTGCAGCTGTGGCGCTGCTGCGGCGCCCGTCGGGGTGCTCGGGCCGCTCGCCTGGGGGGTGGCCGGTGCGGGGTACGAGAACGGTGCTGCCGGTGGTTCGTGCGGTGCCGCCGCGGCGATGGGCATCGGCGTCGGCGCCGATCCGCCCGTGAGCGGCACAGGTTGCGCCGGGTCGGGCAGACGGTGCTGGCGGCTCAGGCTGCTTTCGTCGTTCATGCGCGCGGGCTGGAACTCGGGGAACTCGGTCATTGCTGGCCTCGCCGGATATCGGCGCGCCATTCGACCGGCCCGTTCCCGCGGTGGCCATGCCTCTGCATAACTTTCCCGAGGGCTGCGGACGATTGGCGTTAAGTTGTCCGTAAAAACAGGCCAAGCAGTGGTTTGCGGCCGATCGGCGATCCGGTCGGGCGGTCTGGTCGGCCCTCGGCGGTGGCCTCCGCCGACAGCCCCCCGGCAGCTACGCCGTCAGCGGGCCGGTCCGGGCGGGGTGGCCCGGCGGTCCAGATGGGTGTAGCCGCCGTCGACGAACAAGAACTGCCCCGTTGTGTGGCTGCTGCGTGAGGAGGCGACGAACGCGACCGTGTCGGCGATCTCGTCGGCCGTCGTGAAGCGCCCCGCCAGCGGCACCATGCGTTCGATCGCCGCTCGCTGGCCCGCTGGGTCGGGCTGCGCCGCCAACCACTGTTCGTACATCGGCGTCCAGACCTCGGCCGGCACCACGGCGTTGGCGCGGATGCCGTGCGGCGCCAGCTCGACCGCCCATTCGCGCACCAGCGCCAGCAGCGCACCCTTGGCCGCCGCGTAGCCGGAGGTGCCGCCCTGGCCGGTGACGGCGACCTTGCTGCCGATGGCGACGATGTTGCCACGGGCGCGGTGCAGCAGCGGCAGCCCGTGGTGCACCAGCGTGTAGGCCGGCACTAGGTTGGTCTGCAGCGATGCGACGAACGCCGCCACGCCGGCGGCGAGCCCGGCCCCGTCGTTGCGGCCGGCGTTCAGCACCAGCACATCGAGCCGGCCGCCGAGGGCATCCGCCGCGGCGATGGCGCGCCGGCAGGTCGCTTCGTCGGCGAGGTCGCCGCCGACGAACGCCAGCGAGCGGCCGTTCGCCCGCGCCTCCGCGGCGAGCTTCGCGCCGGCCGCTTCGTCGCGGTCGGCGACGACGACGCGGGCCCCTTCCGCCAGGAAGCGCGCGACGATGGCGGCACCGATGCCGCGGCAGCCGCCGGTCACCAGCACCACGGCATCGCGCAGGCCGAGGTCCATGCGTCAGACCGCGGCCACGACCGGATTGCGCAGCACGCCGAGGCCGTCGATCTCGACTTCGCAGACGTCGCCGGGCTGCAGGTAGACCGGCGGCTTGCGCGCGAAGCCGACGCCGGGCGGGGTGCCGGTGGCGATGACGTCGCCGGGCTCGAGCGTGATGTCGGCGCTGATCGCGGCGATCAGCTGCGGGATGTCGAACACCAGCTGGCTGGTGCTCGAGTCCTGCATCGTCTTGCCGTTCAGCCGCAGCTGGATGCGCAGTGCGTGCGGGTTCGGGATCTCGTCCGTGGTGGCGACGAACTCGCCGAACGGCGCGAACGTGTCGCACGACTTGCCGCGCTGCCACTGGCCGTCGGCGAACTGGAAGTCGCGCGCCGACACGTCGTGGAAGTTGCAGTAGCCGAGCACGTGCTGCATCGCGTCTGCTTCGCGCACCGAGCTGGCGCGCTTGCCGATGACGACGCCGAGTTCGGCCTCGTAATCGGTCTGCGTGCTGCCGCGCGGGATGCGGATCGGGCCGCCCGGCCGCTGCACGCAGGTCACGAACTTGCTGAACAACAGCGGCCGCGTCGGCAGCGCGACGTTCTGCTCGGCGGCGTGGTCGCGGTAGTTCAGGCCGATGCACAGGATCTTGCCGGGGCGCGGCACCGGCGCGTGCAGCGTCACCGTGTCGCGCGCGTGCAAGGCACCGGCGGCGCGCAGGCGAGCGAGGTGGTCGTTCGCCGCTGCCCACGTCGCCAGGCTGCGCACGGCGCGATGGAACGGGTCGGCGAGGTCGCAGACCGACAGCGCGTGGGCCGGCTTCGGCAGCCCGGTCGCCGGGTGCGCGAGGTCGAGCACCGCGCGGCCCTGGTCGACGAGCAGGCCGGGCACCGGAGGCAGGGCGGGGGAGAGCGAGAACGCGACGAGCTTCACGACGGCAGCGAACCGCCCGGTGCTGGCCGCGGCAACAGCGAAGTCGCCGACGTCGTCCCGGGAGTTCCTCAGTGCTCGTCGTCGAGCAGCAGCACGTGCAGGAACTTCGGCCCGTGCACGCCGACGACCAGCGTCAGCTCGATGTCGGCGGTGCGCGACGGGCCGGTGACGAACGTGATCGTGCGCGAACTCGGCGCGCCGTCGCGATGCACCTTGGCGAGCACTTCGGCCAGCGTGCCGCAGAGCCGCGATCGCGGCAGCAGACAGATGTGGCGGGCGGGCAGCAGCGACGCGAGGCGGTGCCGTTCGTCGCCGCTGCACAGGACCAATGTGCCGGTCTCGGCGATGCCGAACTGGGCGCTGGTCAGGCCGCAGTCGGCGGCGAGCAGTTCGCTTCGTGGCGCGTCGTGCGGCAGCGTGCGCACGGCCTTGGGCAGCAGGTCGCGCAGCTCCGGTGCGTCGCTGCACGCCACCGTCTGCGCCTTGGCTTCGGCGAGCAGCTCGGCGAGGCGCGCGCGCGCCGCGGCACGACCTTGGACGACGTCGACGGTGCCACCGACGCGCGTCAGCATCGACGTGAACGTGGCCACGTGCTGTTCGCCAGGCAGCGCCCGTTCGCGCAAGGGCGGCAGCGGCGGCACGGCGGTGCCGCGCAGGCCCTGGCGCAAGGCGCCGAGGATCGCATCGCGCGCGCTGCTCATCGCCCGCCCTCGACGTTGCCGCGGTAGGTGGCGCGGAACGACTTGCCGTCCGGTTTCGGCACTTCGCGACTCGACGCCCACGCTCGCAGCGGCGGCAGCAGCTTCGCTGCGAACGGCACGCGCGCGCCGAAGCGCGCCAGCGCCATCGCCACGCGATGGCGGCGCGGGCTGCGTTCGCACCACGACCACAGCCGCCACACCAGCTTCTCGAGGCGGCCGCCGCTGCCGGCGTTGCCGGTGGCGACGGCGCGCGCACGCAGTTCGAGCAGCAGCGACGGGATGTCGATCTTGACCGGACAGACGTCCTTGCAGGCGCCGCACAGGCTCGACGCGAACGGCAGTTTGCCGGCGGCGGGCAGACCCTGCAGCTGCGGCGTCAGGATGGCGCCGATCGGGCCCGGATAGACGGAGCCGTAGGCGTGGCCGCCGATCGACTGGTAGACCGGGCACGCGTTGAGGCACGCGCCGCAGCGGATGCACGCGAGCGTCGAACGCATGCGTTCGTCGGCGGCGATGCGCGAGCGGCCGTTGTCGAGCAGCACGACGTGCAGTTCGCGCGGGCCTTGGCCAGCGGGATCGGGGCCGGTCAGCAGGCTCTGGTAGGTCGTCAGATGCTGGCCGGTGCCAGAGCGCGGCAGCAAGCGCAGGAACACGTCGAGGTCGCGAGCGCGCGGGATCACCTTCTCGATGCCCATGACCGCCACGTGCACCCGCGGCAGCGTCGTCGTCATGCGCGCATTGCCCTCGTTCTCGAGGATCAGGATCGAGCCGGTCTCGGCGACGCCGAAGTTGACGCCGCTGATGCCGAGGTCGGCGGCGGCGAAGTGCGCGCGCAGCCGCTGCCGCGCGTGTTCGGCCAGCACCGACGGCTCGCTCGATGGCGGCACGCCGAGCTTGTCGACGAACAGCTGGCCGATCGCTTCCTTCGTCTTGTGGATCGCCGGCACGATGATGTGCGACGGCGTTTCGCCGGCGAGCTGGATGATCCACTCGCCCAGATCGGTCTCCACCGGTTCGCGCCCGCTGGTCGCCAGCGCCGCGTTCAGGTGGATCTCCTCCGTCGCCATGCTCTTGCTCTTCACCAGGCGCGTGGCGCCGTGGCGTTCGGCGAGCTGCTGCACGATGGCGCACGCTTCGTCCGCATCGCGCGCCCAGTGAACGACCGTGCCCGCGGCTTCGGCGCGCTGCACGAACTGCTCGAGGAAGTGGTCGAGCCGCGCGAGGGTGTGCGCCTTGATCGCCGCCGCCTGCGTGCGCAGCTCCTCCCAGTCGGGGATCGAGCCCACGGCGCCCAGACGACGTTGCGCGA
>JBILEY010000135.1:0-11829 GCA_044351865.1 Planctomycetota bacterium | reverse complement strand
AGAGCCGCTGCGTCGCCTCGTTCTCGCGCGCGAGGTCGATCGCCTCCGGCGCGTGCGACTGCATGCGGTAGGCGAGCTCGAAGCTGGCGATGCGCGCAGCGAGGTCGGTGTCGTCGGCGCGCAGCGCATGGTGCGCTTCGTTCTGCGCGCGCAGCGCGTCGAGGATGCGCCGCTGTTCGGCGTCGCTCATGCCGTCGGGCCGCTGAAGGTCGAGGATCGGCTCGCCTTGCGGCCGCAGCACCGTGCCCTGGTAGACCGCCGGCATGTAGCCGCTGCTCCAGTTCTTGGCGCCCGAGATCGGCCCGCCGCTCTGGTCGAGCATGACGACGAAGCCCGGCAGGTTCTGGTTCATCGTGCCGAGCCCGTAGTTGACCCACGAACCGAGGCACGGCGCGCCCGACAGGATCTTGCCGCTGTTCATCATCAGCATCGCCGAGCCGTGCAGCGGCGAGTCGGCGTACATGCTGTGCACGAACGCGAGGTCGTCGACGCAGCGCGCGACGTGCGGGAACAGGTCGCTGACGTGGTGCCCGCACTGGCCGTACGGACGGAAGTTCCACTTCGGCCCGACCACGCGACCCTGGCTCTTCGCACCGCCGCGACCCTTGGTCGTGATGTCGATCGTCTTGCCGTCGAGGCCGTAGAGCTTCGGCTTGTAGTCGAACGTGTCGACCTGGCTGGGCCCGCCGTACATGAACAGGAAGATGCACGCCTTCGCGCGCGGCGGATGGTGCGGCGCCTTCGGCGCCAGCGGCCCGGCCTTCGGCTCGTCGCCGCCGCGCGGGCCAGGGAAGCCGTCGCGCGCCAGCATGTCGGCGAGCGCCAGACCGGTGAAGCCGGCACCGGTCTGCCACAGGAACTCGCGGCGCGTGCGACCGCAGAAGGAACCGTCGTGCGTCATGGCGGGTCGGTCTCGGATCAGTCCAGGTAGAGGAACTCGTTGGCGTTCAACAACACGAGGCAGCAGCGCTGCAGTGCTTCCTGCTCGCTGCGGCCGTGCTGCTGCTGCAGGTCGCGGCACAACTCGAGCAGACGCTGCAAGTCGGCGGCGCGCGCCGGACGCTGCGTGACCAGCTCGAGGCCGAGCCCGAGCCGCGCGCGCAGGTCGCCGGCCTGACGGGTCAGGCGCTGCGCGAACGTCGCCGCCGCGCGATGCGCGAAGTCGCCGTTGATCATCGTCAGCGCCTGCGTCGGCTGCACGGTGGCGAAGCGCACCGGACAACTGGCGTCGGTGTCGGCGCGGTCGAAGACCGCCAGCAGCGGCTCCTGCAGCGAGCGCTTCACGTGCACGTAGAGGCTGCGGCGGCCGGCCTGCTCGGCCGTCGATTCGCCCCACGCGTCCTCCGGCTTCGACGCCGTCGCCAGCACCTCCGCCGGGATCGGCGGGAACACGCTCGGACCGCCGAGTTCGAGCCGCAGGTCGCCGGTGACCGCCAGGATCGAATCGCGCAGCTCCTCGGCGGTGAGCCGGCGGCGATCGAAGCGCCAGAAGTGGTCGTTGCGCGGATCGGCGTCGCGCCGCCCCGGCCGATCGTCGCTGCCCATGCGGTAGGTCGCCGACGTCACCAGCAGGCGATGCAGCGCCTTCAGGCTCTGGCCGCGCGCGAGGAACTCGGTGGCCAGCCAGTCGAGCAGCTGCGGATGCGTCGGCACGTCGCCGAGCCGGCCGAAGTCGTTGCTGTTGCGCGCCAGCGCGCGGCCGAAGTGGTGCTGCCAGACGCGATTCACCGCGACGCGCCACGTCGACGGATGGCGCGCATCGACGATCCAGTTCGCCAGCGCGGTGCGACGGCCGCTGCTGTGCGCGGTCGGCGTCACCACCGGCGCTGCGTCCGGCATGCCCGCCGCCAGCATGCGCGGGAAGCCGAGTTCGACCTTCGGGCCCTTCGCGTGCACGTTGCCGCGCAGGCGCACGAACGACTCCGCCGGCTGCGGCCCGAACTCGGCGACGGCGAGCACGTCGACGGTCGCGAGGTCGGGGCGCCGCAGCGCCGCCAGCGCCGCGGTCGCGGGATCGCCAGCGAGCAATTCGCCGACGGCGAGGCCGCCGGGCAGCTCGAGGGCGAGTGCCGCCACCTCCGCCTCGGTGAGGGCGCGACCGAAGAACTGCAGCTCGTCGAGATCGCCGCGGAAACCGTGGCCGCCGGGCTGGCCGCGGCCGACCACGATCCGCGGCGGTGCACTGCGCGGCTCCTTGCTGCCGGTCGCCGCTTCGACCAGCGAGCCGTCGACGTAGAGCGCCACGCGGCCACTGCCGGCGTCGCGCGTGAACGCCACGTGGTGCCATTGCCCGTCGTGGTGGCCGGTCGGCGAAGCGACGAACGTCTCGGGATCGCCGACGCCGGCGACGATGCGACCGTCGCCGAGCCACGCGACCCCCCAGTCGGCGACGATGCCCGGCACTTCGGCGTCGACCAGGCCGCTGCCGGTGAACCAGCGCGGATCGTCGTTGCGACCAGCGCCGCGCCGATCGCTGCGCACGAAGAACGACACCGAGAACGAGTCGCGCACCAGCACCGGCAGCACCACGGCGTCGTCGCCGTCGAAGCGCAGCGCCTGGCCGCGATGGCCCTCGACCTGCACCACCTGGCCCTCGACCGCGCCGTGCCGGGCGCCGACGTCGTCGAGCAGCTGCGTCGCACTGCCGCGATCGCCGGGGTACGACGCCAGCAGCTGCGCGCGCGCCCGCTCGAGCCGTTCGCGCTGCTCGGCCGTCGCCAGCTCGTCCCAGCGCTGCGTCGCGCGTTGCCTCAGGCCGTCGAGCGCCGCACTGCGCTGCTGCGCGAACGTCGCCAGCGCCGCTGCGTGCGCCGCTTCGGCGCCGTCCTGCGGCACGGTGCGCGCGCGCAGGTCGTACGGCTTCACGTTCTCGAAGAACGCCAGGAACGAGTGGTACTCGCGCTGCGTCAGCGGGTCCTTCTTGTGGTCGTGGCAGCGCGCACAGCCCATCGACACGCCGAGGAACGCGCGCGCCGTGGTGTCGGCGATGCCGTCGAGGTCGTCGTAGCGGTGCTGCTGCGGATCGGTCGGCTCGTCGTCCCAGATGCCGAGCCGGAAGAAGCCGGTGGCGACCAGGTCGGCGACCTTCGGCTGCGGCAGTTCGTCGCCGGCCAACTGGCGGCGCACGAACTCGCCGTACGGCAGGTCGGCGTTCAGCGCGTCGACGACCCAGTCGCGGTAGCGCCACACCTCGGGCTTCTTGCGGTCGCGCTCGTAGCCGTCGGTCTCGGCGTAGCGCACCACGTCGAGCCAGTGCTGGCTCCACTTGACGCCGTACTGCGGCGATGCGAGCAGGCGATCGACGACGCGTTCGTAGGCCTCCGGCGAACGGTCGCCGAGGAAGGCTGCGATCTCGGCGGCCGTCGGCGGCAGGCCGGTGAGGTCGTAGGTGACGCGGCGCAGCAGCGTGTGGCGATCGGCTTCGGCGGCGGGCTCGAGCCCATGCGCCTGCAGCTGGGCGAGCACGAACGCGTCCACGGGGGTTCGCACGAAGCCGGCCCCGTCGACCGCCGGCACCTCCGGTCCCCGCAGCGGGCGCCAGGCCCAGCCATCGAGCCCGGCACCGGCGGCCGCCGCCGTGCCATCCTGCGCCGTGAGAGCCGCTGCCAGCAGCGGCACGAAACAGAGGCGGGCGAGGGTGCGGCGCATATTCCTAAGGTCGGTTTAGGAATACCGGCACCGCAGGCTTCGTCAAGCCGGGTGCGCGCCGCGGACGAGCCGTCGACCGAACCTCAGGGCTGCGCCGCCACCGCCGCGGCCTTCTCCGCGTCGGCGATCATGCGATCGAGCGCGACGAGGCGGGGATTGCGCGCATCGGCACCGGCGGCGAGGGCCCGCAGCAGGCTGTCGCGCGCCGCCGCGACGTAGCCACACTTCAGTTCGACGAACGCGAGGTTGGCGTGCAGTTCCGGCGGCGCCGCCGGGGCGGCGATGGCACGCAGCAGTTCGCGCGCCTCGTCGTGCATGCCGAGCACGATCAAGGATGCCGCCAGGTTGGCGCCGGTCAGCGTCGTCTTGCCGAGTTCGTGCGCCCGCTCGAAGTAGCGCCGCGCCGACCAGGCCGAACCGCTGGTCAGCTCGTTCGCACCGCGCGCCGTGAGCGCCACGACGTCGTCGCCTTGCTCGATCGCGCGATCCAGCAGCACACGGGCGCGCACCCGATCGCCGTGGCGCTCGTGCAGCAGACCGCCGGCCACCAGGGCTTCGCGGCGCGTCGGCTCGAGCGCCAACGACTTCTCGATCGCCTGCAGCGCGACCGTGGGTTCGCCCTGCGAGAGCGCGCGTTCGGCCCGCGCGAGCCACTGCGCGGCGAGCCCCTTGCGCGTCACCGTGGTGCCGCGATCCGGCGGCATCGGCGCCGGCGCCTGGTCCGGCACCCGCACGTCGGCCGAGCCGGCGGCCTGCGCGCGGCCCTGCAGCGAACCACCGGACCAGTCCTCCGCCCGCACGCCTTCGAGGCGGATCGGGTTCCACTGGAAGCCGCGACGCAGCTGCACCAGCCGGTGCGCGCCGCGCTCGACCTCTTCGCTGATCCACGTGTCGTCGAGGACACGGGGGACCAGCACGATCATCAACTCGACCTCGTTGCGCTCCTGCACGGTGTTGGAGAACACCTGGCCGAGCCACGGCAGATCCATCAGGAACGGTACGCCCTGCCGCGACTCGCTCTTGCGCGTGCTGCGCAGGCCGCCGAGCGCGATCGCCTGGCCGTCGGCCACGCGCACCGTCGTCGTCGCCTGTCGTTCGCTCAGCACCGGCACGGTGACGAAGCCGTCGGGCGTGACCACGGTGCCGATCTGTTCGCGCACCGACGGCGTGATCGAGACCGACAGCAGGCCGTCCTCGCCGATCAGCGGGCGCACGTTCAGGATCACGCCCGTCTGCACGAACTCGACGTTGTACTCGGTGCGCGCGATGCCCTCCTGGGTGACGATCTCGCGGCGGATGTACGGCACCTGGTCGGTGACCTGGATCGCCGCCGCCTGGTTGTTGAGCGTGGACACGCGCGGGCTGCTGAGCACGCGGACCTGGCCCTGCGTCTGCAGCGCGTCGACGACCAACGAGAAGTCGGCGTTGTCGAGGATGCCGAACGTCAGCGCCGTGCCGCCGGACGCCGCGGTCTGGCCGATGACGGCGCCACCGCCGGCGAGGCCGGTCTTGTTGCTGTTGAACAGACCGGGCAGCAACGACCAGTTGATGCCGAGGCTGTATTCGTTCTCGAGCCGGACCTCGAGCACGCGAGCTTCCAGCGACACCTGCTTGTTGGCCCGATCCATCGTCGTGCCGACGATCTCCCGCAGGCGACGAACGCCGCTGGGTCGAGCCTCGACGTGGATCGCGGAGCCGGTGCGGTTGATGACGAAGGAAGCTCCCTCGCCGAGCACCGACGGCAGGCTCTCCTCGATCTCCTCCCAGAAGCCGCCGCCCTCTCCGGCACCGCCAGCCTGGCCGCCGCCGCCCTGACCGCCGCCGCCGCCACCACCGCCGCCACCACCCTGGCCGCCACCGCCACCTTGGCCGGCACCGGCGGTCGCTTCCATCAAGTCGACCAGCACCGTGTCGCGCACCAGGTTCTGCACGCGCAGGAAGTTGCCATCCCACTCGTAGCCGAGGTCGAGGCTCTCGAGCAGCGATTCGAACGACTCCTCGACGGTCGAACGCTTGATGTCGAACGTGCACGGCATCGCCTGCACGGCCGGGTCGACGACGAGGTTGATGTCGGAGTCCTTGAACAGCGCCAGCAGCACGTCACCGAGCGGGGTCGCGCGCGCCTGCAGCGCGTCCATCGGCCGGCCCGCCGCCTGGCCGTCGCCTTGCAGCGACGGCAGCGGCACGACCAGCATCGGCTGGAACACCGGAGGAGCTGCGCCCTCCTGATGGTCGAGGCTCGGCGGCGAAGCACTGCCTGCGGTCGAGCAGGCGGTGACCGCGAAGGTGGTCGCGGCGACCAAGAGGGTTCGATTCAGGGGGTTCATCGGGAATTCTCCTTCGGGGTGACGGCCGCGGCCGCACCGGGCGCCGCCTCGAGACCGTCCTTGTTCTCGACCTGCCGCTGCGCCAGTTCGCCGCGGAACTCGCGCGGCGCGTCGCTCTCCAGGTCGTAGGTCAGCCGGCGGCCGCTCCACTGCACGTAGACGACGCCCGGCTCGATCTGCAGCACACGCACGGTGTCCAACTCGTCGCCGACACCGACGACACGACCACCGAGCACGGCGCGCCGCGAGGCGGCGCTGATCATCACCACGCCGAGCTTCATCAGCGGCGGGTCCTCGCCGGTCCATCGTCCATAGGAAGCGCCGCTCTCGCCGCCCGGCGCGGCCCAGAACGACGGGTACTCGAAGGCGGAGAAGGCGAGGCGCACTTCGCGACCGGGGCGGAACGAGCCGTGCACGGCCAACAGGTCGGACCACTTGACGCCGGCGTCCACGGCCTGGTCGCCACCGTCTTCGGCGGCCGCGGAGGGATCGAAGTCGCCTTCGGCAGCCGAGGGATCGGTTCCGAGCGGCGTCTCACCGCCCAGGAACGTGCGCCCGGCGACGGCCAACGCCGCACCGAACAGACCCAGGGCGACGACGGGATGCAGTCCCTTCTTCTTCTTGCGGCGACTCATCGGCGCCCCCCTCGGTGGTAGGTCGCGATCGCGAGCTCGAACGCGACTTCCTTCTCGTCGCCGGGAGTGAAGCGCCCGGTCTCGACGATCATCAGGCGCTCGTTCCGTTCCACCGCGGCGAGGAACTCGCAGACGCTCTGCGGCGTGCCACGGCCGGCGACCTGGAATGCCTGCTTGCCCGGCGTGTTCGAGGCGGAGGCCTTGATCACGTCGAAGGTGACGCGCGCCTCGACGCCGAGTTCGTTGACGCGCTGCAAGGTGGCAGCCACGTCGGGGCCGGCGAGCAAGGACCAGGTCTGCCCCACCGGCACCGGGTCCATCGGCTTCTCTTCCTCGCCGCGCGCGGCATTGCGGCGCTGGGCGTCGGCCAATGCCTGCTGCTCCGCTTGCAGTGCCTTCTCGGATTCGAGTCGCCACCAGCGTGCGACCCCGGCAGCGCCACCCTGCAGCAGCGTGACCGCCAGGATCGACAGGACCACGAGGCCTCGTCGCGTGAGCCGCATCACTGGTTCCTCCAGTTCATGCCGAGTCGGAAACGGAAGCAGTTGGGCAGCCGCGGCACCTCGCCGATCTCCTCGTCCCCGCCCGTCTGCACGTAGGGAATCTCGTTGAGGCGCTTGGCGAACGCGGCGATCGCAGCGAGCGCCTGCTGGCGGCTCGCGCCCTTCACCACGCCGATCACCAGCAGGCGCTCGGTGCTCGCGAACTTCAGGTCCTCGACGTGCAGGTCCGCCGAAGCGCAGTCGCTGACGTCGGCGAGCAACCGGCTGATCGGGCGCCGCATCGACATCGCCTTCTGCAGCCAGGAGTCGTCGGCGGTCTCGCCGACTGGCGCGGCCGGCAGGGAGGGCACGACCTGCGCCGATTCGAGTTCGGTGCGTTCGGCCGCGATCCCCTGGACCTCGTCGTGCAGGGCCATGCCGGCGCTGGTGTCGACGACGGCACTGGCGGTGCACGCGAGGCCGGCGGCGACACTGGTGAACAGCGTCGCCAGGCGCGTGAAGCCGAGCGGCAACACCACGCGCGGTGGCTCGAGCAGCGACGGCAGCGGCTTGCCGCTGGCGAGGCGCACCAACAGCGTCGCGGTGGCGAGGCCCGGGCTGGCCTGACCTTCCGCCACGACGACCGGCGACTTGGCGCGGACAACCTGCTTCAGCTCGTCGCTCTGCAGCATCGCCGGCGCGCTCTCGTCGTCGCCAGCCCGCAGGCCGAGAACGAGTGTGGCAGGCACCGGCTGCCCGGTCTCGCGCAGCCATTCGAAGGTGCGCGGCAGTTCCATCGCCAGCTGGGTCGTGACGGCGGCACCGAGGCCTTCGCCGCCACCGCCGCCACCGCCGATCAGGAAGCGACGAACCTGCACCGGGCAGTCGCCGTCGCACAGCACGAAGCGAGCGCGGCCGGCGTTGACCTCGACCACCGCCACCGATTGCGCCTTCTGGCCATGGCCCTCGGCGCCGAGCGCCAGGCAGGTCTCCATCGAGTGCAAGCCGAGCACCTTGAGGCCGCTGGCCTCGAACGCCGCGGCCAGAGGTTCCCAGGCCGCCCGGGGCAGCACGGTCGACCCCAGCACCAGCCTGCCGCCGGCCAGACGTCGCAGCAGCCGCGTCGCGACCAGCACCTCGGCCCCGGAGTTCGCGTTGCTGACGCGCGCGGCCTCGCGCAGGACGAACTGCACGGCCCCGGCGGCGCCCATCGGCGGCAGCGTGCTCGCGAAGTGCTGGGCCCGGCGGTCGCCCAGCACGACGTGGACGCCGGTGGCGCCCTGCAGCAGTTCGCTGCCGATGCCGCGGAGCGCCACGGTCAGCGTGTCCCGGTTCAGCTCGGCCAACGGCAGGCGCACCGCCCGCTGCACGCGCACGTGCTTGCCGTCGCGGCCGCCGACGGTGACGTTCAGCGCTCCTTCCTCGATCTCGACGATGGCGTGGGTCTGCATGACGGAACTCAGAGGGTGATGTCGTCGGCGGTGCCGAGCGTGCGATCCGGACCGGCACTGCGCAGCGTGTGGGTGGCTGCGTTCCAGTCGAAGGTGGTGCCGAAGCCGTCGGTGTCGAACTCGGCGCCGAGGCCGATGGCGGTGCGCACGGTCGGCCACGACCCCGCGACCGAACCACCGGACTCGATGTGGTCGGCCAGCAGCTCGACGATCAGGCGCAGCCGCTGCCAGGTCTTCTTCAGCCCCGGCACCGACGCGTAGACGCGCACGACGAACTCCTCGCTGGCGAAACCGTTGTCGACGCCGTTCTCGCCGCGGCTCCACACCGTGGCGATGCCGTTCGTGGTGTCGACCACGTAGCGGTACTGCTGGCCGGCCCCGAACGGATCCTCGATGCCACCGTTGCGCACACCTGGCTGCAGGTGCACACCGAGGAACGTCGTGTCGGCGAGCGTCGTCGGGAACGCCGAGCGCTCGAACCAGTGCGATTGCAGCGCGTCGGCGACGTCGGCGAGTTCGCGCACCGCCTCGCTGCGGCGATCCGACTGCACGAGGGCGCTGGCGAGCGGCATCGCCGTGGCCGCCATGATCGCGACGATCGACAAGGCGACGATCATCTCGAGCAGGGTGAAGCCGGAGTCACGGCCCGGCAGGCGCTGATCACATGTCGTCATCGGTTCCCTGGGTCCTGTCGTTGCCGGCGGCGGCGATGCCGAGCGTCGGGTGCAGGTAGAGCGGCATGCCGCGCCCGTCGACGCCAGCCGCGTCGGTCGCGCCGATCGCAGTCAGCAGGCCACCGGCTCCGGTCAGGGCCGTCGGCAGCGCCGTGACGACGTTCGCCAACAGCAGGTTGGTGATCGTCGTCGCGTTGGCGGTGAGCGTCGTCGCGAGGCTCGTCCGGGTGGCGGCGTCGGCACCGAGCCACCGCCGCGTCGCGATGGCGTGGTCGCGCATCGCCGTGCGCATCGCCGCCAGGTCCGCCGTCGTCATCGAACCGCTGGTGCGGTACGGGCTCACCAGCAGCAGGGCCCGCAGCAGGCGCAGGCGCCCACGCTGGCGGGTGCGCAGCGGTCGCTCGGCCGGGATCGTCTCGATCACGTCGTCGGCGGTGTTGAGGCGCCGATCCGGGCCGCGCGAACGCAGCTGCACGCGCGTGCCGTTGCGGTTGTAGGCGAAGTCGACCGCGAACCCGCTCGGGTCGCGCCGCCACACGCCGTTGGCGTCGAGGCCCGCCGGCGTGGCGAGAGCCGTGAGGTTGGCCGGGAACGAACCGTCGCGGCGATAGGCGATCTCGACGGCTTCCTGGCAGACGGCGAGGCGATCGTCGACCAGGCGAGCGCGACCGGCGAGCGGTGGCACCAGGCGCTGCACGGCGGCGAGCAGCACGAGGCTGCCGGCGGCGATGATCGACAGCACGGCCAGGAGCGCGAAGCCGCGCTCGTCGCCGCGTTCGCTGACGCAATCGTTCGCCGAGGGCCTGGTCATTTGCCGATCCCTCGCATGGCGGAGTAGATCGTCGACACCACCAGCACGGCGACGCCGCCGACGACGATGCCGAGCAGCACCGTGACGACCGGTTCCATCATGCCGAGTGCGCGCTTGACCGCGGCCTTCACCTCGCGGTCGTAGAGGCGGCTCATGCGTTCGAAGGTGATCGGCAGCCGGCCCGCTTCTTCGCCGACCATGACCATGCTGAGGGCCACCGGCGGCAGCACTTCCTCCGCCTTCAGCGCTTCCCCGAGACGCGCACCGCCGAGGATGCGTTCGCGCGCCGCGGCGAGGCCGTCGCGCACCTCGGGCAACGACACGGCACCGCCGCCGAGCTCGAGCGCGTTCGTCATCGTCAGTCCGGCGTTCAACAGCACGCCGAAGGTGCGGCAGAACTGGGCCAGGGCCAGCGTCGAGACGAGGTCGCGCACGACCGGCAGTCGCGCGAGCATCGACAGCATCGCGCCCTGCACCGGCGCCGTCCGCAGGGCCATCACCGCCGCGATCAACGCCGCGAGCGAACCACCGAGGATCCACCAGACGTTGGCGGCGACGAAGCCGGACGCACGGATCAGCATCAAGCTGGCAGCCGGCAGTTCGCCGCCCATCTTCTCGAGCACGCTGCCGAGTCGCGGGATGACGAACGACAGCATGAACATCACCATGCCGTAGCCGGCCGCCGCGACGAGCGCCGGGTAGATCATCGCCTGCTTGATCGTGGCCGCGATGTCGAGCCGCCACTCGAGGAAGCTCGCGATCGAGGCCAGCACTTCGGGCAGGCTGCCGGACTGCTCGCCGGCCTTGACCAGCGCACAGAACAGCATCGGGAAGGCCTTCGGGTGGGCCTCCATCGCATCGGACAACGACTGCCCCGACGCGACCCGTTGGCCGATGGCCTCCAGCAGCTCGGCGACCCGATCGTCCTCCTCCTGTTCGGCGATCGCCGCGAACGTGCCGAGCAGCGGCACACCGGCGTCGAGCGCCTCGTGCAGCGCCTGCGTCAGCAGCAGCAGGCGCCGCGGCGTCAGTCGCACGTCCACGACGGCGTCCGCATCGCCCGCCACGGGCTCACCGTCGAGCGGCTGCGCCTCCAGCAGCGAACGGCCTTCCCCGTGCAGCTGCGAGTGCAGCGACTGCTCGTCGTCGGCGTCCAGCACCGCGGTGCTGGTGGCGCCGTCGGACTCGAGGATTCTCGCGCGGTAGCGCATGGCGGTGCGTGGCGACGGAGAACGGGTCGCGATCAGGGCTGCTGCGTGAGCATCACGCCGATGTCGTCCCCGGTGATGTCCGTGTTCGCCAGGGCGTTGGCACTGGTGTCGAAGCGGCCGTTCGGCCCCGCGGACATGACCCACACCCGCTTGTAGAGGGTCGCGTGCGCGAAGTAGCCCGAGATGACATTGATCACGTACGGACGACCCCAGGGATCGAGCGGCGCACTGCCGTTCAGGTACGGACCGCGCCAGCGGATGTTGCCCGTCATCGGGTAGGCAGCCGCAGGCGCCCCCTGCGGCTGATTCCGCAGCAGGTGGTTGTTCAGCAGGTCGCCGCGCGCCGCCCCCATGCCCCACGTGATCCACTGGTGGCCGGCGTTCCACGGGTTCGTGGTCGGCGTGGTCGGCCCGGTCAGCAAGGTGTAGACGAAGTTGTTGGTGCCGCCGCTGTTGCGCGCCGGGTAGACGCCGAGGTCCTTGTAGAAGGACATGACCGCGGCGCCGACGACCTTGCATTCGGCTTCCGCACGGGCGCGGCGCCCGTCTTCCATGTAGCTGCTGAGCATCGGCACGGCGATACCAGTCAG
>JBILEY010000134.1:0-11840 GCA_044351865.1 Planctomycetota bacterium | reverse complement strand
GAACCTGCGTGGCAACGGCCTCGGCTGGGGCCAGCACGGGTTCCTCGAAACCGGCGATGTCTACGTGCAGGCTTCGCCGCACACGCTGTGGCTGCCCGGGCTGTGGTTCTGGCACTTCTCGTTCCACCCGCGGTCGAGCATGCGGCAGCCGGGGTCGATGCAGTGGCTGCGGCGACCGGTCGACCAGGGCAGCGTGCCGATCCACGCGCACGTGCATGTGCCAGCAGCCTTGTTGCGTCCGGACGGTCCGGGCAACCCCACTCTCGAAGCCTGGGGAATGACGGCGCCCCCGGTGGGGCGCTCTCGCCTGCGGCTGTTCGACTTCGTCGGCGGCGGCGCCTGAGGCACCGGCAACGGCCGACGCAGCCGGCGATCACGCCTCGCGGTTCATCGCGGCGAGCAGGCGGTCCGTCGGGATGCCGTTCTGCTGGGCCACGGCCTCGATCGAGTCGTGCGGGTTGAAGCCGCAGTTGCGGCAACCACCCAGGTGGAAGTCGCGCATCAGCACCATGCCGAGCTGCGGGTCGGCGGTGAGGCACTCGAGCATCGTGCTCTGGGGGGTGAAACGGGCCTTCTTGGCGTTGGTCTGGTTGTTCATGGTCGTTCTCTCGAAGTTCACTCTGCGTTGAGAATGCTGACGCGCTGCGCGATGCGGCCGGCGATGTCGAACATCGCCTTGGCGCTGGCGGACTCCGGCGCGGCGAGCGTGATGGGTTTGCCGCTGTCGCCGCCTTCGCGCACGGCCATCTCGATCGGCACCTGGCCGAGCAAGGGCACGCCGAACTCGCGCTCGATCTTCTGGCCGCCGCCTTGGCCGAACAGGTGGTAGCGCTCGCTCGATCCGGGCGGCGTGAACCAGGACATGTTCTCGACGACGCCGAGCACCGGCACGTTCACGGTCTGGAACATGCGGATGGCCTTCTTGACGTCGAGCACCGACACGTCCTGCGGCGTGGTGACGATGACGGCGCCCATCAGGTGTGCCTGCTGGCTCAGCGAGAGCTGGGCGTCGCCGGTGCCGGGCGGCAAGTCGACGACGAGGTAGTCGAGATCGCGCCAGGCGACATCGAACAAGAACTGGCGCACCGCCGAGTGCAGCATGGGGCCGCGCCAGATCACCGGCTGGTCTTCGGCGACGAGCAGTGCCATCGACATCACCTGCAAGCCGTACTTCTCGAACGGGACGATCTTCTTGTTCTCGGTCGTCGGCTGACCAGTGACGCCGAGCATCAGCGGCACGTTGGGGCCGTAGACGTCCGCGTCGAGGATGCCGACCTTGGCGCCCGCGCGCGCGAGGGCGCAGGCGAGGTTCACGGCGATCGTCGACTTGCCGACCCCGCCCTTGCCCGATGAGACGGCGATCACGTTCTTGACGCCGGGGATCATCCCCTTGTCGCCCATCAGCGGGCGGCTGGCGGTGACGCGCGCAGTCATCTGCACGGTGACCTCGCCGACGCCAGGGAGCCGGCGGACGGCCTGTTCGGCCTGCGCCTTCATCAGGTCCTTGACCGGGCAAGCGGGGGTGGTCAGCTCGATGCTGAAGGCGACATTGCCACCGCAGACCCGCAAGTCCTTGACGAAGCCAAGGCTGACGATGTCCTGGTGGAGGTCGGGGTCGCGGACCGCGCGGAGGGCTTCGAGGACGGCGGCGTCGGTGGGAGCGGCGAGCGGTGCGGCCATGAGGAGCGTCGTAACTAGCTCCGGACTGGGGCCATTTCAAGTTGGCTGTGGCGGCACAAGTTCGGGGAATCCACTGAGGCGGACCACGTCTCAGGCGGTCCTTTCGACTCGGCGAGATAGGATTCGCCGCCTCCCGATCGCGCTTCCACCATGGTCTCCTTGCTTCGTTCGTTCGTCGGTTTCGTCGCCCTGGCTTCCTTGTTGTCGGCGCAGCAACGCCCTGGTGATGGCGAGCTCGAGCGCGGCGAGCGGGAGCGCATGCGAGCCGAGGCCAAGGCCAAGGCCGGTGGCAAGGAGGTCCCGGAAGGCGAGGAGAAGAGCGAGCGCGAGGAAGACCTGAAGAACCTCACGCCCGAGGAGCGCCTCGCGCGCAACATCACCTCCGGTGCCGGAGCCTATTGCCGGTTCACCACCTCGGTCCGCGAAGGCAAGTTGATGCCCGGCCAGAGCGGCACCTTGCTGGTCACGGCGACGCTGCAGGGCGCCGCCGTCATGCCGTCGCCTCCGCCGATCGAATTGGTGGCGCCGTCGCAGCAGGGCGTGGCGACCATCGGGGCTCTGGCTGTGCGTCCTGCCGACATCGCTCGCTTGGCACCCGGCTATGCGGGGCGACCGGTCTACGACAATTATGTGGTCTTCGAACTGCCCGTGACCCTGTCGCCCGAGGCGCAGATCGGCAAGAAGGTGCCGGTCGTGATCGACCTCAAGTTCGACCTCTACGACGGCGCCTCGGCCCAGCCGATCGGTCGGTTCGTCGACCGCGCCACGGCGGAGATCGAGGTCGGTGCGGAACCAAAGCCGATCGTCAGCATGCCGGCTGCCGCGGCCACGACGCCGCCTGTCGAGGCCCTCGGTGCGGCACCCGTCGAGCCTGCCAAGCCGCAGCCGGAAGCTGCGCCGGCGAATCCTGCTGCGGTCGGTGGCAGCGCGATGACGAGCGTGGTGCCGAACGCGGCTCCCCCGAAGGCTCCGGATGCCGGGGCCTCGGAGTCCTCGCTGCCGCCCGTTGGCGATTCCGATGGACTGCCGCTCTGGCCGATCCTCGCTGGCGGCGGGCTGGTCCTGGTGCTGGTCCTGATGCTGGCCAGGAAGAAGTAGGGCGCATAGGGGGGGGATTGGCGGGAAGGGTGCCCGGGTGGATGCGGCTGCGTCCCCAAGGCCTGGCAGCGGTCTGCTGCGGCACGGTTGTTGGACTCTGCTGGTGCCTGTTTCGCGCCTCCAGGCGGATCAGGCCGGCGAAGGGAGCGTCAGCTTCGTTCGTCGTATGACCGGCTGACCCCCTTTCCCCGGTGCCACATGGTCCTCGCCAAGCTGCTCTCCGTCGCCTCCAGCCGCCGGCTCCAAGCCGGTCAGGTCCTTGCCATTGCCGAGTTGGATCGGTTGTTGGACGTGGCCACGGACCGCTTCCCGGCGATCGTGCAGAAGCTCGTTCGCGACTTCGGCCGGGCGAAGGCCACCTTGGACCTCGCGGGCTATCGCGCCTCGCGAGCCATGCCTGCCGATTTGGCGGTCGGGCATGAACTGCCTGACATTCGCGACAGCCTCTACCAGGCTGACCTGCGTCGCATCGTGCCGATGGACCGCGAAGAAGAGTTCCGCATGGCGCGTCGCCACGAGTTCCTGGCGACCCTGGTGCGCGGCTGGCTGGAGAAGTTCGGGCTGCCAACGGCAGTCGTCGACGAGGTCGACCGGGCGCCGGCGCGGGAGGTCCTGCAGCTGCTGGCTGGTCGCTCCACCCCGCGTGGCTTGGACCGGGCTTGGTTCGACCGCATGGTCGAGCAGTTCGAGGAGCTGCGGAACCTCTACGTCGAGGGCTCGCTGTCGATCGTGCTCAGCACCGTCAACCGCTACCGCGGACTCGGCGTCGACACGGCCGACCTGATCCAGGAGGGCAATGCTTCGCTGTTCCAGGCGATCGACGGTTTCGACTGGCGTCGCGACGTGCGCTTCCGGACCTACGCGCAGTATTGGGTGCACCAGGCCGTGCTGAAGATGCTCTACAACAGCTCGCGCACGGTTCGCGTGCCGATCTGGGTGCAGAAGATCCTGGGCAAGATCCGTCGTGCCCAGGAAGAGGGCCGTCGCGCTGGTCGCGAGCTTACGCACGCCGAGATCGCGCAACGGATCGGCGTGAGCGAGGAGCGCGTCGACTGGGTGCTGTCGACCCGTCGGTATGCGGTGAGCCTCGACGCGGAGATCGCGGGCACCGACGGTGCTTCGCTCGTCCAGATGCTGCCGGACGAGACCCTGGAGCCGATCCCCGAGTCGATCCCGCCCGGTGATCTGCGCGAGGTTCTGGCCGAGGTCATGGCGGATCTCCCCGATCGCGAACAGCGCATCCTGCGCCGGCGGTTCGGCCTCGACGGGCGTGACCCGCAGACCCTCAGTGAGATCGCCGACGACCTCGGCATCACGGCGGAGCGGGTGCGTCAGCTGCAGAATGCGGCGATCGGCCGCATCAAGCGCCCCGGCAAGCTGCGCCAGCTGCAGGCCTTCGTCGAGTGACGAGCGCCAACGCTCGGTCAGCTCTCGTCGTCGTCGCCGTCGTCGTCGACCGCGCGTGACTCCCAGCTGCGCGCCTCCATGAGTGGCTGCGTCTCTTCGAACAGGCGGCGGTAGACGCTGGGGCGCTGGTCGCGGGAGATCGGCAGGATCCGGCGCATCGTCCGATTCTTGCGGAGCTCGATGGCTGCGACGATCGCGCCGGCTTCGCCGCTGCCGGCGGCCAGCACTTCGCCCGTCGGATCGACGATGCGGCCGTCGCCCGGGAACGCCATCGGTTCGCCGTTGCGCTGCGACGGTTCCTGCCCGGTGCGATTGCAGCCGACGACGAACATCTGGTTCTCGATCGCGCGCGCCCGCAGCAGCGTGCGCCAGTGCTGGGCCCTCGCTTCCGGCCATTGCCCGGGCACCACCAACACGTCGACTCCGCGATGGAAGTAGTAGCGGCTCAGCTCAGGGAACCGGATGTCGTAGCAGATCATGACGCCGAGCTTGCCGAGCCGCGTGTCGACGACACACGGGGTGTCGCCGGCTGCGTGGTGGCGATGCTCGAGGTTGGGCGAGAATCGGTGGATCTTGCGATAGGACGCCAGCCGCGTGCCTCGCTCGTGGACGTGCGCGGTGTTGAACACCTGGTCGCCGGCCAGTTCGATCGTGCTGCCGACGATCACCAGGTCGTGCTGGCGCGACAGTTCGGCCAGCTCGGCCTCCGCCTGTTCGGCCTCGGCGACGGTCGCTTCTTCGAACGTCGACAGGAACGACGTCGACCAGAGTTCGGGCAGCACGCACAGGCGGGCCCCCGCACTCACGGCCTCCTCGACGCCCGCGCGCATCGCGGCCGAGTTCGCGGCGACGTCGCCAGGACGGACGTCGAACTGCACGCAGGCGGCGAGGAACTCGTCGGGAGGATGTTCGGCCACGTCGGCACGATAGCCGGTCGGGTGCTCCGAGGTCACGCTCGCGTCCGACGTGCCAATGCGAACGGGGAGGCTGCGCCCGCTCCGGCGCAGCCTCCCCGTCGATCCTGACGACCGTTCTTCGCGCTTCCGATCAGCCCTTGAACAGGATGTCGTCGGTCGGCAGACCCGGCGTGCGCTTCGTGCGCGGCGCCGCGTTGGTGCGCGTCTCGACGATCAGCTGGTCGCTCGGCTTGAAGATGATCGTCTCCTTGTTGGCGACGTCGATGCTCTCGCCGGTCAGCGGGTGCTTGTAGGCGCGCCCCTTGCGGATGCGCCGCTCGAAGGTGCCGAATCCCTTCACCGCGACCTTGCCGCGACCGCGCAGCAGATCGCTGACGGCGTCGAGCACCGCGTCGAGCACGCGCGCGGCCGTGCGGCGCGGCACGTTGAGCTCTTCCGCGACCTTGTCCGCGAGAATGCCCTTGTTGGCCTGGCGGCCGAACGCGTCCTCGGCCGCGACTGCGACCTTGTCCGTCGCCTGATCCATGCGATCCATCGCATCCTGCTTCGTCGTGCGGGTCATCCCTGAAATCCCCTGTATTCCCCGGTTGGCTCGGCGGGCTTTGGCCCGCACTCCCCTTCGTGTTGTCCGTTCTTCCCCGTCAGTCCTTCGCGGCCTGCGGAGCCGGCTTCGGACTCGCGACGTATCGCTCGAGTCCGGAGACCAGCTTCGCGAGGTAGCGCGCGGCGACGCTGCCGGGGAAGACCTCGCTGAATGGCGCGCGCTTCAAGACGGCGCCCTCAACGGAGCTATCTTCCGGCAGCAGTCCGAGCCAGTTGAGGCCGAAGCCCAAAAAGCGCTCGGTGCAGCCCTTCAACTTCAAGAACACCTGTTCCGCCTCTTCCGGCGAGCGCACGCGATTGACCACGCAGTGGATCGGGCGCTGGTAGCCGTCCTGCACCACGACCTTGACGATGCCATAGGCGTCGGCGATCGCGGCGAAGTTGCTCGTCGTCACCACGATCGTGTGGTCGGCCATGCTGACGAAGTCGGTGACACCCTTCGAAACACCGGCTCCGGTGTCGAGGATGATGACGTCGCAGAACGGCGCCAGCTCCTCGATCGCGACGCAGATGCGGGCTCGACCGTTGTCGTCGAGGTTGGCCATCTCCTTCACGCCGTTGCCGCCGCTGATGAACTTCACCTTGCACGGCCCTGGCTCGATGATCTCCGACAGCTCGGCCTTGCCTTCGATGTAGTCCGACAGCGTCTTCGCCGGCTTGATGCCTGCGAGGATGTGTGCGTTCGCGAGACCGAGGTCGGTGTCGACGATGATGGTCCGGAAGCCTCGTCGGCTGAACTCGCAAGCGAGGTTCACCGACAACGACGTCTTGCCGACGCCGCCCTTGCCGGAGGTCACGGCGAAGATCGTGGCTCGCTTGCCGGTCTTCTCCGGCGGATTCGGTTGCTCGACCATTGTTCGTGCTCGATTCCGTGCGATGCGGAACGGCCTCGGACATCGGCAGCGGCGACATCGGTTCTTGTGTCCAAGTGCGAGACGTCGCGGCGACCGGACGCTCAATGCGAAGTCGGGGTGAGCCGATCCCTGTTCCGTCGCGGCGCGCCAGGGTGGTGAGCCGCAGGTTGGGGCGGAAAACCAGGGGGCGGTCGTGGACTCGAACGCGGGCTCGATGGTGGGGCGCCGGGAAGGAACGGTGCCACTGCGCGGTCGCCTGCTGCGCCTCGCAGTAGCGATGCCCACTGTCGCGATGTTCGTCAGTGTCGTCGCACTCGTCGTCTATTGCCGCGCTTTGTTGCAGGACGCCGCGGCCGGGCGTGAGGTCGTCGTCGGCGAGGCCGGCTTCTGGTTGTCGGTCGGCGGGTTCCTGCTGACTTCGCTCGTGGTGTTCGTGTTCCAGGTCGCGCGCATGGCCGCCCGCGTCGCCGGCCCCGAGTTCCGCCTGCGGCGCTCGCTGCAGCGCATCCGCAGCGGCGATCTCGGCTTCCGCGTCGAGCTTCGCCGCGGCGACCTGCTCGGTGGGCTCGCCGAAGAATGCAACTTGTTGGTCGATTGGTTGGCCAAGCAATCACAAGCGGCGCCGACCGATCGGCGCGGACCCGGCGAGGTGCGCCTCGTCGACGAGAAGGGCGGCAAGCCGTGAAGCCGATCGCCACCCAGAACGGCGAGCGCATCGTGGCGATGTCGCTGATGGCCGTGGTCACCTTGGGGGCCTTCTGGGTGCGCGACGCCGCCGCGGCGGCTGAGATCGCGGCGGCGACGCGCGAACAGCAAGTGGCGCGATTGCAGCTGGTGCGCGACGGACAGCGGTCCTCGTGCGGTGACCTGGGGGCGTTCTCGGACCTGTTCGACGGGCAGCAGATCTCATGGGAGCACGGTGCCGCCGGGCCCTACCTGAAGTTGCGGTCCGAACGCCGGGGGCGCGAATGAACCGTCGTACGCCGTTCGTGGTGCTGGTGCGCGGTGTGTTCGCCCCGATGGCCATGGCCTGCGTGACCACGGTCTGCGTCGCCTTGGGGCTGTTGCACGAGGCCGCGCGCGTCGTCCGGCGCGCCGAGGACGTGCGCGCCGAGGTCGATCGACTCGCCGACGAGATCGTCGCCGAAGCGGCGACCATGGAAGCCGCTGCCGTCGGCGGCGCGTGCTCTGTTTCCCAAGTCGGCGACCGCGAAGTCCGTGTCGTCCGCAGTGTCGATGGTTGGACCACCTCGGTGGCGTCCGGCGGCGGGCCGCCGCGCTGGTTCGGGTTCGACCTCGTCCCTGGCGTGGCCAACCAGGCGTTCGGCAGCGCCTGCACGGTCACTCGCCCGGAGCTCAAGGACTGGCTGCGCGAGGCGCGCTGTGTCGCGACCGCCGAACTGCCTCGTGTGGCGCCGGACGCTCTGGCGGCGGCGATGGCCGTCGACCGTTCGGATCTGTGTGCCCAGGACCCAGGCTTGGCGCTGGCAACCTGGTCCGTGGGCACCGAAGGCGTGGACTACGTGTTCCTGCGCCCGGCCGGCGACGTGCTCGCGAACGGTGGGTTCGTGTGCGTGCCCGGGCACCTCTGGATCCCACCATCGGCCGAGCCTTGGACCGTGCGGCTCGCACGCGACGTCGTGGTCGCCGTGCGCGGCAACCTCTACGTCGGTGGCTCCGTGCGTGTGCTCGGTGAGGGACGCCTCGTGTTCTACGTCGAGCCTCCGCCAGGCAGTTGCGCCTACAGCGATCGCGACGGGGACGGTGTGTGGTCGGCCGGCGAGCGCCTGGTTGCCGACGGTGAGAGCTTCCACGGCCCGCTCGAAGGGGGGGGATCGGCCTTCCTCGGTCTGCCCGGAATCCAGCGTGCGATCCAATGCGATGCCGGGCTCGTCGTGCACGGCGAACTGCACCTGCGGGCACCGGCGACGGTCGTCGGGCCGCTCGTGCTCGGCGGGGGCGTGACGCAGAACTCCGCCGACGGGCGGATCGTCGCCCGCGGAGCCTGGCGGTTCCTTCCCGAGCGCGAGGTGGTGCCGGGCATGCAGGTGGCCGGCGGGCCTCGCCCCGGTCGCCTGCGCGACCTCGGCAGGAATCAGCCGGGGATGCGGCAGCAGACTCTTTACCAGGCGGCACCGAGTCGCTAGCTTGCGCGCCCCCAAACGGTGCGGGGTCGTAGCTCAGTTGGTAGAGCGACGCGTTCGCAATGCGTAGGTCAGGGGTTCGACTCCCCTCGACTCCACCAGTTCCCGCCCCTGGCGGACCTCAAGGTCCACCAGGGGCGGTTTCGTTCGAGGAGGCGGGGCGTGTCGGGGCGTGGGCAACCGAGACCGCGAAGACTCGGTCTTGGCGCTGGCCGGGCCAGTTCCTAGGATCTTCGCCCCTCCAACCCGGATGACATTCCGTCCTCCGACCGGCGTTGGGGCTCGTCCTCCCCGAACCGAGAGCATCCCGATGGGCCGTCCAGTGATCGTCTCCGCGTGCCGCACCGCGATCGGCAAGTTCCAGGGCGCCCTGGCGTCGTTCTCCGCCCCGCAGCTGGGTGGTCTGGCGGTCGCCGAGGCGCTGCGTCGCGCCAACGTTCCGGGGGTCGAGGTCGAGGAAGTGCTGATGGGCAACGTGCTGCAGGCCGGCCTCGGGCAGAACCCGGCGCGCCAGTCGCTGCGCGCCGCCGGCATCCCGGACGCGGTCGCTGCCGTAACCATCAACAAGGTGTGCGGCTCGGGGCTGAAGACCGTCATGCTCGCCGCGCAGGCGATCAAGGCCGGCGACCTGAAGGTCGCGGTCGCGGGTGGCATGGAGTCGATGTCGAACGCTCCCTACTACCTGCCGACGGCCCGCGGCGGCGCCCGCCTGGGCCACACCCAGGCCCTCGACGCGATCGTCTGGGACGGCCTGTGGGACCACTACAACAACTTCCACATGGGCAACACCGGCGAGCTGGTGGCGAAGACGTACGGCATCACGCGCGCCGAGCAGGACGCCTACGCCGTCGAGAGCCATCGCCGCGCCGTCGCCGCGCAGAAGGCAGGTGCGTTCGACGCCGAGCTGTTCGCCGTCGAGATCAAGCAGAAGAAGGGTGACCCGATCGTGGTGAAGGCCGACGAAGGTCCGCGCGGCGACTCGACGATCGAGGCGCTCGCCAAGCTGCGCCCGGCCTTCCAGCCCGAGGGTGGCACCGTCACCGCCGGCAACGCCAGCTCGATCAACGACGGCGCCGCCGCGGTCGTGGTCGTCGACGAGGACTATGCCAAGGCGCACGGCTTGAAGGTGCTGGCGCGCATCACCGGCTACACCACTGGTGGCCTGGCGCCGGAGTGGGTGATGATGGCCCCCGAGGTCGCCACCAAGAAGCTGTGCGCGCTGCTGAAGTGCAGCCCGGCCGACTTCGACCTCGTCGAGATGAACGAGGCGTTCTCGGTGCAGATGGTGGCCCTGCAGCGCCAGCTCGAGGTCGACCCGGCGAAGTGGAACGTGCACGGCGGCGCGGTCGCCCTCGGCCACCCGATCGGCTGCTCGGGCACGCGCGTGCTGGTCACGCTGCTGCACGCGCTGCAGCGCCACGGCAAGACGCGCGGCGCCGCCGGCCTCTGTCTCGGCGGCGGCAACGCCGTCGTCATGAGCGTCGAGCGCGTCTGACCGAGCCCTTCGCCATCCAACGCATCCGCCCCGCATTCCCATGAGCAACACGAATCTCCCCGCCGCCGTCGCCGTCATCGGTGCCGGCACGATGGGCAACGGCATCGCCCAGGTCTTCGCCTCCTGTGGCGTGACCACCTACCTGGTCGACATCAAGCAGGAGTTCCTCGACCGCGGCATCGCCAACGTGCACAAGAGCCTGGGCAAGTTCCAGGAGAAGGGCACGCTGACCGCGGACCAGGTCGCGGCCATCAAGGGGCGCCTGCACGCCAGCACCGACATGGGCGTGCTCGGCAAGGTCGACCTCTGCGTCGAAGCCGTCACCGAGAACCTCGACGTCAAGACCAAGGTCTTCCAGGCCGCCGACGCAGCGCTGCCGGCGCACGCGATCCTGGCCAGCAACACGTCGTCGATCTCGATCACCGTGCTGGGCGCCAAGACGAAGCGCGCCGACCGCGTCATCGGCATGCACTTCATGAACCCGGTGCCGCTGATGAAGCTGGTCGAGGTGATCCGCGGCAACGACACCGCCGACAAGACCTGCGACCTGGTCAACGGCTGGTCGAAGTCGCTCGGCAAGGTCCCGGTGCTCGCCAACGACTATCCGGGCTTCGTTGCCAATCGCATCCTGATGCCGATGATCAACGAAGCCGCCTTCGCCCTGATGGAGGGCGTGGCCACGCGCGAAGCGATCGACGAGATCATGAAGCTGGGCATGAACCACCCGATGGGCCCGCTGACCCTCGCCGACTTCATCGGCCTCGACGTCTGCGTGTCGATCCTCGACGTGCTGAAGGACGGCCTCGGCGACGACAAGTACCGCGCGTGCCCGCTGATGCGCCGCCTGGTCGCCGCCGGCCACCTCGGCCGCAAGACCAAGAAGGGCTTCTACGAATACTCCTGATCCAGTGACCGCCCGAGCCAAAGGCGCCCGACCCAACAGACAGCGAGCATGACGACCACCGCCACCGCGTCGCCGATCCAAGTCCCCGACTTCCAGCTGACGCCGCAGCTGCAGGAGTTCCGCGACTTCGTGCGCGACTACGCGCAGAAGCACCTCGGCAAGGCCGCGCTCTACGACGCCGAGACGAAGTTCCCGCGCGACGCGGTCCAGGCGGCGGCGAAGCTCGGCCTGCTGCGCACGACGGTCGCCAAGGAGCACGGCGGCTCGGCGATGGGCAACCTCGCCAGCTGCGTGATGCTCGAGGAGATCAACGCGGTCTGCGTGTCGACCGGCGTCACCATCAGCGTGCACAACTCGCTGGTGAACTCGCTGCTCGGCAAGTGGTGCACCGAGGCGCAGAAGCGCCGCTGGTTCCCGAAGCTGGTCACCGGCGAGTGGCTCGGCGCCTACTGCCTCAGCGAGGCCTTCTCCGGCTCCGACGCCGCGGCGCTGCGCTGCGAAGCGAAGAAGGAAGGCGACCACTACGTGATGAACGGCGCCAAGCTGTGGATCACGACCGGCAGCGAAGCCAAGCTGTTCGTGGTCTTCGCGCGCACGGGCGCCGATCGCGTCAAGGGCATCTCGGCGTTCGTCGTCGAGCGCGACTGGCCCGGCGTCAGCGTCGGCAAGAAGGAGCGCAAGCTCGGCCTGCGCGGCTCGCCGACGACCGAGATCGTCTGCGAGAACGTCAAGGTGCCG
>JBILEY010000133.1:0-11851 GCA_044351865.1 Planctomycetota bacterium | reverse complement strand
TTCGCTGCGCGCCGAGTCGGCGTTCTGCAGGTCGAGGCGCAGCCAGTGCGCACGCGCGCGCGGCGGCAGGTCGACGGCGCGCGCCCAGCGTTCGCCCCACAAGCAGCCGGTGATGCCGGCGACCAGTGGTTCGGCGGTGTTCTCGTCGGCGAGCAGTTCGCGCGTCGGCGCATGGCCGAGGGCGAACGAAGCAGCGAGCACGTCGTGGCCGAGCACGCCTTCGGGCGCTGCGCGCAGCGGGCCCAGCAACGGCGCCAGCGGCAGGTCGACGGCGACGAGCAGTTCGCCGTAGTAGCGCGCCCGCTGTTCGCTCTGGCGGTCGCGGCGCGGATCCGCGAGCAGGCACTGCAGCAAGTCGTCGTGGGCTGCGGCACCGGCGGCGAGTGCGGCGAGGAAGCCGGCTCCGCGCCCGCGCTGCAGCTGGCCGAGCCGCGTCGTCGCGGGTGCGATCGCGGGCGTCTGGTCGTTCACGTGCCGGCAGCGTAGGTCGGCGGCGGCGCGGTTCCAGCGTGGGACCGGCGCGCGCCACCGTGCTAGCGTGCGCGGCCATGCCGACGCTCGATCCTCGCTTCGACGCCTACATCGCGAAGGCCGCGCCGTTCGCGCAGCCGATCCTGCGCGAACTGCGCGCGCGCATGCACCAGGCCTGCCCCGACCTCGTCGAGACGATCAAGTGGCGCAACCTGTCGTTCGAGTACCACGGCCTGCTCGCCGGCATGGCGGCGTTCAAGGCGCACCTCGCGTTCGGCTTCTGGAAGGACGAACTGCTGCGCGCGGACACGGCGTTGGCGCCGACGTTGGTCAAGGTCGGGCGCGTCACCGAGCTCGCCGGCCTGCCGACCGCGGCGGCGTTCGCCAAGGCGGTGAAGAAGGCGATGGCGCTCAATCGCGACGGCGCCAAGGTGCCGCGCAAGAAGGCAGGCAAGCGGCCGCCGATCGCGATGCCGGCGGCATTTGCGCAGGCGCTGGCGGCGATGCCGAAGGCGCAGCGGACGTTCGACGCGTTCCCGCCGGGCAAGCAGCGCGACTACCTCGAGTGGATCACCGAGGCGAAGAAGGAGGCGACGCGCGACCAGCGCATCGAGCAGGCGGTGGCATGGCTGGCCGAGGGCAAGAGCCGGCACTGGAAGTACGAGAGCTGCTGAGCGCGTCGTGGGCGGCGCACGAACGCTGCGGCGAAGTCGCGGCGCGTCGCTAGACTGCTCGCCCTTCGCACTCGCACCCGACCGCGCATGAGCAAGCCGTCCATCGTCCTGACCGGCATCACCACCACGGGCACGCCGCACCTCGGCAACTACGTCGGCGCCATCCGCCCGGCGATCGCCGCCAGCAAGCGGCCCTTGGTGCGGCCGTTCTTCTTCCTCGCCGACCTGCACGCGCTGATCAAGTGCCAGGAGCCGGAGCGAGTGCAGCGCTCGACGCTCGAGATCGCCGCCGTGTGGCTGGCGCTCGGCCTCGACACCGAGCACGCGGTCTTCTACCGGCAGTCGGACGTGCCGGAGATCCCCGAGCTGTCGTGGATGCTGCAGTGCGTCACCGCCAAGGGCCTGATGAACCGCGCGCACGCCTACAAGGCGGCGGTGCAGGCGAACACCGAAGCCGGCGTCGAGGACGAGGACGCCGGCGTCAGCATGGGCCTGTTCGGCTATCCGGTGCTGATGGCGGCCGACATCCTGATGTTCAACGCCGACAAGGTGCCGGTCGGCAAGGACCAGGTGCAGCACCTCGAGATGGCGCGCGACATCGCCGGCCGGTTCAACCATCTCTACGGCGAGCACTTCGTGCTGCCGCAGGCCGTCGTCGACGAAGAGGTCGCGGTGCTGACCGGGCTCGACGGCCGCAAGATGAGCAAGAGCTACGACAACGTGATCCCGGTCTTCCAGCCGACGAATGCGTTGCGCAAGCTGATCATGCGGATCAAGACCAACTCGCTCGAGCCGGGCGCGCCGAAGGATCCGGAGACGTGCACGTTGTTCGCGATCTACCGCGCGTTCGCCAACGCCGAGCAGGTGGCGGCGCTGCGCGACCGCTACGCCGCCGGCATCGGCTGGGGCGACATGAAGCAGCTGCTCTACGAGACGATCGACGCCGAGCTGAAGGACGCGCGCACGCGCTACGACGCGCTGATGCAGGAGCCGGCGCGCATCGAAGAGGTGCTGCAGGCCGGAGCGAAGAAGGCGCGCGCGATCAGTGCGCCGTTCCTGCAGCGGCTGCGGCACGCGGTCGGCCTGCGGCCGCTGCAGAAGGGCTGACGGCGGGCAGCGTGGCCACGGAGCGAAACGCATGAACCTCACGCGATCGCTGGCACAACTCGAACGCCTCGACTTGGGCGGCGACACCGACGGCACGCATCTGGTGAAGAGCTGCCATCGCCTGTGGCAGAAGCCCATCGGGCAGTTCGAGGTCGAAGACCTGAGGATCATGATCGGCCAGAGCCTCGGACTGCGTCACCTGGTGCCGTTGGCGCTCGCGGTCCTCGAACGCGATCCGCTGGCGGCGGGCGACTTCTTCCCCGGCGACTTGCTATGCAGCCTGCTGCGTGCCGATCCTTGGTACTGGCAGGGGCATGTCGTCGAGCGTGCGCACCTCGAACGGATCGTCGGCTCGCTCGCCAGCCCGCCGCCGGAAGTGGCAAAGGCGCTTGCTGGCTGGCGGTGATGGGGCGCGCGGCCGGTATCGCGGATCGCGAGCCCGGTGCGAAGCGCTGACACCCGCGGGGCTGGCGGCGCGCGCGCCAACTTGATTCGGCAGGAATCGTGCGTCGCAGCTCTGGATGGCAAGTGCTGCAACCGCGCGAACCGTGGGCTGGAAGGTGCTGTCTCGCGTTCGTGGCTCTGCGCTCGCCCACGATAGGCTGGTGTGCCCGTGCTCTCCCCGTGGTGACCATTCGACGAACTCGAGCATCGCCGCGTCCTCTGCAGACCATGCTCGCCCGCGCCCCGTGAACGCCATCGTGCACAAGGCGCTGCACGTCGTGCGGCCGCAGTTCCGGCTCGACCTGCACCACGGCCACCACGGCATCGCGCACTGGAGCCGTGTCTGGCTGCACGGCCGCCGTCTCGCCCACGCGCTCGACGTCAACCCGGCGGTGCTGGCGTGGTTCGCCTACCTGCACGACAGCCAGCGGCAGGACGAAGGCACCGACCGCGGCCATGGTGGCCGCGCCGCGGACTTCGCCGTGCGCTTGCGGCAGCGTGGCGTGATCCAGGAACTGGCGCCGCGCGAGTTCGAGTGGCTCTGCGAAGCGATGCGCCTGCACAGCGACGGGCACACCGAGGGCGAGCCCGCGTTGCGCGCCTGCTGGGATGCCGATCGCCTCGACCTCGGGCGCGTCGGCGTGCGGCCGGTGGCGCGCTACCTGTGCAGCGAGCTGGCGCGCGATCCGCGCACGATCGAGGCGGCGGTGGCGCTGACGGACGCGGCGATGCGGCGGCGGCGTGGGCGTGGGCCGGTGACGTGACGGGCGGACGTTCGCGCGCGCGTCGCGGCGGCGGCGCGACTTGATTCGGCAGGAATCTCCGCCGCCCCCGGGAACGCTCACCCGAACGGGTTGCGATCCGGCGCTTCGTCGTGGTGCACGTGGCCGACGAGGCCCTTCACCAGCATGTTCAACGCCGGGATGCGATGGCGCAGCCACAGCTCGATCGGCTGCGGCGACGCGCCGAGGCGCGCCTTCGGTTCGAGTGCGGTGCGCCCGAGCGACAAGCGGCGGCAGCCGAACTGCAGCGCGCTCTCGATCGTCGCCTGCAGCAGCCGCAGGTAGATCGGCGCCTCGGTCGCGGCGTTCCGGTCGAAGCCGATCTGGTAGCCGATCGCGGTGTCGCCGTCGCGCAGCGTGTTGACGAAGCCGACCAGCTGCTCGCCGCGGCGCACGACCGTGGTCTGCAGCGCGTCGCCAGCACATGCGGCGAACGCCGGCCAGAACGGCGCCTGCAGCGTCGCCAGCCGGATCGGTGCGTTGCCGTGCACCTGTTCGTAGAGCTGCTGCAGACGTTCGGCGTGCTGCGGCACGTCGCGCCATGGCAGTGCGCCGAGCGTGAAGCCGCCGCCAGTGACGTCGTCGCGAATGCGTTTGCCGGCCTTGCGGTACTTGCTGCCGAGTGCGCCGAGGTAGTCGTCGAACGAACGCCACGCCGGCGGCAGGTCGAGCACCATGTCGGGCTCGGTCGCTACGCGGCGATAGCCGAGCAGCTCCATCGGTGCGAAGTGCGGCGCTTCGGCGGTGGTGACGTCCTTGACGACGACGAAGTCGGCCTGGCCTTCGAGCTTCGCCGCGCGGCGCAGGCGGTAGAGCGCTTCGCCGACCGCGGGCCACGCCTCGGCCGGATCGACGCCGGGTGCGAACGAGACGCCATGGTTGCCCCACGACAGCAGGTTGCCGCATACGAGCACCCGCTGGCGCACGCGGTCCAGCGCCTTGCGCGCCAGTGGCTGCAGCAGGCGCTTGCCGAGCGGCACACGTTCCTTCCCGTCCTTCTTCGCGGCACTCGCCGGCGCGGCCGCGTTCGCGCTGTTGGCCGGGCTCGTGGTGGGCGCGGCGCTGCGCCCCAGCCGATCGCCGTGGAAGTCGAGCCACTGCGCAGCGACCGCGGCCACCGGCTCGTCGCCGCGCGCGACCAGCGCGTAGCACGGCGTGATCTGCTCCGGCCCGTGCCGTTCGAGCAGCGCCAGGTAGTCGCGGCGCAGATGGAAGCCGCCGGCGGTCGCGGCGTGGTCCCAACGCGCACCGTCGAGCAGCGCGATGCGATCGGCGAGTGCGATGTCGAATCCGGTCGGCGAATGGCGCGCGCGGTGTTTCTTCCGCAGTGTGCGCAGGGCTTCGCCGAGACGCGGCAAGGTGGGCTTCTTCATGCGACGAGGAGAGGCATCATGGCGCGGTGCGGTCGCGGGCGCACGATGGTGCTGGCTCGCGTGGAACGGCGCACAGGTCGACGGCCGGCGCGCGCACGCGAGCCGTGATCTGGATTCGGCAGCAATCGGCGAACGGGGAACTCGTGCCCCTGGTGCTCCGCATCGCCGAAGCGCGGCAACCGCGACGCCGGCGGAGTTCGCTTCGCTTGTGGTCCTCACCGTTGGCGGGCATGCTCCGCGCGCCATGGGAAGAAGACTCGCCGCGATCGCCGCTCTGGCTTGCTTGCTGCCCTCCGGCTGCCTCTCCGCCGCGCTCGGCGCCGAGCCTGGGCCGACCGACCTGACGTTCGGTGCAACCTACGACGACGCGCTGGCGCAGCTCGCAGACGGCGGCAGCGTCTCGTGGTCCGAGTGGGTCGAAGCGCGCGCCAGTCGGCTGCTGCGGCTCGCCTTCGAGCGCCGCGGCATCGACGGCGAGACGATGCTGCTGGCACTGCGCGTCGGCCGCGTCGTCGAAGCCCATCGCCACTGGGGCTTCATGGGCTACGACGTCTACCTGCTGGTGTTCGACGAGCAGCAGCGCTTGTGCGCCAGCTGGCGCGACCACGTCAACTGACGCAGTCGCACCGCCGCACCGCCACGCCGCGCGCGCGCTCAGTTCGTCAGCGTCGCGTAGAGCGCGTTCGACGTCGTGAAGCCGAACGCGTTCGCCGTCGGATCGAGGCTCAGCAGCTGCGCGTAGAAGAACCCGCCGAACGGGCCGGCGACGCTCGGCCAGTTCCACGTGGCCGCACCGGCGGCGCCGGCGACCGGCAGCAGCACGTCCGGGCTCGTGTAGGCGAGGCAACCCGGCATGCCGAGGAAGCCGAGGTCGATGCCCGGCAGCTTGCCGAAGCCGAGCACCAGGAAGCCGAGGTTGATCGACGGCTCGAGGCCGGTGACGTTGAAGTTCAGCGGCTGGCCGATCACCGCCGCGTTGGCGGCGACCAGCGACGGCACGCCGTTGGTGCCAGCGCAGCCGACGCCGAAGCCCGCGCCGCCGAGTTCCCACGTCTGGTTCGACGTCGTGTTCGGCGCCGCCACGAAGCCGCCGAACTTGACCACCTGGTTGCTGATCGGCGAGAACGCCATCGCGTGGTCGCGGATCGTCTGCGTCGCCGAGTCCGACTGCGTCCAGCGCGTGCCGTCGAACGTCCACGTGTCGGCGAAGATGCTCGCCGCGTTCTGGCCGCCGTGCAGCACGCACAGGTCGCGCGCGCCGTCGTAGACCATCACCGCGGAGCTGCGCGCCGTCGGCTTCGGGCCGGGGATCACGAGCTGCGTCCAGGTCGCCGTGTTGCCGTCGTAGACCCAGGTCTGGTCGGTGAGGCTGCTGCCGTTCGAGCCGCCGAACAGCACCGTCTTCGCCAGCGACGGCATGTAGCACATCGCCGGGCGATCGCGGCCGCCGGGGTTGCCGGTGGTGGTGATCTGCAGCCACGCCGTGCCGTCGTATTCCCACGTCTGGTTGGTCGGCGGGCTCAGCAGCTGCGTCGTGGCGCCGCCGAAGATCACCACCTTGCCGCGGCCGAGGTCGTAGCTGGCGCCGTAGCGGTAGCGCGGGCCGGCGTTGCCGACGTTCGTGCGCTGCGTCCAGTCGGTGCCGTCCCACTCCCAGGTGTCGCTGTTCGGCGCCGGGATGCTGATGTTCGACGCGAGGCCGCCGTAGAGCACGGCGACGCCGCGCGCCACGTCGTAGACGAGCTGCGCGCCGAAGCGCCCGCTCGGCGATGTCACCGGCGTCAGCAGCGTCCAGTCGGTGCCGTCGTAGACCCAGGTCTGGCTGTTGACCAGCGGCGCGCTGCCGCCGAACAGCACCAGCCCCGCGTTCTGCGGGACGAACGCCATCGCGGAGGCGGTGCGGGCCGTGGGCGACGTGACCGGCGTGCGCTGGAGCCATTGCGCCGAGGCGAACGGGGCCGTCACCAGCGAGATGGCGACGAGAAGGACGGAGCGTGTGTGCATAGGGGAAGTGCGGATCGGTGCCCTACAGGCGCCGAAAGGCCTTGGCCGGCCGGCCGAAAGTGGGCAGCGGGAGGGAATCAGGGAACCCTACCTCGCACCGCTGACACCGGTGCAGGCGCCGGGCACTGGCGCCAGGATCCGGCGCCGGCATCCGGCGATGAACTCGCCGCGCGCGGGCTGGCCGCGCGCGGAGTCAGGTCACAGGCCGAGTGACAGCACCGTCGCGTTGCTCGCGACGAGGCCCAGCGCGTTCAGCGGCGGGTTGAAGGCGATCGCCTGGCCGACCAGGTTGAGCCCGATCAGGTTGGTGCTCGACGGCAGCGACTCCGGCACGTTGACCGACGCGCCCGGCGCCAGCACGAACGTCGCGACCGGGTCGACGACGTGCGCGAAGCAGCCCGGCATGCCGATGGCCGTCAGGTCGACCGGCGGCGTCGCCTGCGTCAGCGAGCGCATCAGCGCCGCCCAGCCAGTGGCGCCGGGGATGCCGGCGATCTGCCACTGCACCGTCGTGCCCAGCACCGGGTTGGCGCTGGCGTCGAGCGACAGCCCGTCGAACGGATTCGGGCACAGCGTGAACGGCGACGTCGTCGCCGACAGGTTGCGCGAGCCCGGGTCGGTGAAGTTGCCGCCGGTGGTCCAGCCGGTCATCTTCGCGAACGACGACGGCGCGATGCTCTGGAACACCGTGTGCACGGTGCCGTTCGGGAAGAACTGGATCTGGAACGTGTTGTTGCCCGTCGTGCCGAGCAGCGGCACGGCATTCCACGTCAGGATCGCGCGCTGCGCATTGGCGTCGAACCAGACGTTGTTGGCGCTCGCGGCGCTCGGGTTCATCAGCGTCCACAGCGCGGCCCAGCGCGGCTGGCCCTGCATCAGCTGCAGCGCGGTCGGCAGCAGCTGCACGAGGTTCGGCGTGCTGGGCGACACGTAGCCGCTCGACACGACCTGCAGCTGCGTCGTCGTGCCACCCGGGTAGGGCAGCGCGAACGGCAGCGTCACCGTCGTCTGGCCGTTCAGGCCGAGGCCGAGGTTCTGGCCGGCAGCCGGCACGAACGCGACCGACGAGTTGGCGACCGTGTAGGTGCCGTTCTGCAGCGTCGCCGTCGTCGAGGCGCCGTTCAGGTCGAACAGGTTCGCCGCCGTGAACAGCTCGTAGTAGGTGGCGGTGCAGTTGCCGCACGAGCCACCGACCTGGAACTTGTTCGCGAACGCGAGGCCGCTCGGGACCCGGCTCGCCACCGCGACGTTGAGCGCGCCGGTGCCCGGCCGCGCCTGGTCGATCGTCATCGAGCCAGCGCCCGGCGCGATCGAGCAGTCGAACCAGCAGTTGTAGATCGTGTTCCAGTCGAGCGAGTTGGTGCCGACCGCGGTGAACACCACCTCGTTGCCGACCTGGCTGAAGGTCCAGTCGTTCAGCGGGTTGGTGTCGAGGTCGCGGAAGCCGGCATTCGCCACGATCGCGCCCGGTGCGACCGGGATGCGGAACGACGCGCCACCGCGGTGGTTGTCGAGGTTGTGGATCGCGTACTCGTAGTGGTAGAGGCCGGCCGTCGGGCCCGACGTCTTCACCGCGACCAGGAAGCTGCCGTCGTCGGTGCCGTTGCTGTTGCGATTGGAGGTCGCACCGGACCAGCGCGTCAGCACCGAGCCGTTCTGCGAGCTGCCGATCGTGTTGGTCGTCCAGGTGCCGCCGCTGCCGCTGATGCCGACCTGGCGGTTGCTGATGTTGTTGTCGCGCTCGATCGCCGGCTCACCCTGCACGACCGCCTGCACCTGCGCGTAGTAGGTCGCTCCGGCGAGGATCTCGCCGTCGCGCACGACGATGCGGTTCTTGACCGCGTCGAACGCCTGCACCTGCTGGAACGTCAGCGAGCGCACCGAGTCGACGCCGGCCGCGCCCACCGCCGCGGGGTCGCCGCGGTCGAAGTAGCTGCCGGCGACGTTCCACGTGCCGAGCCACGGGTTGAGCTCCTCGCTCGGGCCGAGGGCGAACTGGCTGCTGTTGATGCCGCTGCCGTAGGTGTCCGAGCAGCCGACGAAGAAGAACGAGCCGCCGGTGACGTTGCACGGCAGGCACGGGCCGGTCGAGAAGTTGAACGCCGTCGGCGAGTACTTGCAGAAGCTGCGGCCGGAGATCTGCACCATGCGGCCGTTGCTCTCGCGCACCAGCAGGAACGAGATGCGCGGGAACTGGTCGACCATGATGCCGCCGACTTCCGAGGCCCACGGCAGGTTGACGGTGCCGGTGTTGCACCACGAGTGGCCGACCATGAAGCCGGACTCACCGTTCGGGAACGCCGGGCCGCGGCGCCCCATGAAGGCGAGGTCGGTCAGGTCGTACATCAGGATGTCGAGACCGGGCACGGCATTGGACTGGGCCAGGGCGGGCACAGCGAGCGCGGCCAGAGCGAGCGTTCTACGCAGCATGAGTCCTCGGGAGTGAGGGGTGGAGGAACGAAGCGACCCGCTGCTTAGGGATCGAGGGGGCGATGGCAACGGGGTCAGCAATGTCTCCTGGTCGGCGGCCTGCGCACAGTGGCGCTCGCAATCTTCTTCCGGTGCGCATGGTGGGGCTCGCACCACGGGGGCATGCTGCCGCGACTTCGTCGGTTGTGCGAAATGGCCCATGCCATCGGTTCTTCCGTGCCGCACTCCGGCCGCGCGCTTCTGGCCGCGGCGGTCGGGGCTCTCGTCTTGACCGCCGCCGCGCTGTTCGGGCTCGGGGGGACCGGGGCGCTGCACCTGCTGGGGGTGCCGACGATGCAGCCGCCCGGCATCGATGCCTGCACGATCAGCGGAGCCTCGGTCTCCCTGGCGCAGGGCCTGGACCCGCTGCAGCAGAACCCCGGCGACGTGCTGGGCCGGCCGCTGAACTACCCGCGCGTCTGGCTCGTGCTGGCCTGGCTCGGGCTGCGTCCCGAGCACACGCCGTGGCTGCTGGCCGGCTTCTTCCTCGTGTTCGCCGCAGGCGCCTTGTCGCTCGCATCGCTGGTCCGCACCCGGGCGCAGGGGGCGCTGCTGGCCCTCGCCGTGTGGTCGCCGGCAGTCTGGCTCGGCCTCGAGCGCGGCAACAGCGACCTGTTCGTCTTCGGCCTGACCGCCGTCGCGCTGTGGCTCGCCGCGGCCCGGCCGAACCTCGCCGCCGCCCTCGTGCTGCTCGCCGCCGTGGCGAAGTTGTTCCCGGCGTTCGCGCTGTTCGGCTTCGTCACCGGCAACCGGCGGCAACGCCGCGCCGGCCTCGTCGCCGCCGCACTGTTCGCCGGCTACGTCGCGGCGACGTTCGGCGACCTGGCGAAGATCCGCGCTGGCACGTTCCACTGGAACCGCATCGGCTACGGCATCGACCAGGCGGCGGTGACCTTGGCGAAGAACGGCGCCTCGCTGCCGCTCCTGCTCGGCCTCGCGATCGGCGCGGCGCTGCTGCTGTTCGCCGCCGGTGGCTGGTTGCGCACGCGCATCCGCTTGCCGCTGGGGGATGGGGAAACCAATGGCGCCCCCGATGCCGACATCACCGTCGGGAGCGATCGTGGATCCCGGCGCCGCGAGCTGGCGGCGGTCGCGATGGGCTTCCGCGCCGGCGCCGCGGTCTACGTCGGCTCGTTCTGCCTCGGCAGCAGCTTCGACTATCGCCTGATGTTCCTGCTGCCGGCCCTGCCGCAGTTGTGCCTCTGGTCGGCGGCGCTGCGCGGCCGCTGGCGGTGGTGCGCGCGCGCGACCTTGGCCGCCGTGGTGCTGCTGCTGTGGAGCATGAGCTGGCGCGCCGGTCTGCGTTCGCTGTTCGGGAGTGCCGGCGAGGGCTTCGGGCTGCTGGCCGACGAACTGCTCAGCTGGCTCGTGTTCGCCGCACTGCTCGTCAGCGCCTGGCTCGTGGTGCCGGACGCGCTGCTGCCGCGGCGCTGGCGCGGCCGGCCGTTCGTCCCGGTGGTGGTGGCGCCCCGCGAACTGGGAGGCGGCAGGGTGGCTGCGCCGACGATCGACCACGCGCGGCCGCAGGCTCCCGGACAAGTCGGCTGAGCTCCAGCTACGCAGCGTTACCCTGCCACGGCCGATGCCCGCGCGCAGCACCGCTCCACCCTGGTCGATCTACCTGATCCGCACCGGCGACGGCGCGCTCTACACCGGCATCACCAACAACCTCGCGCGCCGCCTGCAGCAACACGAACAGGGCCGCGGCGCCAAAGCCCTGCGCGGCCGCGGTCCGCTGCAGCTCGCCTTCACCCGCAAGGTCGGTTCGCGCAGCGTCGCACTGAAGCTCGAGGCTCGCATCAAGCGGCTGGCGAAGGCGCAGAAGGAGCAGCTCGTGCAATGCGGTCTGCCGCGCGGCTGGCTGTCCCGGGCCCGGCAGTGATCGGTCCAGTGTTGTTGCCGCCGCGCCCGCTGGGGCGGCGACGGTGGATCCGCGAGTTACGGCGCCAGCAACACTGGAGCGATCAGTTCCGGCAGAGCTCGAGCGCGACCAGCGCGTAGCTGGTGCACAGCAGCGGCACGTTCTCGAAGAAGCGCGGGCTGCCGGTGTTGACCCACGAACCGTCCGCCTGCTGCATGCTCTCGAGCTGCTGCTTCAGCGCCGGGCGCCACTTCACCATCACCGTCTTGCCGTCCTTGTCCTTGGTCGCCACCTCGTCGAGGCCGGCGGCGTCGAGCGCCTGCGCCAACAACACATAGCTGTAGAACTGCCCGTCGAACTTGGCCTTCTCGTTCTTCGGGTCGTAGTTGCCCGGATTGCCGGTGAGATCCCAGTGCTCGCCGATCCAGCGCACCGCGGCCTGCACGCGCGGATCGTCCTTCTTGACGCCAGCGAGCGTGTAGGCCTTCAGCAGCGCATAGGTCATCGAGCCGTAGCTGCGCGGTACTACCGTGCCGTCGGGGTTCTTCACGTAACCGGCCGGGCTGTTGCCGGGGAAGTAGACGGCGCCGCCGTCGTCGCCGGCGATCGCTTCGACCAGAGCCCCCTTCTCGCCGCCTTCGACCGAGCCGTCGGTGGTCTTGGCGC
>JBILEY010000562.1:0-3350 GCA_044351865.1 Planctomycetota bacterium | reverse complement strand
CAAGCGTGGACCTGGCAGCGCCGACAGGACTTCACGAGCCGCGGCCTCGAGCCCGACAGCGACGCGGCGTGGACGTTCGAGCCGAAGCAGGCGCAGGCGACGTTCGCGGCGATGCTGGCGGAGGCCGACATCGTGCCGGTGCGTGCGCGGCTCGACCGCACCGTCGGCGGCGTCACCAAGGACGGCGACCGCATCGTGTCGCTGCGCACCGAAGACGGCTCGTTGGTCACGGCGCGGCTGTTCGTCGACTGCACCTACGAAGGCGATCTGTTGGCCGCCGCCGGCTGCACGTTCGCCGTCGGCCGCGAAGCGAACGCGCAGTACGGCGAGACGCTGAACGGCGTGCAGACCGCGCAGGCGACGAAGCACCAGTTCACCGCGCGCGTCGATGCGTACGTGGTGCCCGGCCAGCCGGCGAGCGGGCTGTTGCCCGGCGTCGCCGCTGTGCCGCCGGGGCCCGACGGCAGCGCCGATGCCGGCGTGCAGGCCTATTGCTATCGCCTGTGCACGACCGACGTCGCTGCGAACCGCCTGCCGTGGACGCGGCCCGACGGCTACGACGCGCGCGACTACGAGCTGCTGCTGCGCCACTTCGAGGCCGGCAGCACGCTGGCGCCGTGGCACCCGGTCGGCATGCCGAACGGCAAGACCGACACCAACAACAACGGCGCGTTCTCGACCGACTGGATCGGCGCGAACCACGCCTGGCCGCTCGCCAGCTACGCCGAGCGCGAGCAGCTCGCCGCGGCGCACCGCCACTACCAGCAGGGCCTGCTGTGGACGTTGGCGAACGATGCGCGCGTGCCGCCGAAGGTGCGGGCGGAGTTCCAACGCTACGGGCTGTGCAAGGACGAGTTCGTCGCCACCGGTGGCTGGCCGCCGCTGCTCTACGTGCGCGAGGGCCGTCGCTTGGTCGGCCAGGTCGTCGTCAACGAGGACCACTGCATGGGCCGCGTCGTCGCCGCCGATCCGGTCGGCATGGGGGCCTACGCGATGGACAGCCACAACGTGCACCGCTACGTCGCCGCCGACGGCAGCGTGCGCAACGAAGGCGACGTGCAGGTGCGGGTGCCGGCCCCCTACGGCATCTCGTACGGCGCCCTGGTGCCGCGCCGCGGCGAAGCCAGCAACCTGCTGGTGCCGGTGTGCTGCAGCAGCAGCCACATCGCCTACGGCTCGATCCGCATGGAGCCGGTGTTCATGGTGCTGGCCGAGTCGGCGGTGCTCGCCGGGGCCATGGCGCTGCAGCGTGGCATCGCGGTGCAGGACGTGCCGTACGCGGAACTGCAGAAGTCGCTGGTCGCGCGCGGCCAGGTGCTGCAGTGGCCGGTGCGATGAGCGCGCTCGCCGTCGCCGCGGCTGCGGCTGCGGCCTTGTGGCCGGCCGGTTCAGGCTCGATCATCGCGCCATGCTCCGCCGCCGCCTGCTGGCCTCGTCGTTCGCCCTGACCTTCGCGTGTGCCGCTGCCTTGGCGCAGCAGGATCCGGCGCCGAAGCCGACGCCGCAGCCGACGGTGCCCGCCCCCGCGGCGCAGCAGGCGGGTTCCGACGAGCCGACCAAGACGCCGAGCGATTTCGTGCGGTTCGTCGCCGTCGGCGACGGCGGCCACCTCGACACCGCGATCACCACCTACCGGAAGGGGGACGCGACGCTGACCCTGTTCGGCGCCGTGCACATCGCCGACCAGGCCTGCTACGCGACGCTGAACGATCGCTTCACCCTGTGCGACGCGCTGCTCTACGAGCTGGTCGCCGAGGCCGACACGCGCCCGACCAAGGACCGCGACGAGGGCATGAACCCGGTGGCGCTGCTGCAGCGCGGCATGAAGAACGTGCTCGAGCTCAGCTTCCAGCTCGACGAGATCGACTACCAGGCCGCCAACTTCGTGCACGCCGACATGACGCCGGCCGAGTTCGCCGCCAGCATGGACGCGCGCGGCGAGAGCATGCTGTCCATCCTGCTCGACATGATGCTGAAGGGCATGGAGCAGCAGGCGGAGGCGGCAGCGCGGGCCGAGGTGGAGGGTGGGGCGAAGCCGCAGGCGTCGGCGTTCGACCTGATCAAGGCGTTCCGCTCCGGCGAGGGCCGGCACTCGATCCGCATGCTGGCGGCGACGCAGCTCGAACAGGTCGAGATGATGTCGGCGGGCGGCGGTGGCAGCACGCTGCTCGAGGGGCGCAACGAGAAGTGCCTCGAGGTGCTGGCGCGCGAGGTCGGCAAGGGCAAGAAGAAGCTCGGCATCTACTACGGCGCCGCGCACCTGCCGCACATGGAGAAGCGGCTGGTCGAGGACCTCGGCTGGCAGAAGGTCGGCCACGAGTGGCTGGTTGCGTGGGACTGCGCGAAGCGCCCCGATCCGAAGTTCGACCGTGCGCTGGTCAAGGCGCGGCAGCGCTGCCGCGACGAGCTGAAAGCGCTCGGGGCGGCGGCCAAGGTCTGGCGGCTCGCGAACGGGCGCGCCAAGGTGCCGACCGCGGCCGAGCTGGCGGCGGGCAAGCAGCAGGACGGCTCGCCGTTCTACGCCGGCCCGGTGCAGGATCCGTGGGGCAGCGACTACGTCGTGCGCAAGCGAGCGGTCGGCTCGCGCTGGGAGGTGGTCAGCGCCGGGCAGGACAAGCAGCTCGGCAGCGACGACGACCTGATCGTGGTCGAAGAGCGCGCCGGCGGCATGAACCCACGGTGATTGCGCCCGGATCCGCCGGCCCGAGCGAGCGCTCTACGGGCAGCCGGCGATCAGGTTGCCGACGCGCACGCGCAGGCCGTTGCTGGCGTTGAACACGCCGAGCAGCGCACCGCCGGTCTGCACCGCGAGCCACTGGAAGTCGAGGTCGACGCCCTCGAGCGCCGGATCGTTCGGGATCGCCAGCGGCACCGTCGCCGCTCCGGTGCCGTCGGCGACGGTCACGACCGGGCCGAGCAGCGTGGCGACGTCGGCGGTGTAGGCCGTGCAGCTGCCGCCGAGCGGCGTCGTGCCGGATGCCGTAGCCAGGTAGAGCGCGCCAATCGCGCCGGCCGGGTTCTGCCGGCTCTGCAGCGCGAACGTCGCGTTGCCGAGCAGGGCGCGGTCGGGCGTGCCGGTCGCGAACAGGCTCGGCGCCGTCGGCGCCCCGCAGCCAGCACCGAGGTGCTGGTTGTAGACGCCGCTCGGCGTCGTCGTCGGCACCGCGACGATCATGGCGCCGGGGCCGAACGCATACTGGTCGAGTGCGACACTGCCGGCGACCGGCGCCGCGTCGCTGTCGAACCAGAAGTTGTAGATGCTGTTCCAACGCAGCGGGTTCGGGTTCAGCGCCGTGGTCTGGAACACGATCTCGTTGCCGGCGACGGCGACGCTCCAGTCGGTGACGGCG
>JBILEY010000132.1:0-11881 GCA_044351865.1 Planctomycetota bacterium | reverse complement strand
TCGCGGCCAAGGCCGACCTGCTGGCGCTGCTGCCGTGGTAGCCGCACCGCCGCCGACGCCCATGGCACTCGCACCCGACGAACGGCTGCCGCTGTTCGTCTGGTGCCGCCATGCCGTGTTCGACCTCGTGCTGCTGCTGGCAATCGCGATCGCCAGCTGGTGGCTGCAGCGCACGACCGGCTGGCTGCCGCTGCCGACGCAGACGCTGCTCGCCGGCATGCTGCTCGCACCGCTGTGTGCGCGCGTGCCCGGGCTGCGCCGGCATCGGCCGGCGCCGGAAGTGCCGCTCTGCGTCGGCATGGTGCTGCTCGGCGCGCAGGTCGACGCCGAGGCGCTGCACGCGGTCGGCTTCGCCGGCCTCGGCCTGTTGCTGCTGCACCAACCGATCGTGCGCTGGTGTGTGCGCAGGCCACTGCAGTGGCTCGGCGTGTCGCCCGCGGCCGCCAGCCTCGTCGCCGTCGGCGTCGGCGGCGGCAGCCTGTCGGCGGTGCTGGCCGCCGAAGCGACGGCGCCCTGCTCCGACGAACGAGCCCGCCAGCTGGCGATCACTGCGACGCTGCTCGCCGGCGCCGTCGGCTTCCTGCTGCTGCCGCACGTCGCCGCGGCCTGCGAACTCGACGCGACCGCCTGCGCGCGCTGGGCGGGCATCACCATGGCGACGACGGCCGAAGCCGTACTGGTCGGCGCCGAGCACTCGCCGGCGGCGATGCGCGCAACCGGCGCGATGCGGTTCCTGGTGAACCTGCTGTTGTGGTTGCCGGTGCTGGTGCACCTGCGCGGGCTCGACGCCTCGCGCCCCCATCGCCAGCCACCGCTGCAGGCGGCGTGGTGGGCGGTGCGGCGCGTGCCGGGCTTCGTCTACGGGCTCGGCCTGCTGGCGCTGGTCACGCTGTGCGGCGGGCTCGCCGCCGCCGAACAGCAGGCGCTCGGCCGCGCGACGAACTGGGCCTTCCTGATGGTGCTCGCCGGCGTCGGCCTGACGCTCCGCGCGTCGACGCTGCGGCAGCTGGGCTGGCGGCCGCTGCTCGCCGCCCTGCTCGGCTGGGCCGCCGCGACCGCAGTCATGCTCGGCTGCGTGCTCGCCGCGCCGTGAGCCACCGGGCCGCGGCGGGGCGCGGTGCAACCGCCGCCGAGCAGCACGGCGAAGGAACTCCCGTTCGCATCGGCGCCGGCCGCCGCCGGGGCCACGGCGACCTTGCGCCCGGGGGCCGCCTACGCACAATGCTTGCCCCCTGCACGCGGCCCGGCGGCGGCGACGCCGACCGCGCCCAACCCGAACATCGACCGTATGAAGAACCTCGTCATTCTCGGCGCCGGCAAGATCGGCCGGATGGTCACCCACCTGCTGGCCACTTGCGGCGACTACTCGGTGCGCGTCGGCGACGTCGCCCAAGGCGCCGTCGACCACCTGAGCAAGAAATACCCCCAGGTGAAGGGCCAGGTCGTCGACTTCGCGTCGGCGGCGAGCCTCGACGCGCTGCTGAAGGGCGCCTTCGGTGTCATCAGCTGTGCGCCCTACCGCTGCAACCCGCTGATCGCCGAGCGCGCGAAGGCGAACGGCGTGCACTACTTCGACCTGACCGAGGACGTCGAGGTCACCAACCACGTCAAGAAGCTCGCCGACGGCAGCAAGACGCTGTTCGCGCCGCAGTGCGGCTTGGCGCCGGGCTTCATCACCATCGCCGCGACGCACGTGATGAAGGGCCTGACCGACCTGACCGACGTGCGGCTGCGCGTCGGGGCCCTGCCGCGCTACCCGAGCAACCGGCTCCAGTACAACCTGACCTGGAGCACCGACGGCCTGATCAACGAGTACTGCAACCCGTGCGAAGCGGTGCAGAACGGCGAGTTCGTCATGGTCCCGCCGATGGAGCAGGTCGAGCGCCTGACCGTCGACGGCGTCGAATACGAGGCGTTCAACACCTCGGGCGGCCTCGGCACGCTCGGCATCACGCTGAAGGGCAAGGCGAAGAACGTCAACTACAAGACGATCCGCTACCCGGGCCACTGCGAGCTGATGAAGTTCCTGCTGCACGACCTCGGCATGCGCGAGCACAAGGACGAACTCGGCGCCATCTTCGACCGCGCCATCCCGGCGACGCAGCAGGACCAGATCGTCATCTTCGTCAGCGCCACCGGCAAGCTCGCCGGCAAGCTGACCGAGCGCACCTACGCGAAGACGATCTACCACCAGACGTTCGACGGCGAGACGTGGAGCGGCATCCAGGTGACGACGGCGGCGGGCATCACCGCGATCGTCGACATGGTGGCGCAGGGGCAGCTGCCGACCGCGGGGTTCCTGAAGATGGAGACCGTCGACTACGACGCGTTCCTGCAGAACCGCTTCGGCAAGTACTACGCCTGATCGGCGGGCCGCGGACTTCGGTCCGCCTGGCCGACCGACGGACTTCAAGCCGGCGCCCAAGTGGCGCCGATGGGGCCATGACATCGCCCCATGCGCCCACTGCTCCTCGTCGTCGCGGCCGCCATGGCCGCCCTGCTGCCCGCCCAACAGCCGACGCCAGGTTCCCCCTCGGACCGGCCCACCAGCACGGGCGTCGACCTCGGCGGCGACGAACACCCGACCATCGGCGAGGCCCTCGGGCGCATCCGTCTAGGCGACTGGTTCGAGCGCCTGGACGTGCTCGGCTTCGCATCCGTGCGCGCGTTCCAGACCGACGACCGCGGCGCGCGCCCCGACGGTGCGATCGGCATCGACCAGGCGACCGTGTTCCTCGACGCCGGGGTGCGCGACATCGGCTCGCTGTTCTGCGAACTGCGCATCGAGCGGCTCTACGACGCGGACACCACCGGCGTCGGCACCGGCGAGCTCTACATCAACCTGCCGAACCTGCTGACGCTGCCTGGCGACGGCACCCTCGGCCTGAAGGTCGGCCGCTTCGACTTCCGTTTCGGTGAGTACTACCCGCTCGAGGACGCGCACAAGAACCGCACGATCAGCTACCCGGCGTCGTTGCCCTACCAGTTCGACGAAGGCGTGTTGGCGAGCGCCGACATCGGCACCTTCGGCCTCGACGCCTCGGTCAGCGACGGCACCCGGAGCCGCAACTCGCGCACCGGCATCTCGCCGGCGGTGACGACGCGACTGCGCTGGCGGCCCAGCGACCGCTTCTACGCATCGGCCAGCGGCCACTGGTCCCACGGCGCCGACGTGTCGGCACTCGGCTTCAACGCCTCGCTGGTGACCCCCGTGACCGGTTCGGCGACCGGCTCCAGTCCGAGCCTCGAGGTCGGTCTGCTGACCGGCTGTGCGGACGTCCTCTGCCAGCTCGGCGAACGCCTCCACGTGCAGGCGCAGGCCGGCGCCGCCCGCGTCCGCGACGACGACGAGTCGTTCGGCCGCACCTTCTACTGGTGGACGTTCGAACCGTGGTTGCAGATGACCGCTTCGACGCTGCTGGTCGCTCGCTACAGCGGCGTCGGCACCTACGACGACCAGGAGGGCTACCGCTTCGAAGGTCGCCCCTTCGCCAACGCGACGGCGACCTACGGCTTCGACCTGCGCAGCCTCGAGCGCTTGTCGATCGGCCTGCACCACACGTTCCTGCCTGGCCTCGTCGGCAAGGTCGAGGTCGGCTGCGACCGCCTGACCGGCACCGCCGTCAGCGGCCGGGCCGACGACACCATGCCGTTCGTCGCCACCGAACTGGTCCTGACCTTCTGAGCCCATGACCCGGCACGCCTCATTCGCGTTCGGACTGCTCGTGGCCCTCGCCGCGACGACGACTCTGCCAGCCCAGGAACCGGCGAAGTCGCCGACCGAGGCGATGCAGCGCCTCGCCGAAGCGACCACGGCCGCGGGCAAGGCGATCGAAGCGCGCGACCGCGCCGCCCTCGCAGCACCGCTCGCCGCGCTGCGCAACGAGGTGGCGGCGCTGCAGAAGAGCCCCCTTTCGGTGCCGCACCAGGACGTCGCCAACGCCGCACTCGCCGAACTCGCGCTCGCCTGCGCCGACCTCGCAGCACCGGTCGGCGACGGCAGCGCCAGCGATCCGTTCGACTTCGCGCGGCTGCGGCGCGCCTGCACGCAGTGCCACCTCGGCAATCGCGACCGGAACGACGAGCGCGGACTGTTCCCGAATCGCGACAACGCCGTTCGCGGCGTGCTGCGGGTCGAGGAGCGCGACGGCACCGCCCGGGAGAGTGCCGCCGGTGTGGTCCTGTTCCTCGAAGGCGAGCAGGAGAAGGCCCGCCCGCAACCCCGCATGCCGACGATCTCGCAGAAGGGGCGGCGCTTCGACCCGCCGCTGCTGGTCGTCACCACCGGCACCGTGGTCGCGTTCCCCAACGACGACGTCGTGTTCCACAACGTCTTCTCGCTGTCGCGCGGCAACGCCTTCGACCTCGGCACCTACGGCAAGGGGACCGCGAAAGAGCGGGCGTTCGCGTCCCCCGGGCTGGTCAAGGTGCATTGCAACATCCACCCCGAGATGGTGTCGCACGTGCTGGTGCTGGAGACCTCGCTGACGGCGATCAGCGATGCTGGCGGACGCTTCACCCTGACCGACGTGCCCGACGGCAAGTACGTGCTGCGGTTGTGGCATCCGCTCGCCGACGAGCAGCGCCACCAGGTCGAGGTCGCCGGCGGCCGGTTGCGCACCGTCGACCCGCTGGTGGTGCGCGAGACGAAGCCGCGCGCGCCGCACAACAACAAGCACGGCCGGCCCTACCCGGAGAACTACTGACGCCGTGGCACTCGGCTTCCGCGATCGCCTGCTGCTCGGCTCGGCCGTCAAGGTCGTCACGTTCGTGACGATCGCGGTGATCGGCCTCGCCGTACTCACCGGACGCCATGCCAGCGAGCAGGTGCTGCAGGCGATCGACGAGTCGCGGGCCAGCTTCGGCATCCAGATGGAACTGCACCTGCGGGCGTGGCGACGGGAGACCCGAGAATTCGCCCGCTCCCCGGTGCTGCTGGCGATGGCGGCGATCCCCGGCGTCGACGCCGCGACCTTCGACGACCAGCTCCACGGCATGGCCGCTCCGTTGGTCGCAGTAGTGGACCCGAAGGGCAAGGTGCTGGCCGGGCGCGGCGGCTTCGTCGTCGGGGCCGACGTCCGCACGATGCCGGGGTTCGAGGCGGCGCTGCAGAGCGACGTCGAGGACCACGTGTGGCTGCTGCCGGAGGGGCCGGCCCTGGTCGCCGTGGCGCCGTTGGCCCAAGGCGGCGAGTTGCTCGGCGCGCTGGTGCGCGGCGAACGCATCGACCACGCCCTCGCCAATCGCCTCGGCGCGATCGGCGCCAGCGACGTCATGCTGGTCCACGACGGCCAGGTGCTCGGGCGCCGTTGGCGCAAGCAACCGAAGGGAGTCGTCGACCTCCGCGCGCTGCAGGACCTGCTGATCGCCGACCTGCCGCCGGAGGGACTTCCCCTGTCGCTGGACGTCGACGGCGAACTGCGCCGCGGCCTCGCCCTTCGCCTGCACGACGACGGCGGCATCGCCTTCCTGTCGCACGACGTGAGCCACATCGAGGCATTGCGCGACGATGCCCGGTTGTGGTTGCTCGGCAGCGGCGCCTTGCTGGCCCTGACCGGCCTGGTGTTCGCCCTGCACATGGCGTCCCGGTTGGCGCGACCACTGCAGGCGCTGACCTCGGCGTCGGATCGCATGGGCCGCGGCGACCTCGGCGTGCGCGTCGACGATCGGGGCATGGACCGCGAGCTCGGGGCGCTGGCCCGTTCGTTCAACGCGATGGCGGCGACCATGCAGACCCTGGTGCGCGACGTCACCGACAAGGCGGCACGCGCCGAGGCAGCGAACCGCGCGAAGGACGGCTTCCTGACCTCGGTCAGCCACGAGCTGCGCACGCCGCTGACCGGCATCCAGTCGACCGCGGAGCTGCTGCAGCAGTTCGGCGACGGTGCCACGCCCGAGGAGCGCGCCGAGTTCCTCGGCACGATCCTGCGCGAGGCCGAACGGCTCGGGCGCCGCATCGGCGACGCCCTCGAGTTCGCCAACCTCGCCGGTGGCAAGGCGCGCTGGACGATCGGTCGCGTCGACCTCCGCCGGATCTGCGAGGAAGCGTGCCGGCGCCTGCACGGACTGCAGGGCCTGAAGCCGGTCGAGTTCCGCATCCTCGGCGACGACGGCGCCGTGCTCGCCGGCGATCGCGAGCACTTGACGCAGGCCGTGCACCATCTCGTGCACAACGCCTGGCAATGGAGCCAGGCCGAAGGAGAAGTGGAGATCGTGGTGCGGCGCGTGCAGAACGGCTTCGTGATCGACGTCGCCGACCGCGGCCCTGGCCTGCGGCAGGAAGACCGGGAACGCGTGTTCGAACTGTTCACCCAGGGCGGCGACGTTCTGGTCGACAAGCCGGCCGGCATCGGCATCGGGCTGAAGATCGCGGCGGAGGTCGCGGCGGTGCACGGCGGCGCCATCGAGTACAGCGACCGCGCCGGCGGTGGCGCCTGCTTCCATCTGCTGGTACGGACCGTCGAGCGCCCGATCGACACGATGGCGCTGCCGGAGCCGTGCGCCGACGCGGCTGCCAGCCCACCGACGGACTAAGTGCAGCGTCGGCCGCGGCGCGGAACTGAGGCTGGCCGCGGGCCGGGGGCGGAGTCAGAATCCCGCCCCCATGCCGAAGTTCCCGCTGCTGTGCGCGATGATGTTCCTCCAGTTCTTCGTCTGGGGGAGTTGGTATGTGACGGCGGGCACCTTGGTGCCGTCGCTCGGCTGGTCGCAAGCGACGACCGGCTGGGTCTACTCGGCCGGCCCGATCGCGGCGCTGATCTCGCCGCTGTTCCTCGGTCTCGTCGCCGACCGCTGCTTCGCCAGCCAGCGCGTGCTGGCGGCCATGCACGCGCTCGGCGCCGTGCTGATGCTGGTGCTGATCCCCGGCGCCATCGAAGCGAAGGACGCGACGTGGTTCGAGTGGTACGTGCTCGCCTACATGCTCTGCTACATGCCGACGCTGGGGCTGTCGAACACGGTCGCGTTCAGCCACATCGGCGACCCGGAGAAGCAGTTCCCGCTGGTGCGTGTGTTCGGCACGCTCGGCTGGATTGCCGCCGTCACGCTGGTCAGCAAAGGCCTCGGTGCCGACAAGGACCCGATCATGTTCCAGGTCGCCGGCTTCTCGTCGGCGGCGATGGCGCTGCTCAGCTGGTTCCTGCCGAACACTCCGCCGCCGGCGGCCGGAAAGAAGGTCGGCCTCGGTGAGACGCTCGGCCTCGGCGCGCTCGAACTGCTGCGCGAACCGGCGTTCGCGGTGTTCCTGCTGAGCAGCTTCCTCGTGTGCATCCCGCTCGCGGGCTACTACAGCTTCGGCAGCCAGTTCGCCGGCACGGTGTGGCAGGAGCCCGGCTTCTACATGACGTTCGGCCAGTGGGCCGAGGTGCTGTTCATGGTCGTCATGCCAGCGTTCTTCGCGCGCCTCGGCGTCAAGTGGATGCTGGCCGTCGGCATGCTGGCCTGGGTCGTGCGCTACGGCCTGTTCAGCCTCGCCGCTGGCAGCACGCCGCCGACCGGCTGGATGGTGCTCGGCGGCATCCTGCTGCACGGCATCTGCTACGACTTCTTCTTCGTCACCGGCCAGATCTACGTCGACCAGAAGGCGCGGCCGCAGATCCGCGGTCAGGCGCAGAGCCTGCTGGTGCTGGTCACGCAGGGCCTCGGCATGCTGATCGGCGCGCAGGCGATGACCAGCGTGGTCACCGGCAACACCGTCGACTCGAAGGCGGACTGGGGCACGATCTGGCTGCTGCCGTGCCTCGGTGCGCTGGCGATCCTGGTCGTGTTCGTGCTGTTGTTCCGCGGCCCCAGCCGGACGCCGAACGGCGCGCCGACGCACCGCTGAGAACTGCCATGCAACGCCTGCGCCTCTGCCTCGAGTGGTTCCTGAACCCCGACCACGTGCCGTTCCTGGTCGGCCAGCAGCGCGGCTGGTTCCGCGACGCCGGCATCGACCTCGAACTGGTCGAACCGCAGGCGCACCTCGACGCGGCCGACGCGCTCGCGCGCGGGGACATCGACGTCGCCATCACCGAGCCGATCCACCTGGTGCAGGACCGCGCCGCCGGCCGTGCCGTCGTCGGCTTCGCCCGCTTCCTGCACACCAACGGCGGCGTGATGTACCTGCGCGGCCGCGGCATCGAACGGCCGCGGGACATGGCGAACGCGCGCGTGCAGTATCCGGGCGCACCCGGCCCCGGTGGACCGGCGATCGTGGCGACGATGGTCGCCGCCGACGGCGGCCCGTTCGCGCCCGAACGCCTGCGGCCGGTGAACAACGGCTTCTTCCACACCGATGCGCTGGCCGAGGGCAAGGCCGACGTCGCCACGCTGGTGTTCCGCAACTTCGAACTGGTGGAAGCTGCACACCGCGGCCTCGACGCTGCCTTCTTCGCGTTGAAGGACTGGGGCGTGCCGGATTTCTGCCAGCTGATCCTGATGACGCAGCCCGAGCGCATGCAGCGCGAACGCGACCTGTTCGCGCGCTTCGTCGCGGTGCTGCGGCGCGGCATCGACCTGGTGAAGCAGCAGCCCGACGAAGCCGCGGCGATCTACGCGCAGAGGGTGCCGGCCGCCGCCGGCGACACCCTCGGGCCGAAGCTGCTGGCGGCGACGCTGCCATGCTTCTGCTACGACCTGACGATGGCGAACGAGGCCTACGACCTGCTCGCGGACTGGCTGGTGCAGAGCCGGCAAGCCGCACAGCGCCCCGACGTGCGCGGGATCTTCGACAACACGCTGACCCTGCGCTGACGCGGCGGCATCAGCGCAGCACGCCGCCGGCCGGCACGCTGCTCTGCAGCGGGAACGAGAAGCCGCTGACGCCCTTGAACCACAGCTCGAGGTCGGTGAGCAGCGGGTTCGCCGGCAACGCGAACATCGTCGTCGCGGCACCGCTCGGATCGGCGAACAAGGCGCCGACGAAGAACTCGTTCGCCGGATCGAGCCAGCCCGGCTGCGCGAGGATGCCCGGCAGGTCGAGGCGACCGAGGCCGAAGCTGGCGAACACGGCGACGAGGCCGTTCGGCTCGGTGCGCCAGTCGAGCGTGAACGGCGCACCGAGCAGCGGCGGGGTCGCTTGCGCGACGCCGAGCAGGGTCGGGAAGGGCCCGGTCGGGATGCCGCAGTTGGTCGGGCTCGTGAACGTGCAGTCGTCGAAGTCGGGTTGCGTTCCACCCCAGTTCACGGCGCAGCCGCCGCCTTGGAGCACGCAGCCGTGCAACCATGCCGAACCGACGCCCTGCAGCGCCGGGAACGTGTAGGAAAACGGCGAGCCGCTACCACCGATCAGCAGGCAATCGCTGAGGTGGACCGTGCCACCGCTCACCCCCAGGCCGGCGCCGTCGACGGGCGACGAACCCGCCCCACCTCCGATCTGGCAGCCGACCGCGGTGAGCGTGCCGCCGAGGACCCTGATGCCCGAGGCGCCCTGGGAGAGCGGGCCGCCGAACCCCGCCACCGTGGTTGCGTTCAGATGCACTTGAGCTGCCTGCGCGATCTGCAGGGCCTGGAACCGCCGGGCGGCCAGGATGCAGTCCTCGAAGTGCACCCTGCCACTCTGGACCTCCACCCGATGGAAGATCGGTGCGAAGACGATGGTAGGGGCGCTCGCTTCGAAGTGGATCCCGACCACGTGCGCCGTCTGCCCGGCCGGAATCGCGAACCTGGTCGGCCCTTCGTCCACGCAGAACGGGCAGGTCGGCGGCGCATAGGCGGTGTCGTAGCGCACCACGACCGAACCCGGCGCCAGGGCGCGGATGGTCACGCCGACCGTGGCGGTGAAGTGCGCGTAGGTGCCCGGCTGCACGTGGATGCGGTCGCCGGGCTGCGCGATCGCCAGCGCATCGCGGATCTGCGCCAGGCCACCGGGGCCGACCAGATGCGTCGTTTGCGACGGCAGGGCGACGGCAACGGCGAAGAACGGACAGAGCAGCAGGGGGAATCGCATCGGAAACGCCTCCAGGTCGACGGTTGGCAACAGCCTAGCGATCCGCGTGCCGATCGTACGACTCCCGCGGCAACCGCCACACGAGCACCGCCGAGCCGAGCGCACAGGCGACCCCGAGCCACAGCGCCGGCGCGAACGAGCCCTCGCGCAGGGACTCGGCGAGCAGCGGCTTCAGCGGCAGCTGCACGAAGCGCGCGAGCGCGTAGCAGCTCGCCGCCGCGGTCGCGCGCAGCGCCACCGGGTAGTGCGCGCCGAACAACGCGCCGAAGCACGACCAGGTGCCGGCCCCGAGCCCCATCGCGGCGACGGCGACGGTGAACGAACCGAAGTCGGCGGTGGCGTTCGCCAGCTGCTGCAGCACGACCAGGTGGCCGAGCGCGAACACGAGGCAGAACACGACGAACGTGCGGCGCCGGCCGAACGCCGCGGCGACGAAGCCGAAGGCGACGTCGGCGAACACGTGCACGGCGTTGACCTGGATCTGGAACCAGCCGACGGCGACGACGTCGACCCGATGCAGCCGCATCAAAGCACCCGGCAGTTCGGCGTAGACGCACCAGAAGCCGGCCATGTGCAGCGTCAGCACTGCGAGCAGCACCGCCGTCGTGCGTCGATGCGCCGGCGCCCACAACGCGGCGAACGGCAGGCGTTCGGCCTGCTGCACGGCGCGGTCGGGGCCGGGCAGGCACGCGCGCGCGAACAGCGCCAGCACCGCGAGCGCCGAGCTGCCGACGAACACCGCGCGCCAGCCGACCTCGGGCAGCGGCGCCAGGAAGCAGCCGACCGCCGCCGCCATCGCCATCGCCACCGGACTGCCGGCCTGCAGCAGACCGTGGACGCGATCGCGCGCGCGGCCGTTCCACGTCTCCGCCACCACTGCGTGGCCGATGCCCCACTCGCCGCCGACGCCGAGCCCGGTGACGAGCCGCGCCAGCAGCAGCGACGAGAAGCCCTGCGCCAACCCGGTCAGCAGCGCCCCGAGCGAGAACAGCACGATGCTCGCCACCATCGCGGGCCTGCGGCCGACGCGGTCGGCGAGCCGCCCGAACAGCACGCCGCCGACCGCGGTCGCCGCCAGCGAGGCGCCTTCGATCCACGCCACATCGCCGACCGGATCGGCGAGCTGCAGTTCGCGCGCGATCGTGCCCTTGGTGAAGGCGAACAGGATCAGGTCGTAGAAGTCGAAGACCCAGCCCAGCCAGCAGAACACGAACACAGCGAGCCGGCGGCGGCGGTCGATACCCGGGGTCGATTCTGCGGCGCTGGCACTGGACACGGGCATCGGCCCGCACGGTAGCATCCGCGCCCTCCGAAGGACCAGCGCGCCACCGCGCGCCCAACCAACGCATGCGCACCTCGAATCCCCTGCTGCGAGCCGACACGTTCGACCTCCACGCCGAAGCCGGCGCCTCGACCATGACCATCATGGGCACCGTCCACAAGACGGCGCTGCTGGTGCTCGCCGTGTTCGGCAGCGCCATCTGGTCGTGGAACAAGCTCGGCGCCGAAGGCGGCGCCGCCGTCTACCCGTGGCTGATCGGCTCGGTGATCGCCAGCCTCGTGCTGGCGCTGGTGACCCACTGGAAGAAGCACCTCGCGTTCGTCACCGCCCCCGCCTACGCGCTGTGCGAAGGCGTGATCCTCGGCGCGATCTCGGCGCTGTTCGAGCAGCGCTTCCCCGGCATCGCCATGCAGGCGACCGGCATCACTGCGACCACGCTGCTCGGCCTGCTGGCGGCGTATCGCTCGGGCCTGATCCGCGCGACCGAGAACTTCAAGCTCGGCGTCGCCGCCGCCACCAGCGGCATCTTCCTGTTCTACCTGGCCAGCTGGATCCTGCGCATGTTCGGCATCGAGATGCCGTTCCTGCACGGCAGCGGGCTGATCGGCATCGGCATCAGCCTGTTCATCGTGCTGATCGCCGCGCTGAACCTCGTGCTCGATTTCGACTTC
>JBILEY010000561.1:0-3367 GCA_044351865.1 Planctomycetota bacterium | reverse complement strand
AGCGAGCGCTGCGGCCAAGCAACCCGACACCGTGCTGAAGGGCGCGGGCATCGACCTGATCGACCGCATGAAGGAACGGCTGCAGACGCCGGCCCAGGTCGTCAACCTGCTGCCGCTGCACAAGGAGCTGGCGGGCCTCGTCGTCGGCGCCGACGGCAGCGTGACGATCGGTGCCGGCACGACGCTGGCGACGCTCGAAGCGCACGCCGCGTTGGCGACGCCGGCCCTCGCCGGCCTGCGCATCGCCGCCGCCACCACCGCGTCGCCGCAGGTGCGCAACCGCGCGACCGTCGCCGGCAACCTGCTGCAGTTCACGCGCTGCTGGTACGTGCGCAGCGAAGCGTTCCACTGCCTGCACGGCGGCCGCGGCCCGACCTGCCTCGCGATGACCGGCGAGAACCGCTACCACGCGGTGCTCGGCTGGCAGGACTGCGTGCGCGTGCACCCGAGCAACCTGGCTCCGGCCCTGCTGGCGCTCGACGCCGACTACACGACCGTGCTCGGCGACAAGCGCACGACGCGCAAGCTGCGCGACCTGTTCCCGGCCGACCCGCGCGCGCAGAACCCGGAGCACACGCTGCAGCAGGGCGAGATCGTGACCTCGATCACGCTGCCGAAGCAGCCGGAAGGCACGGTGACCGCCTACGGCGAGAGCCGCGAGAAGGAGACGTTCGACTGGGCGACGACCGCGTGTGCGGTGCGCCTCGTGCTGCAAGGCGGCACCATCACCGCCGCCGACCTCGTGCTCGGCGCCGTGGCGCCGGTGCCGCTGCCGCGCCCGCAGGCGGCCAAGCTGCTGGTCGGCCAGAAGCCGTCGGGCGAACTGTTCGCGAAGGTGGCCGAGACCGCCTACGCCGGCGCGTCGCCGCTGACCCACAACGCCTACAAGCTGACGGTCGGCAAGGCCGTCGTGCGCGACGTGCTCGAGCGCGCGTCGAAGGGGATGTCATGAGCACCTACGAGATGAGCGGCGGCGATCCGGACAAGGTCGTGACCCACGGCGATCTGCTGCCGAAGTACTTGTGCCCGTCGCTGCTGATGAAGCACATGCTGACGCACTCGCTCGGCGACCGCGTCTACGACGCGAGGAAGTGGCCGGGCGACGGTTACTACTGGTGCTCGCGCACCTGCACCTGCGTCGGCCCCGACGACGAGATCGTGCACCCGAAGGACTGCCAGCCGGGGCGCACCTGCTACGACGGCCCGCAGGCCTGACGCCGGGTCGGCGCTTCGTTCAACCGTCGAGCTTGCGCCGCGGCGCCTGCGCCGCCTTGTTCAACGCCACGAGCCACGCGCGCACCTCGGGCTCGGTCAGCTGTGCTCTGTAGAGCGGCTGCAGCAACTCGGCGAGTGCGTGCCGGCCGCGGTCGGCATCGGCGAACGCACTCTGCGCCAGCAGCGCCGCCAGCGAACGTTCGAGCTGTTGCAGCAGCGACACCGGTGCGGCCTGCACGTTGGGCGACGGCGTGGCCGCGGTCCCGTGCGCCGCGAACAGTTCCGCAGCGAACACGCAGACCGCCTGCGCCAGGTTCAGCGACGTCTGTTCGGCCGCGACCGGAATCACGCCGGCGGCATGGCAGCGCAGCAGTTCGCCCGGGAACAGGCCGTTCTGCTCGCCGCCGAACAGCAAGGTCGGCGCGCCGCGCACCGCCGCTTCGGCCGCCACGTCGCGCGGCATCAGCACGCGCATGCCCGCGGGCGGCGCGTCGCTGGTGCCGACCAGCCAACGCGCGTCGGCGATCGCTTCGTCGAGGTTCGCCACCTGCAGCGCCCCCGCCAGCACGTCGTCCGCCTGCACCGCCATGCGGTGCGCGTCGGTCCACGAACCGATGCGCGAGTCGACCAGCGTCAGCCGGCGCAGGCCGAAGTTCTTCATCGCGCGCGCTACCGCGCCGAGGTTGCTGGCCCAGCGCGGGCGCAGCAGCACGACGTGCACGTCCGCCAGCAGCGCCATCGTCAGGTGCCGCGCCGCTGCGCCGTCCAGATCGTGCGCCGGGGGCCCTTGCGGCCGCGCGCGCGCGTGCGATGCGTGGTGACGGTGAAGCCGGTACCCTTCATGCGCCCTTCGAACGACGGCACCTCGGTCGACGACCACACCGCCAGCACACCACCGGGCGCCAGCACGTCGCGCGCGGCGACCAGCCCGGCCGGACCGTAGAGGCGCGTATTGCGCGGGTGCACCAGCGCTTCCGGGCCGTTGTCGACGTCGAGCAGGATCGCGTCGAACTGTTCCTTCGCCGCCTTCGCCGCCGCCATCGTGTCGAACACATCGCCGACCTGCACCTGCACCCGCGCATCCTGCAGCGGGTTGCCGGCCAGATGGCCGAACAGTTCGCGGTTCCACTGCACGACCTCGGGCACCAGCTCGACGACGACGACCACGGCGTCGGCAGGAGCCAGCTTCAGCACCGTCGCCAGCGTGAAGCCCATGCCGAGCCCACCGACCAGCACGCGCGGCGCCTTCTTCGCCGCCAGATGCGCACAGCCGACCTCGGCCAGCATTTGCTCGGACTCGTGCACGCGGCTGCTCATCAGCTCGGTGCGATCGATCCACAGTTGGAAGGCGCCGTCGTGGCGGTAGCAGCGCAGTTCGCCGCCGTGGCCGGGGACGCGCGCGGTGGCGACCAGTTCGCGAGGTATCACACTGCGTTGCATAGCGCCTCCCCGGGCAAGCACGCGAGCGAGAAGCTGCAGATGGTCGCCTCTGCTCGCGGTCCGATCGCAGCGAGCGGTCAGATCGCAGCGATCAGCGACAACAGGCTCCACCACGCGACGAGGTGCAGCACGGCGGCCAGCAGCAGCATGCCGGCGGTGGCCAGTTCGCGCCGCGGCAACCGCCGCAGCGGCATCTCCAGCAAGGCCATGGACGCGACGACGATCGGCAGCGCCGTGCTGGCGAGCAGGCTCGCGGCGACCGGCTCGACGGCCGGCGGCCACACGTAGCAACCGAGCAAGGCGAGCAGGACCAGCGGCGCGCCGAACGGGGCTCGGCGCGCGTCGGCGTGACGTAACACCGCCCAGAACACGAGCACACTGCCGACGCTGGCGGCTGCGAACAGCAGCGGCCCGGCCAACAACGGCGCCAGCACGAGGTCGTTCGGCACGATGCGCGGCGACAGCCATCGCGCCAACGGCGGCGCCACCGCATGCAGGCCAAACGCCGCCAGCCCCGCAGCGCCGAGGCGCAGGATGGCGCGCGTGCTTCGCCACGCGAACGAGGCGGCCAGCGGCACCTGCGGTGCGCTGCTCATCCGCGGAACGGCTTCTCGGCGCGCAGCACGACCTCGACCTCCTGCACGACGTTGTTGTTGCTGCGCGCGATCGCGTCGATCTCGCGCTGCCGCGCCGGATCCTGCGCCAGCCACTG
>JBILEY010000560.1:0-3369 GCA_044351865.1 Planctomycetota bacterium | reverse complement strand
AGAATCCTGAATCGTACTGCACGCGCCCTGAAGACCGCTTCAAGGTGTGGCCGACCAACCGGGATCGGCCACCGTTCCACGCGGTGATGGCGGCGAAGCCGCCGATCGACTACGCCAAGCTCGGGCATGCCGGCGAGCGCATGGTCGCCGCCCACCGGTTCTTCGGGGAGCAGGCCAAGGCATGGCTCGGGGCTGGCGGCGCCGACCAGGTGCAGGCGCGGGCCAATGCCATCGACCTCGTGGTCCGGGATCAGTTGCAACTCGTCGTGATCGATCTGGCGATCGACGAGAACGCCCAAGAGATCTTCGAGACGCTGAATGCGCGTGGCGCTCCGCTGACGCCAGCGGACCTGATCAAGAACTTCGTCTTCCAGTCGCTCTCCGACCACGGTGCTGCCGTCGAGGAGATGTACCGGACCCACTGGCAGGAGTTCGAGACCGGCTTCTGGGAGGCCGAGGTCAGCCTGGGGCGCCTTCGGCATCACCGTTCGTCGGTGTTCCTGACGCACTGGCTGATCGCCAAGACCGGCAAGATGACGGCGGCGCGCGAGGTCTTCGCCGACTTCAAGCGCTTCGCCGAGGACGCTGCGCCCACACCGATGGCAGCGATCCTGGAGGAGATCCGTGCGGCTGCGGCGGTCTATCGGGACTTCGTCGAACGATCGAGCACCAACGCTGGTCCCGCTGATCGCCTCGCGCTGTTTGGCTATCGGACCGGGGTGCTGGAGAGCGAGGTCGTGAAGCCGCTGGTTCTGTGGCTGCTCGATCCGACACAGGCCAATGTCCCCGAGCAGCAGGTCGACAAGGCCTTTGGTGTCGTCGAAAGCTGGATGGTGCGGCGCATGCTGCTGCGGGCCACGACCAAGAACTACAACCAGGTGTTCGAAGAACTGCTCGTGGCGCTGCGTGCGACGGATCGTCGCGCGGCAGGTGATGTCGTCGAGCGCTTCTTCGCCGATCAGTCGAGCGGCAGTCGCTACTGGCCAGACGACAGCGAAGTGCGCGCAGAGCTCGCCGTGCTGCCTGCCTACCGCCGCATCGGTCGCGGGCGCCTGCGCATGGTGCTCGAAGCGATCGAGGACGAACTGCGCGGCTGGAAGGGTGGCAAGTCCGGCCTCGGCGGTGAGCGGGTCCCGCGCGCGAAGTACTCGATCGAACATGTACTGCCGCGCAAGTGGCAGAAGCACTGGCCGCTGCCTCCTGGTGGCACGGAGGCTGACCGCGATGCCTGGGTGCACACGCTCGGCAACCTGACGCTGCTGACCGGCAAGCTCAATGGCAAGGTGTCCAACGGGCCCTGGCTCGGCGACGACGGCAAGCTGCACGCGCTGCAGCAGCACGACGTCCTGCTGCTGAACCGGAAGCTGGTGACGGCGCATCCGAGCGACTGGGCGGAAGCGACGATCCGGAGCCGGACGCAGGAGATGATCGACGCGATCCTCGCGATCTGGCCGGTGCCTGCCGGGCATCGTTCCACGTTCCGACCCGAGCCCAGGGCCTTTCCGCGACGGCTCGATCTGGCGGACCTGATCGCAGCCGGCGTCCTGACGGCCGGGATGACGTTGTGGCCGCGAGCCCGCAAGCACGCGCAGCGGACGGCGACTTTGCTCGCGGACGGACAGATCGACATCGATGGTGTGCTGTTCCAGAGTCCGTCGGAGGCGGGCAAGGCCCTCAACGGCGGGCCAGTCAACGGCTGGTGGTTCTTCCTGATCGATCGCGAGACGAAGAAGTCGTTGAAGACGGTCCGCAGGGACTACCTGGAGCAGCTCCAGGAAGCGGACGACGAGGTCGAGGGCGACGACGAGGATGACGACGGGTGAGCGACTCGCCTAGCATCGTCCGGATGGTGCGCCTGGAACGTCCAGCATGAGCGAACGCGGCAACGATGCGACTGGCACGGGCCGCCCCGCGTGGCCGCACACCGAGCCGCTGATCCACGGCGACGACGATCCGCTGCTGCCGCACCTCGCCGCGTGCTTTCCGCGGGCCAAGCTCGTCTGCATCGCGGTCGCCTTCGTGCTCGATCAAGGCGTCGACCTGATCCGGCCGTTCCTCGTCGACCTGCTGGCCAACGGTGGCGAACTGCGCTTGCTGACCGGCGACTACTTCGACGTCACCGAGCCGCGCGGGCTCGAACGCTTGCTCGACTTGCAGGCGGAGGAGCCGGTGCTCGCTGGCCGGGCGCGGCTCGGGCTGCGCCTGTTCGAGACCAGGGGCAAGGCCTTCCATCCGAAGGCCTACGTCTTCCACCACGACGGCGACGGGATCGCGTTCGTCGGTTCGTCCAACCTGTCGCGCTCGGCGTTGGGCCACGGCGTCGAGTGGAACTACCGCATCGTCGCCAGCTCGGATGCGGTCGGCTTCGCGGCGGTGACGCGCGGGTTCGACGAACTGTTCGTGCACCCGCACACGGTGCCGCTGACCGCGGAGTGGATCCGGGACTACCGGGCGCGCCGTGTCGCGGCAGCCAGGGGGAACGTCGTTGAGGTGGCGTCGGAGGAACTGGCGCCCGCGGTGGCGCATGCCATCCAACGCGAGGCGCTGGCCGCCTTGCGGCGTTCGCGAGAGCTCGGCAATCGGGCTGGCCTCGTCGTGCTCGCCACCGGCCTCGGCAAGACGTGGTTGTCGGCGTTCGATTCGGTGGCCTTTGCGCGCGAGGTCGGTGTGCCGCCCGAGTCGCAGCGCGTGCTCTTCGTCGCGCACCGCGACGAGATCCTCGATCAGGCCCTGGCGACGTATCGCCGCATCCGGCCCGGCTGCGTGATGGGCAAGTTCACCGGCGCGCAGAAGGACCAGCACGCGCCCGTGCTGTTCGCGTCGATCCAGACACTGAGCCGGCCGCAGCACCTCGAGCGCTTTGCGTCCGAGCACTTCGACTACATCGTCGTCGACGAGTTCCATCACGCGGCGGCGGACACCTACCGTCGCCTGATCGAGCACTTCCGCCCGCGCTTCCTGCTCGGCCTGACGGCGACGCCTGAACGCACCGACGGCGGCGACCTGCTGGCGTTGTGTGGCCACAACCTGGTGTTCCGGTGCGACCTCGGCGAAGGCGTCAAGGCGAACCTGCTGAGCCCGTTCCGCTACTTCGGCATCCACGACGACGTCGACTACAGCGCCGTGCCATGGAGCCGGCAGACGGGGCGCTTCCAGGAACTGGAGCTCACGCGCGCGCTGGCCACGGAGCGCCGCGCGCAGAACGCGCTGGAGCAGTGGCGGCAGCACGGCGGCGATCGCACGTTGGGCTTCTGCTGTTCGCAGGCGCACGCGGACTTCATGGCTGGGTTCTTCCGGCAACGCGGCGTGAAGGCGGTGGCGGTGCACGCGGGCCCGAGCTCGGCGCCGCGGGCGAACTCGCTGCAGCAG
>JBILEY010000559.1:0-3381 GCA_044351865.1 Planctomycetota bacterium | reverse complement strand
CGCCGAGGGCGTCGCGGCGCTGGCGCGCACGGCGGCGACCGCCGGCGGCACGGCGACGCGCTGCGCCATCGCCGCGGCATCCGGGAACGTCTGCAGCACGAGCTCGCGGAACGACACCGTCATCGGGGCGCCAGCGTGCAGCTGCAATGCGAGCACGCCGCGCAGCGCCGCCGAAGTGCGTCGGTCCTCGATCGCGGTGACGACGACACCGTCGACTTCGTGCCAGCACAGTGTGCCCATGGAGACGATGCGCAGCCGATGCCAGGTGTCGAGCGGACGCACGATCGGCCGCGCGATCGCCCCGAGCAGCCGCGCGCCATCGTCGCGGCGCTGCACCATCTGGCCGGCGCGTGCGACGATGCCGTCGCCCTGCTCGTCGTACAGCATCGCCGTGAACTCGGGGGCTGGGTGGAAGCCCGGCCCCGGCAGTTCGCGGCTGCGGTACTGCACGCCGCTGTTGTTGTCGCCGACGAGGCGCACTTCGCAGGTCAGCACGAAGTCGGCGACCTCACGACCGTCGAGCACGAGGAACGTGTTCGCGGCGACCGGCTGGCCGACGGACGAGCCGGTGATGGCGCCATCCTGCACCTTCCAGATCGCCGGATCGCCGCGCCAGCCGCGCAGCGTGGTGCCGTCGAAGAGCCGTTCGCCGGCAGCAGGATCCTGGGCGGAGACGAAGCTGCCGAGCAGCAGCGGGACGAGGAGGGCGCGCATGCGTGCCCGCAGTGTCACCGGACGTTCCATCGCGGTCCACCCGCTGCTGCGCCCCGCCGCCGAGCACGTGGCCACTGCCGTGCTACCCTTCGGTCATGCGCTTCCTCCCCCTGACTGCGTGCGCGCTGCTGTTCGCGCTCCCGGCGAAGGCCGACAAGTTCTGGTTGGCCGAGACCTCCAACGGTCCTGCGAACCAGGCCAGCACCCCGAACTTCGTCGAGGGCGTGCTGCTGGAAGAAGCCGACGGCGTCTACGTGCTGCGCGTCGTCGGTGGCGAGCTGCGCCTGCCGAAGAGTTCGATCAGCAAGGTCGAGAAGGACGGCCTGACCATCGGTGCGATCGAGCAGGCCGAGAAGGCCGCCGCCGAGAAGCTGGCGCTGCAGAACCGCGAGCGCGAGCTCGAGCAGAGCGCGGCGAAGAAGGCGCGCGAGATCCAGGTGCTCGAAGCTTCGGCGCGCCGTTCCAGCAAGCCGGCCGATGCCGTCGCGCCAGCGGCAGCCAACCAGCCGACTCAGCCGTCGTTCGATCCGGTGATCGGCGTCGCGCGCGGCGTGGTGCCAGCCGGCGACCTGCTGGCCGACGCACAGATCGCCTACGAGCTGACCAAGGATCGCCGCTACCTGCGCATCATCCGCCAGCTGCGCCGCCTGCGCTGAACGGACGAACCGGGCGGTGCAACTAGCGCTGGCAGCCCGGCGAAGGCTCGGCTCCAATGCGTAGCCAAACCCTACGCGTAGAGGAGTCTGCATGCGCCGCCTGCTGTTGTCGCTGTCCGTTCTGTCGCTGTTCGCCGCCTGCTCGTCGGAGCCGGCCCAGGCCAAGGTCGATCCACTGAAGGCTCCGCTGGGCCTCGAAGACGTCCAGCTGGTGACCAACCCGGACAACCCGGTCACCCTGGCCAAGGTCGAACTCGGCAAGCAGCTGTTCTTCGACGCGCGCCTCTCCGGCACCGGCAAGATGGCGTGCAGCAGCTGCCACCTTCCCGAGCAGGCCTTCACCGACGGCCGGGCGCTGTCGCCGAAGGACGACGGCAAGACCAACACGCGCAACTCGCCGACGATGTGCAACGTCGGCTACCTCGACCGCCTCTACTGGGACGGCCGCGCGACGTCGCTGGAGGGCAACGTCGGCGCGGCCTGGAAGGCGCAGATCGGCGGCAAGCCCGAAGAGGTCGCCACGCGACTGGCCGCGGTGCCCGAATACGTGAAGTCGTTCCAGGAGGCGTTCCAGGCGCCGCCGAGCGAGAAGACGATCGTGCAGGCGCTGGCGTCGTTCCTGCGCACGCTGCGCAGCGGCGACTCGGCCTACGACCGCTACAAGGCCGGCAAGGAGGATGCGCTCAGCGCCGACGCCAAGGCCGGCATGAACCTGTTCGTCGGCAAGGCCGGCTGCGCCATGTGCCACCTGCCGCCGCTGTTCACCAACCGCGGCTTCCACAACGTCGGCATCGGCATGAGCGCCGAGACGCCGGACATCGGCGCGGCGAGCGACAAGTCGTTCAACGACAAGGCGCGCACCGGCCAGTTCAAGACGCCGACGCTGCGCGACGTCGCCAAGACGGCGCCCTACTTCCACGACGGCAGCGTGAAGACGCTGAAGGAAGCGGTGGCGCTGATGGCGTCGGGCGGGCTCGCCAACCCGCACAAGGACCCGACGTTGCTGGATCGCAAGCTCAGCGAGCAGGAGATCGACCAGCTGGTCGCGTTCCTCGAGTCGCTGAGCGGCAATGTCGCCTTCACGCCGCCGGCCGTTCCGAAGTGATGCAGGCCGGGCGCCGACCGCCCGGAACTCAGCCCGCGCGCATCTGCTCGGCGATCGCCTCGAGCTCTTCCCAGCGCGCGTAGAGCGTCTGGATCCGCGCCGGCAGCTGCTGCCGCTGCTTCGTCAGCTCGTCGTAGCGCGCGCGCCCGGCCGCCGTGTAGACGGCCGGATCCTGCAGCCCCTGGTCGACGGCGGCCAGTTCCTGCTCGGCGCGCTCGATCTTCGCCGGCAGCTCGGCGAGCTCCTGCTGCTCGCGCGTGCTCAGCTTCTTGGCTTTCGGCTTGCCGGCCAGCGCCGCCTGCGCCGCGGCCTTCTGCTTCGCCGCAGCCGCGGCCTTCTGCGCCGCCGCTTCGGCCGCGGCCCGTTCGTCCGCCAGGTGCTCGAGCAGCAGCGACAGGTCGCCTTCGTGCACGCGCACGTCGCCGCTGCCGTCGAGGTGCACGATGCGCGTGGCGATGCGGTCGAGGAACCAGCGATCGTGGCTGACGACGATCGAGGCGCCGCCGAACGCCAACAACGCGTCCTCGAGCGCGCGCAGCGACGCGAGGTCGAGGTCGTTGGTCGGTTCGTCGAGCACCAGCACGTTGCCGCCGGCGCACAGCAGCTTGGCCAGCAGCACACGATTGCGCTCGCCGCCCGACAGGCTGCTGATGCGCGCGTGCTTCATCGGGCCGGGGAACAGGAACTGCTCGAGGAAGGTCTCGACCCGCATGCCGCGCCCGGCGACGACGACGTAGTCGTTGCCCCCGGCGACTTCCTCCAGCACGGTCTTCGCCGGGTCGAGCGCGCTGCGCACCTGGTCGATGCCCGCGTACTGCACCGTCGGGCCGACCGCGACCTGGCCCAGGTCCGGCGCCAGCTGGCCGAGGCACAGCTTCAGCAGCGTGGTCTTGCCGACGCCGTTCC
>JBILEY010000608.1:0-2896 GCA_044351865.1 Planctomycetota bacterium | reverse complement strand
AAGAGCCTGCAGGCCGCCGGCCTCGCCGAGCCGGAAGCGAAGCTCACCGCGCAGTGGCCGGACGGCACGACGATCGAGGTCGACGTCGGTGGCCCGGGCCCGCTCGGCGACCGCGAGACGCGCTACGTGCGCCGCGCCGGCAAGGTGTTCGTCGCCCACGCGGTGTTGCTCGAGAGCCTGCGCATGGGCCTCGACGACCTGCGCGAGCGCGTCGTGTTCCGCAGCGCGTTCACCCAGGCGAACGAGCTGCAGATCGACCAGCGCCTCGCGTCGGGCCAGCGCGAGAAGCTGCACCTGCGCCGCGCCGGCGACTGGCAACTGGTGGCGCCGGTCGCCGGCCGCGCCGATCCCGAGCAGTCGCAGGTGCTGGTCAGCCAGGTGCTGGGCCTGCGCATCGACGACTTCGTCACCGGCAAGTTCGAGCTGCCGAGCGAAGAACCGACGCTGGTCGTCACCGTCGACAGCGACGTCGGCCAGGAGTCGGTGCGCCTGTGGGAGCGCGGTGGCCAGCTGCTCGGCTACCAGGCGGAACGCAAGCTGGCGTTCGTGCTGGCCGACAACCAGTACTCGAACGTGTTCACCGGCGCCGTCGACCGCCTGCGTGCGCGCGTGCTGATCCCGGTCGCGGGCTCGATGTTCGAGAGCCTCGCCGAGTTCGTCGTCGATCCGGGCCAGGGCCGCGCGCGCGTCCGTCTGGTGCGCGACTCGGTGGCCAGCGGCTGGCGCCTGGTCGAGCCGATCGAAGCGGGGGCCGCCGACACGGCGGTGGCCGAAGGCGCGCACTCGCTGCAGCAACTGCTGGCGATGCGCTTCGTCGACGAGGCGACGACGTTCGCGTCCCGCGCCGAGGACCCGCGCTTTGGCCTGCTGCCGAAGGATCGCCTGGTCGTCACCGTCAAGAGCCACGGCCAGCAGAAGCCGGTCACGCTCTGGCTCGGCGCCGAGACCGAGTTCGCCGGCCTCGCCGCGCGCTACGCCTGCCGCGCCGACGAACCGAACACCGTCGTGCTGGTGCCGCGCGACAGCACGCAGCCGCTGCAGCGTTCGTTCGAGGCCTACTGCGCGCTGCGCATCGTGCAGATCACACCGCCGATCGAACGCCTCGACCTCGAGCGCGCGGACGGCAGTTCGCGCCGCTTCGAGAACGTCGACGGCACCTGGCGCCTGACCGCCGGCGGCCCGGCCGCCGATCGCGCGGAGGTCGGCGAGCTGGCCAACGACGAGCTGCGCGACCTGGTCGGCACGCGCGCCGTCGACGTGCGCGGCGAAGCGTTCCGCAAGCCGGCGTTCGTCGTCAAGCTGATGCGCCGCTCGGGCGACGAGTTCGGCCGCCTGTTGGTGCACGACCGCGGCCCCGATGCGCGCGGCGAGCCGCAGTCGCTGCTGCTGCAGTTCGTGCCGGCGGGCCCGGACCAGAAGCCGGGGCCGATCGCGTTCGAGATCGGCTCGGCCAGCAAGCACTCGCTGAGCCAGCGCCTGCGCGAGCTCTGGCAGTAGTTCCGCGTGGTGGGGCGGCTAAGCTGCCGAGCGCCCATGGCGACCCAGAAGCAGCAGCGCAGCAAGCAGCGCGCGGCGACGAGCCCCGGAGCGAGCCCCAAGGCGAACGGTTCGCGCCCCCGACGCTACTGGCTGTTCAAGTCGGAGCCCGAGAGCTACTCGTTCGCGCAGTTCCAGCAGGACGGGCGCACGTTCTGGCACGGGGTCCGCAACTACCAGGCGCGCAACCTGCTGCGCGACGAGATCCAGGTCGGCGACGGCGTGCTCTTCTACCACAGCAACGCCGAGCCGATGGCGATCGTCGGCATCGCCGAGGTCGTGCGCGGTGGCTATCCCGACGCCACGGCGTTCGAGCCGAAGAGCGACTACCACGATCCGGACAGCGACCCGAGCGACCCGACGTGGTTCCAGGTCGACATCGCCTGCCGCGGTGCGATGCGCGAGCCGGTGACGCGCGAACGCTGCAAGCAGGAACCCGCCCTCGCCGACATGGTGCTGCTGCAGCGCGGCAGCCGCCTGTCGGTGCAACCGGTGACCACCGACGAATGGCGCACGATCCTCCGCCTCGGCGGCGCCACCGAATCCTGGTGACGCGGCTGCTCGCGGCGCCGCTGGCGAACGACCAACCCCCTGATCCGACGATGAACCTCCGACCCTTGCTGCTGCTCCTCGGTGCGACCGCGTTCGCGGCCTGCACCGCCACGTCCACGCCCGGCTTCGACACGCCGGAGTCGGCGCTGCACGACACCGCCGCCGACGTCTACCTGGTCAGCAACCTGAACGGCGCGCCGCTGGCGAAGGACGGCAACGGCTACATCGCACGCGTACAGCCCGACGGCGGCATGCAGCGCTACTGGATCCAGGGTGGCAAGAACGGCGTCACGCTGCACGCCCCGAAGGGCATGGCCATCGTAGGCGACGTGCTGTGGGTCGCCGACATCGACGTCGTGCGCAAGTTCGACCGCACCAGCGGGGCGCCGCTCGGCGAGGTGGCGATCGCCGGCAGCACGTTCCTGAACGACGTCAGCGCCGGCTCCGACGGCAACGTCTACGTCACCGACACCGGCCTCGACGCGTCGTTCGCGTCCACCGGGACCGACGCCATCTGGCGCATCGCCAAGGACGGCAGCGTGCGCGCGCTGGCGCAGGGCGTCGAACTCGGCCAGCCGAACGGCCTGGTCGCGCGCGAGCGCGGCGTCTACGTCGTCAGCTGGCGCGACGGCACCTTCTACGAGGTCGACTACGACGGCCGCCGCACCGACCTCGGGCGCGCCCCGCAGGCCCAGCTCGACGGCCTCGTGCGCTTCGTGCGCGGCGGTGGCAACGGTGCTGGCGAGTGGCTGTCGACGTCGTGGGCGGGCAAGTGCGTCTACCGCTTCGACCTGTCGGGCGGCTGCAG
>JBILEY010000558.1:0-3392 GCA_044351865.1 Planctomycetota bacterium | reverse complement strand
GGCCAGTGAAGCGGGTGCTGGCGCGAACGCAACCGCCAGTGCTCGGCGGCGTGCGCATGCGTTCTCGCGGCACCCCGGTGGCACGCAGCGGCAGCGTACTCTCAGGCGGTGCTGGGCACCTCGTGCACGCTCAGCCGCCCATGGCGAAGCCAGCCCTCCGTGAGCAGCCAGGTGCGCGCGTCCGCCACCGGCCGAACGATCGCTTCGAGGCCGAGGACGGTGATGCGTTCACGGAAACCCGTGAACCACGGCGCCGAGGTGAACGTGTCGACGGCCTGGGCTACTTGGACCTCGCGGCCTTCGGCTGCGTGCTTCTTGCCGTTGCCGAAGAGGTAGCGCAGCGCGTTCCGGACCTCGCGCGGCGACTTCAGGATGTGGTCGTGGTAGCGGTCGGCGAACACGCGGCCGCGGCGTGACCAGAGCTTGTTCAGTGTCTTGGCGATGCGGATCAGCAGGCCTTGCAAACCGCGCGAGAGGGCGGCGCGGGATTCGGCCTCGCAGAGCAGGTGCAGGTGGTCGTTGAGGACCGCGTAGTGGCAGAGGCGGAACGTGCCGGCGAGGTTGCGGGCGCAGCCGGCCGCGAACGCCGCGCGGAGCGCTTCGTACTCGCGCTTGCTGCGCAAGCGCGGCAGGCCGCTGCGCAGCTTGATCGTCACATGCACGGGGAAGCGCTTGGCGAGCGGTGCCCGCTCGCGGTGGTCGACGCCGGGCCGGCCGGTGATCTTCGGCTTGCGACCAGCACCCTTTCGCGCACCGCCGCGCCCGGAGCGGAACGGCAGCAACGGGGTGGCTCGTTCTCCAGGGGAGCGCTGGTTCACTGCACTCTGGTTCACTGCACGCAGGTCGCGAACAACCTTCGAGCCACCATCTTGGACCGCTTCGGCCTTGGTCCGCCCCTCTGGAGATCGTCGCTTCGCAGCCATCGCCTTTGATTGCGCACATATATGCCATGCGTTCCCGCGATGCAAGAACTGGAGCGACGTTCGGACAACCGCGGGGCCCAGGATCTGCGCTCGCCTGGCCAAACGAGCACAGCGCCCACCGACGGCCGCTCGCGAGGACCCGCCCTGCACGATCGAGCCCGCTGCGCTCGATCGGCTCGTATCCCCCAATGCTGGCTGCGACCGATCCGGACCGAAGCACTCCCGAACGAGGCGACACCGACAGGACCGCACTCGCCAGCGCTCAGCGCGCCCGTTCTTGCCGCGTCACGATCGGCACGTAGCCGACCTCCTTGCCCTTCGGCGGCACGACCAGCAGCGCCGGATCGAGCGCGACCAGCTCGCCGCGCGTCGGCTTCGCCATGTAGTCGCGGTCGATCGGCCACGCGCGATGCACCTGCTCGACGAACGCCTGCAGCGCCGCCTTCTTCGCCTCGCTCCACGCGTACTGCTGGAATGACGGCTGGTCGACGAAGCGATACCAGCGGAACGTCACCAGCGAGCCGTCGCGCAGGCGCACCTGCTGCGCCTCACCCACCGGCCCCGGCGTGGCCCAGGCACCCGTCGCCGGCGACGTGAACGGCTCGCCCGCGCTCGCCAGTTCGAACTCGGCTGCGTGCAGGCCGGTGTCCTTCGGCACGGTTTCGGGGGCGACGGCGACGCGCTTCTTCCCGTCGTGGCGGAAGTACTGCGGGAACTGGCCGCGCGGTGCATGCGCACCGTCCTTCCACACGAGCCCCCAGGTGTTGTCGTCGAACACCTTGGTGTCGAACGTCGTCGCGACCCCTTCGATCGGCAGCCCATCCTGGTCGAAGCCAGGGGTGCTCGTGCTCAGCTTGGCGACGAACGCGCCATTGCCGTCGAAGCGCCCCGACGGTGCTGGCCCGCCGCGGCGCCACGCCAGGAACGCGTCGTAGAGCGCCTTGCGCGAGTAGTAGGTCACGTCCTGCACCAACACCGCCTGCCCCTTCTCGTCGACCGGGAAGCGCAGCGCCGGGATCTTCGACCAGCGGCTGCCGTCGGCGGCGTTCGCCAGCAACTGTGGCACCGTGTTGATCTCCATCGCCCCGCCGCCCATCAGGCCCTGCCGGCTGTCGAGGCCGCGACCGTGCAGGAACGGCACGCGGAACACGTCGGCGATCTTGCTCCACGTCTCCGGGATGTAGTAGGCGATCGGCCCCTTGAAGTTCGCCGTCGCCAGGAAGCACGTCCACGCGTGGTCGCCGGTCGGAGCCTTGCCGTCCACGCTCGGCACCGGATCGGTGAACGGCAGCGCCATGTAGCTGTAGCCGAAGAAGCGACCCGCCGGATCGCCGGCGAACGGCAGCGCGTCCGGCGGCAGCAGCAGGCGGTTGCTCAACTGCGCGATGCCGAGCCGATGGTCGGGCAGCGCCTCGGTGTCGTAGAAGAACGACCAGCCCGGCGAGCCGACTTCGTAGTCGTAGCACTGCGGCGTGGCGTTCATGCTGAACTTGGGCGGGCCGTAGCGGAAGCGATTGCCGGCCCAGTAGCCGAGCCCCCCTTCGACCGTCTGGAAGACGCTGTCCCACGTCGGCCCGCGCTCCTTCCACGTGCGCGCCAGCGTGCCCTCGGGCGCGAGCGGCTGGTCCTTGTTGTCGCGGTTGTCGGGCACGATCCAGCCACTCGCGAGCCCGATCTGGAAGTGCGCCAGCGGGCGATCGATCAGCGACCACGCGGCGGAATAGAAACCCATGCCCATGCCGAACTCGCTCCGATCGGCCGGCGGCGACGCGTCGTAGCCGATGTAACCGTGCAGGCCGGCGCCGGACTGCTCGGGCTTCTGCACGGACTTCTGCGCGGCGGAGCCCGCAGCCGGATCCTGCGCAGTCGGGGCGAACAGGACGCTGCAGGCGAACAGGGCGAAGATCGTCGTCACCCGTCCACGCGTAGCACGTGGCCGCACCGCGCGCCATGCAGCACTCGCGGCCGGGTCTTGCCTGTTCGCTCGTGCCGCTGCACCCTGCGCCGATGCCGTCTCGAAGCACCGGTCTCGTTGCGTTCCTGTTCGGATCCGTGGCCGCGATCGCGCTGCCGGCGCAAGGCGGACGCGAGGCGCCGATCCCCGACTTCACCAAGGGCGACACGATCCCCGCCAACGCGCCGCACGACTGGAACCTCGGGCCGACCGGCGCGCGCGGCTGGATGCACTGCGACCGCCTGGTGACCACCGACGCGCGGCAGATCGCGATCACCGCGGTAGCCGCGGGTTCGCCGGCCGAGGGTGTGCTCGCCGTCGGCGACGTGCTGCTCGGCGTCGCCGGCCAGCGCTTCGCGTTCGATCCGCGCACCGAACTCGGCCGCGCGATCACCGCAGCGGAGTCGACGGACGGCGGCAAGCTGCGGCTGCAACGGTGGCGCAACGGCGCCGAACAGGAAGTCGTCGTCGTGCTGCCGGTGCTCGGCAGCTACAGCGCGACGGCGCCGTTTCTC
>JBILEY010000557.1:0-3393 GCA_044351865.1 Planctomycetota bacterium | reverse complement strand
CCGCGGCGCGCGCCGCCGGCCCCGAGATGCGCACCACGGCGCGTTCGCTCGGACCCGGTGCCGACGCCAACGCGAAGATCGTGTCGCCGAGCATGGTCAGGCGTGCAGGCCGGCGAGCCGCCCGGTGGCGAAGGCCGCCTGGAAGTTGAAGCCGCCGATCGGGCCATCGACGTCGAGCAGTTCGCCGCAGACGAACAGGCCCGGCGTGCGCTTGCTCTGCATCGTGCGCGCGTCGACCTCGTCGAGGGCGACGCCGCCGCGCGTCACCTCCGCATGGTCGTAGCCGCGGCTCTTCGCCACCGGCACGCGCAGGTCCTTCAGGCACTGCAGCAGTCGGCGACGGCCGTCGCGCGGCAGGTTCGCCAGCGTGGCGCCACCGACGCCGGCGAGCGTGCACAAGCTCGAACGCAGACGCTCCGGCAGCTCGGGCGGCAGCAGCGACTCCGCGCGCCGCGTACCGTGGGATTTGGCGGCGGTGAGCCACGCCGCGTCGAGATCCTGTTCGCGCAGCGCCGGCGCGAAGTCGAAGCGCACGCCGCCGCGCCCATTCGCCTCTTCGACGTCGCCGGCGAGGTCCATCGGCCCCGGCCCCGACAGGCCCTGGTGCGTGAACAGGATCGGCCGCTGCCGCACCGTGCCGACGCGCTGGGCCCCGTCGAGCGAGGCGATGCAGGCGTCGTTCAGCACGATGCCCTGCAGCTCCTTGACCCACGGAGCGTCGACCAGCAGCGGCGCCAGCGCCGGGTAGGTCGCGGTGATGGTGTGGCCGAACGCGCGCGCGAAGCCGTAGCCGTCGCCGGTGGCGCCGGTCTTCGGATAGCTGAGGCCGCCGGTCGCCAGCACGAGGCTCGTCGCCGCGAACGCGCCGAGTTCGCTGTCGACGACGAAGCGATCGCCGACGCGGGTGACGCCGCGCACGGCCGCGCCGAGGCGCAGGTCGACGCCGGCGGTGCGCAGCAAGCGCAACAGGGCTTCGACGATGTCGGCGGCCCGCTGCGACACCGGAAACAGCTTCTCGAGGTCCTCTTCGCGCAGCGGCACGCCGGCGGCCTCGATGAACGCGCGCAGCGCCGTCGGCGGGAACGCCCGCAGCGCATGCCGCAGGTAGCGCCCGCGCACGGCGCCATACTGGGCCTCGAGGTCGGTGCCCTCGCGCGTGGTGGTCAGGTTGCAGCGACCACCGCCGCTGATCAGGATCTTCAGGCCGGGGCGCTGCTTCTTCTCGAGCAGCAGCGTCGAACGGCCGCGGCGGGCCGCGTGGATCGCGGCCATCATGCCAGCGGCGCCGGCGCCTACGACCAGCACGTCGACGGCAACCGGGTTGACGAGATCGACGGGATCGGTCGACGACTTCGCACCCGGAGGCCGAAGCTCCGGGGCGGCGTCAGACGGCGCGGCTTTCACAGCGACAGAGCCAGCGCCGCGGGCGAATCAGCCCTTGGCCGGCGCTTCGGCCGGCTCGGTGATGCGCAGGATCGGACGATTGCCGCCCGGCTCCTTGCGGTTGGCCAGGAAGCCCTTGCCGAGCTTGCGCTTCTTGAAGGTGCCGCGGCGTGGGCCACCGTTCTTACGACGGGAACGAGCCATTGTGTTTCTCCTCTAGGTTGATGCGTGTTGGTCGGGGGAGCCGCTCAGCTCACTTCTTGCCCTTGGCGGCCATCGCCTTCGCCGCAGCGGCGCGGACGACGAGACCCGGCTTGAACGCGATCTCGCGCTCGTTCTTGACCGTCTTCTTGATCGTCAGGTAGCCGTTGTTGTGGCCCGGCACGGCGCCGCAGACGAACAGGAGGTTGCGCTCGACGTCGATCTTGACCAGCTTCAGGCGCTGGATCGTGACCTTCTCGACGCCGTAGTGACCAGCCATGCGCTTGCCCTTCGGCACACCGCTGCTGATCGAGTGCTGACGACCGAGGCCACCACCGGTGCGGTGGTTCAGCGAGTTGCCGTGCGACGTGGGCTGACGGCTGAACTTGTGGCGCTTGATCGTGCCGGCCCAGCCGCGACCCTTGGTCACGCCGGTGACGTCGACGAAGGGCACGCCCTCGAACACCTTGACGGTGACGTCTTCGCCGGTCTTCTGCGTCGGCGCCTTCTCGAGGCGGAACTCCTGGACGACGCGCATGCCGCCGTCGATCCCGGCCTTCTTGAAGTTGCCGAGCTCGGCCTTGCTGGTCGTGCGCGCCGGCTTCGGGTCGAAGCCGAGCTGCACCGCGTAGTAGCCGTCGGCGCCGCGCGGGCGGTTCTGCTTGCCGCGCTTCTTGCCGAGGTTGACCACCGCCGAGCGCTGGCCTTCCGGCAGCTCCGCATTGGTCATGGTCTTGACGTTGAGGACCTTGCAGGGCCCGGCCTGGATCACCGTCACGGGGACGCAGGAGCCGTCGGGCTGGAAGATCTGGGTCATCCCGAGCTTCTTGCCGAGGATGCCGAGGGTCTTGGTACCGGTCATGGGTCGATTCGTCGCCGCCCCGCACTCGCGGGGTTGCGTCAGGGGCGAAGAGGTCTGCCGCCCGCGACCGACGTGGTCCGGACGGCGTACATTCGCTGTTGAGGGCGGAGAACGCTACGGATCCGCCAGGGGGAAGCAAGGGGCTGCTGCCGCCGGAACGGCCGGAGGCAACCACCTTGCGCGATCAGCGCACCCAGCATCGGCAGGCCAGGGCCAGCAGCCCGACCAGCAGGCACGCAACCGACAGGTCGACTGGCGCCGGCGCAAACGGTGGCAGCGGGCGCTCGCTCGCCGGCGCCGCCTGCCGCAGGTCCAGTTCGCCTGGCTCCGGCGGCGGCGTCACCACCACCGGGGCGGCCCCGCGGCCGTGGCAGCGCACGAAGGCCCGGCGCAGCAGCTGCGGGAAGGCGGCGAGCAGCGGCAGGTTGCTGTCGGCGAGGCGGAACGCGAAGTGCACCGACGCCACGTCGCCGGTGCCGGCGACGACCGCCAACGGTTCCGGCCGCCCGTCTTCGCTGGCCCACAGGAACGGTTCGCCCGGCGGCAGCAGGCCGCGGAAGGCGCGCTCGATGCGCAGCTCGGACAGGTCGAGGCCGCGGCCGAGTTCGCCGGTGCGCGCCCAGTCGAGCGGTGCCGGTCGATCCCACGCGACCGGGGCGGAGTTGGCGTTGGGCAGCTCGCAGCCGAACGTCAGCGCGCGCGCGCTGCCGGCGGGCAACGCGACCCGCCCACCGTCGACCAGCAGGAGTCCGACCCGCGCCCCGGCGTCGCCGGCCACGACCTCGCCGCCGACCTCCGCCGCCAGGGCCCGCGCGGCCAACGCACCGAACGCGCCGCTGTCGCCAGCATCCTCGAGCACGGCGATGCGCGGGGCGGGCAGCGGCGGCAGCCACGCGCGATAGACGTCGTCCGCAGCCAGCACGTCGCCGGGCAACTGGATCGCAACT
>JBILEY010000131.1:0-12029 GCA_044351865.1 Planctomycetota bacterium | reverse complement strand
TTCAGCGGCGTCGACACGACGACCGGCGGCAGGCTGAACATGCCCATCGAGACGAGGATCGAACTGATCACCAGGTCGATGACGACGAAGGGCAGGAACAGCACGAAGCCCATCTGGAACGCCGTCTTGATCTCCGACAGCACGAACGCGGGCACCGCGACGTGGAATGGCGTGTCCATCGCCGTCGCCGGCCGCGGCGTGCGGCTGAGCTCGAGGATCAGCGCGACGTCCTCCTCGCGCGTCTGCGCCAGCATGAACTTGTTCATGCGCTTGCCGGCGATGTCGGCCGCCTGGCGCCAGTCCATGCGATTCTCGACGTAGGGAACGTAGGCCTGGTCGTAGATGTCGCTGACCACCGGGCGCATGACGAAGATCGTCATGAACAGGGCGAAGCCCGTGGTGATGGTCGCCGGCGGCAGGTCCTGCATCGACATCGCGCGCTTCAGGAACGACAGCACGACGACGATGCGCGTGAAGCACGTCATCGTCATGACGAGGGCGGGCGCCATCGTCAGCACGGTCATCAGCAGCGCGATCTCGAGCGCGGTGCCGAGCTGCTGCTTGCCGTCGCCGGCGTTGATCTGCAGCGTGACGCCGGGGCCGCCGTTCTGGGGCTGCTGCACGGCGCCGCTGTCGAGCGACAACGACGAGTCGTTCGCCGGTGCCGGAGTGCTGCCTGGGTCCTGGCCGAAGGCAGGCCCGACGGCGACGAAGAACGCGAGAACGAAGCAGAGCAGGCGTTGGAGGATCATGAGCGGCCGACCTTCTGCAGCAGGTTGCGGAAGTCCCCGAGACCCGGCTTCTTCGCTGGCGTCGCCGGCTCGACCGGGGGCTTGGGCAGACGGCGCACCGGGTTGTCCGGCCGCGGGATCACCAGATCCTTCGGCACCGCGCCTTCGTCTTCGTCGGCGGCGACGGCGTCGACGCGGCGGCCGAGTTCGCCGCGCGACAGCACCTCGGCTTCGTCGGCGGCGCGCTCCGGCAGCTTGCCGTGCTCGATCAGCACGAGGCCCTTGTCGCTCTCGCCGACCAGCACGATGCGTTCGTCGAACTCGATCGCGTGCAGCGCCTGGCGCGCGCCGAGGCGCAGCGTCTGGCGCAGGGCCATCACCGGCGTGCCGCGGCTCGTGCCGCTGCCGCCGCGCAGGCGCTTCAGGCCGAACAGGGCCGCGGCGCCGAGCAGCACGACGCCGATCAGGCCGCTGCTCATCTGCCACAGGTCCGGCGTGCGCGGCGTCGCGGGCGCCGTGCGGTTCGACCGCGCGTCGTCGCCGTTCGGCAGCGCCGTCGTGGCCCGGGCCGCGGGGCGCTGGGCGACTTCGGCTTCGCCGTTCGCCGCCTGGCCTTGCATCGACATCATGCCGAGCAGCAGCAACAGGGCGACGGCGGGCGGGATCAGCAACCACTTCGGGATCGACTTCATCGGGAACCTCACGGCTCCCTGGAGCACGGCGCGTGCCAGGCTCCAAACCACCATTCCTAGTGGTGGCTGGTGGCGATCAGCGGACGGCTGCGTGGTGCTCTGCAGCAGCGCCGTGGTGGCTTCGTACGCCGGTGCCACGGCCGTTGTGCGCCGCAGCGCGCGGTGTCGCAGCGGGGCCCCGTGCTAGCCTGTGGCCCACCATGACGCGCACGCCGTTCGACGAGCTCGTGCACCGGCTCAACAACCTGCTGGGCACGATCGAGATCCAGGCCGAACTGGCCGCGAGCGACGGCTCGCTGGCGGCGCACCAGCAGGCGATGGCGCTGATCGTCGAGTCGGCGCGCAAGACGCAGGACGACGTGCGCCGGCTGCGCGGCCAGCAGGCCGGGCGCGACGGCTGAGTTCGCTCGGTGGCGTTCACGCCGGGGGCGCGTCGCCGACGGGCGGCGTGGCCGGCGGCGCGCCGGGCGCAGCCGGGGCCGCGGGCGAGACGACGGGTGCGTTGCCGAGCAGCGACGTCAGCTTCTGCGACAGCTGCTGCTCGTCGCACGGGAAGCCCATGATCGCGTCGGCCTTCGACAGGAAGGCCTGCGTCACGCGCTGCCGCGACGGATGCAGGATCAGCAGCACGACCTTCGTGCTGTCGCTCATCTCCTTGATGCGGCGGCACCAGTCGAAGCGGCGGTCCTCGCCAGGAGGAACGTCGAGCAGCACGAACTCGTTCTTGTGCGCGGCAGGATTCGGGATCTCCCCGCGGCCGTGCCGGCGCAGCTCGAGGCCGACGCGGCGGCAGCTGCGGCGCAGCATGCGGAACACGTCGGGATGCATGACGAACGCCGCCAGCGTGCCGCGGATCGGCGCCGCCGGGATGCTCTCGAGGCCTTCGTCTTCGGCGCGGCCGGTCGCTGGCGCACCCGCTGCCGGAGCCGCCGCTGCCGGAGCCGCCGCCGGTGCGTCGCCCAGTTCGAGCGGGCCCTTGTTCCACTGTTCGGCGGTCGCCTGGTCGACGACCAGGGCGCCGGTGGTCTCGGGCGAGTCGCCGACCTTCAGCTTGAACGGCAGCGCGAACAGGGTGCCGGTGCCGAGCAGTCCGTCCTTGTCGACACCCGGCTTGACCACGCCGTGGTCCTGGTAGCGGATGTCGATGTTGCCGACCTGCTCGCGCAGCACGTTGCCGAAGCCGGAGAACAGCACGTTGCCGAGTTCGCCGAACGCCTCGGCGTCCTCGCCTTCGAGCGTGCCCTTGTTGCGGCGCTGGTTGACGACGTCCTCGGGCGTCATCATCAGCAGGCCCGCCATCAGGATCGCGTCCGGCACCTCGAACAGCGCCTGGAACGTCTTCCCGGCGAAGCCCTTGTCCATGGCGCCCCGGGCCACCGCACAGGCGCGCGGCATGTCGGCGAGGAACGCGTCGACGTCCTTCACCTCGGGTTCGATGGGACGCACGACCAACGACTTGCCGACCAGCGAGCCCAGGGTCTCGCCGATGGAGCTCACCAGCAGCGCCAACAGGCGCCGCAGCTCCTTTCCGGTTCCTGGCTTCAGGGTCGTCGCGGGCATGGCTCGGTTCGACGCACCGGCACCGACGTCGGCGGTCGCGGCGGCCGGGGGGCGGGCCGTTCAGTACTGGGGTTCGAAGTGGACGCCGATGTCGAGGTTGCCGCCGTCGAGCACCACGTGCACGCGGGAGCGCAGCGCCCCGGCGTCGTTCGACTTCAGGCTGACCTCACCGTTGTGGATGACGTTGGGCACCGACAGCTCCATCTGGTTGCCCGCCGCGACCCACGCGTTCTTGAAGTTGCCGGCCAGCATGTTGACCAGCTCGCCGAAGCCGTCGGCGGCCTCCTGGAACGAGCCCAGCTCCGACGGCTCCATCATCAGCATCTTCGCGGCGATGGTCTTCGCCATCGTCTCGTCGGTGCGCACGACGAACGTGCCCGAGCGGGTGCCGGTGAAGCCGAGCAGGCCGATCACCTGGTCGCCGAAGCTCGAGCCCTCTTCGGGGGCGGCGTCGATCGCCTTCGGCGACAGGAACACCATCGTCTCGAGGATCTCGCGTGCCGATTGCCGCAGGCTGTCGATCAGGTGCGGCTCCAACGTCTGGATCGTCATTGCTGGTGTCCTTCGTTCTCCCTGGGCGAGTCGCGGCGGACCGTTCACTTCAGGAACGGACCGATGACCTCTTGGATCTTCTCGGGCGTGAACGGCTTCTTCAGGTAGCCCTTGGCGCCGCGGGTCATCGCTTCCTTGACGACCTCTTCGCTGCCTTCGGTCGTGATCATCACGATCGGCGGCGGCGTGCCGAGCTTCTCCTTGACCGCCTTGACGAAGTCGAGGCCGTTCATGTTCGGCATGTTCACGTCGGAGAGGATCAGGTCGAACTTGCCACCTTCGATGGCCTTCATCCCCTCGACACCGTCACCGGCTTCCTTGAAGTCGGCGTTCTCGATGCCCGCCTGACGGATGCCGCGCATGATGATCTTCCGCATCGTGGCGGAGTCGTCGACGATCAAAACGTTCTTTGCCATGGGTGCTCGTTGTGTGACGTGCTGGTGCCTCGGGCCTATCGGCTCGCCGCCGCCTCGAGGTTCAACAGTTCCGCGGTGCGCGCGGTCTCCTCGATCGCACGGGCACTGAGTGTCGCGAGCTCGTCGTCGGCGAGGCCGAGGCGTGCCATGGCGACCGGCGAGAGGACCGCGCTCGCGCATCCGAAGGGCGCCGCGAAGCCGCTCTGGATCGCCACCTGGTCCGCCACGTGCAGCAGCGCCGCCAGCGGATCCTCGCCGAGCAGCGCGTCGTCGCCGTGGTGGCCGCGCAGCGCCGCGACGAGGTTGGCGGGCAGCTGCCAGTGGTCGCCGACCAGCCCCGCGACGTCCGCGTGGTCCTGGCCGAACACCTCCCGCTCGAGCCGTTCGTGCGGCGGCGGCGCCGACCCCTCGGCGGCGATGCGCGGCACCGAGGCGGCCGGCAGCTGGCTCAGCGCCACGCGGCCGACGTCGTGCAGGATGCCGGCGGTGAACGCCGTGCCGGGCGAGACGCCGTCGACGCGCGCCGCCAGTTCCTGGCACAACAGTCCGCAGGCGAGCGAGTGGTGCCACAGCGCCGTCGGCTCGACGTAGGCCGAGCGTGCGGTCGCGGCGAACGTCGCCGCCGAGCAGCTGACCAGCGTCAGCTGCACGAGGTTGCGGGTGCCGACGAAGGTCACCGCGTCGCCGATGGCCGTGATCTCGCGCTCGAGGCCGCTGCGCGCCGAATTGCACAGGCGCAGCACGCGTGCGACGAGCGACGGGTCGGTCTTGATCAACGACACCAGGTCGTCGATCGCGTAGTCGGGTTCCTGCACCAGGGCCAGCACGCGCTGGGCCACGGTCGGCAAGGGCCGCATCGTCTTCACGATGCGCAGGATCGTCGGGTCGCGGTGCATCCGGGGCGCTCTCTCCGCGTGCCACATCGGCACGGACCGGGGGATCGCCACAGCCCGAATTGTCGGGGATCTGTCCCTACGAGGCGCGCGCCCTCGTCGATCCGTCGATCACACCGGCGCGCCCTGCGCGCGCTCGAGTTGCGCCTTGAGACGCGCCATCACGTTGCTGTGGATCTGGCACACGCGCGATTCGGTGAGCTCCATGATCTCGCCGATCTCGCGCATCGTCAGGCCCTCGTAGTAGTACATCAGGATGATCAGGCGCTCCTTCTTGGTCAGCGAGCCGGTGATCATCTCGAGCGCGTCGCTCTGCTGGATGGTGTCGACCGGATCCACCGACTTGCGGTCGGCGAGGATCTCGATCTTCTCCATCTCCTTCTCCTCGTCGCCGTCGTCCCACTTCTCCGACAGCGAGAAGATGGTCTTGGCGTTCGCCTCGGCTTCGTGCGCCTGCAGCTCCTCGAGCGAGATGCCGAGCACCTGCGCGATCTCGACCTGGTTCGGCGAACGGCCGAGTTCGCCCTCCAGCTGGCGGATGGCGCGGTCGAGGCGGTGGGCCTTCAGGCGCACGAGGCGCGGCACCCAGTCCTGGCTGCGCAGCTCGTCGAGGATCGAGCCGCGGATGCGCGTCGTGCAGTAGGTCTTGAACTTGATGCCGCGGCTGAGGTCGAAGCCGTTGATCGCGTCCATCAGGCCGAACGTGCCGGCCGAGCTCAGGTCGTCGACGTCGATCGACTTCGGCAGCGTCTGCAGCACGCGCTCGGCGATCGAGCGCACGAGCGGCATGTGGTGCTCGATGAGCGTGTTGCGCAGGTTCTCGTCGCGCGTGCGCTTGAACGTCTTCCAGATCACCTCGAGCTCGACCTCGGTCATCGCGCGCGGCGCCGTGTTCGGCGTCGGCGCTGGCGTCAGGTTGGCGAGGCGGTTCGTCGTCTTGTTGTCGACGGCCTTGGTGCGCGTGGCGACGGTCTGGCGGGGCGACGAACGGAGGGCGGCGGCGGACTTGGCCATGGTCAGGGCTCCAGCGGGACGAAGGACTGCGGGAAGGGAAGTTCGATCACTCGCCACGAGGTGGCGGGTTGGCTCCGTCGGCTTCGATCCGGCTCGCTGGTGCGTGCACCAGCGGCATTGCCGCGTTCCCTTCCCCAGTCCCGGTAGTCGACCGGCGTGCTGGAGGCTGATGACGGCCGGCGGTGCCACTGCCGCACGCGACGATCGGGGCTGGCCGATCGGGCGTCCCGGGCGACCGCTGCGAGGTCGGGGAGCCGTGCGTGAACAGGAGAACTGCGGGCCGTCGCTTCATTTCGGGAACCAGGCTGCCATGGTCCGGCGGGAACCGGACCGAAGGCCCTATGGCTTTGCGTCCCCGACTTTCGTCGGGTTTGCCGTTTCGAGAAGCGTCTGCTTGGTGGGAGCCAAGACACCAAAGAGCGGGACTCCTGGTCGGGAGTCGGTGGCCCATGATCGGCAGCTGCCCGCCCGAGATTGAGTCCTGCCTGTGGAGAATCTTGAGGAGATTTCCTAAGGGTCGGATTTGGAGGTGCTTACGATCGGAAAAATCTGCGGGCTCAGGTCTGCGGCGGCTCGGCTGGGTAGGTTTCTGCGAGCTGCCGCAAGGCGGTGCCGCCCAGGCCGCGGCATGCAGCCGACGCTTTGGGCGCAGCCGCGGGTTCACGTTGCAGGATAGACCACCCGTTCGTGGCTTTTCCGCGCACATGAATCGACGCCCGAACTGCTGCAGCCCCACGCCTGACGCCGCGCCGGCCGGTCACTTCACCGCGACCAGCGCCTCGACGTGGTGCGTGCCGAGCCGTTTGCGGCCGGGCAGGAAGCACAGCTCGACGACGAACGCGCAGCCGGCGACGGTGCCGCCGCAGCTCTCGACCAGCTGGCAGGCCGCACCCATGGTGCCACCGGTGGCGAGCAGGTCGTCGACGATCAGCACGCGCTCGCCCTTGTGCACCGCGTCCTGGTGGATCTCGACCGAGTCGCTGCCGTACTCGAGCTTGTACTCTACGCGGTTGGTCTTCCACGGCAGCTTGCCGGGCTTGCGCACCGGCACGAAGCCGATGCCGAGCTGCATCGCCAGCGGCACGCCGAACAGGAACCCGCGGGACTCGATCGCCGCGATCTTGTCGACCTTGCCGAACGACAGCTTCGCCAGCCGGTCGATCGCCGTCTTCATCGCCACCGGCGACGCGAGCAGCGGGGTGATGTCCTTGAACAGGATCCCGGGCTTCGGGAAGTCGGGCACGTCGCGGAGGTACTTGGCGAGGTCCATGGCGCGCGCAGCGTAGCTGACGGGTTTGGGAACCGCGATGCGCCGCTGTCGGCTGCGCCTCGCGGCTCCGCGAGCCCGGTCTTTCGTCGACGACACCTCCGGTTCTTCCGTCGGCGACGCCCATGTTGGCAAGGCGCGCGGTCGCGCCCCGGTAGCGGCGCCATCGCCGGTGTCGGAGTGAGGCTCTCCGTGCAGTCGGTCGAAGGCGAGACGTTCAGGGAACCGCTGCGTCGGCAACGCGGCGCGAACCCCGAAGCACCGGCCGAAGCACCGACCCAAGCACGGCCGTCCGGCGAGGGCTGGTCGGGATTGCACGCCCTGCTGGTGGCGAGGCTGCGTGGTGGCACCACGTCCTTCCACGACGCCGAGGACCTAGCCAGCGAGGCGCTGTGGCGACTGTTCGACTGGGTGCGCCACCATGGTCCGCCGCGCTGCCTGCACGCGATGGCCCTCGGCATCGCGCACAACCTGCGACGCAATCTCCGCCGCGGACGGCGTCGGTCGCGGCTCGTTCCGATCGCCGACGTGAGCGTCGTGCTCACTGCCGATCCGGCGTCCGCCGAGCACGTGCGCTGGATGATCGACGACCTGCTCGCGGTCGACGGCGTGCTGTCGCCCGACGATCGATCCGTTCTCGCGTTGCTGCTGGTCGGGCTCGATCAGCCGCGCCAGTTGGCCGCGCTGCGTGGCGTCGGGGTGCGTGCCGCGCAACGCAGCCTCGAACGCGTGCGCGCGGCGGCGCGAGCGTGGCTTTCTTCCCGGTGACGACGCAGTCGTGGGCCCGAGGTGTCCTGACCAGAACTCGGAGGCAACTCGAAACCCATGACCATTTCTCGCTTCGTCGGTTCGCTGTCCTTGGTCGCCAGCATGGCGGCATACGGCAGTGCCCAGTGTTCGCTCACGTTCGGCGGTGGAACGCCGCTTTCCGGCTCCAACGGCACCATCGCCGGAGTCGTCGAATGGGACCCGGACGGCGCTGGTCCCGCGACGCCGTTGCTGGTCTTCGCCGGCACGTTCGGCGCGATCGGCAACATCGCCGCCGCCAACATCGCGGCCTTCGACCCGCTCACCGGCGTGTGGTCGCCGCTCGGCTCCGGACTGGTCGGTCCACTGTCCTACGAGTGCGTCAACGCGATCACGGTGTTCCAAGGTGAAGTCTTCGTCGCCGGTCGCATCACCTCGGCCGGTGGTGTGCCGGTCAACAGCATCGCCCGTTGGAACGGCTCGTCGTGGTCCGGTCTCGGTGCCGGATTGGCCAGCGGCGGCACGGGGCAGGGCATCGGCAGTTGCATGGTCGTCGACGGCGCAAGCCTCGTAGTCGGTGGCCTGTTCCAGAACTCCGGGTCGACGCTGCTGAACAACGTCGCGCGCTGGAACGGCGCGAGCTGGAGCGCCATCGGCGGTGGTCTCGGGACGCCGAGCAGCTACGTGCGCGCCATCGGGCGCGACGCCGCGGGCGGCCTCATCGCGGGTGGCTACGCGACGGGCGGCATGCAGCGCTGGAACGGCACGGCGTGGGCGCCGACCGCGTTCCTGTCCGGTGAGCCGAGCTCGATCGTCACCTGGAACGGCAACGTCATCGCCACCAACGGCGAGGGCGTGTGGCAGTGGAACGGCACGAACTGGCTCGCGCTCGGCGCGCTCGGTGGTGTCGGCAGGCTCGCGGTCAGCGGCGGGCAGTTGTTCGCGGCCGGCAGCCTGGCGATCCCTGGTGGCGTCGCGCGCTGGACCGGCACCGCATGGGCTGGGCTGGGTGCTCCCGACACCTGGGCCGGCGCCATCGGCGACGCGCCGAGCCTCGGCGGCCTGGTGACGACGGGACTGCTCAACGACGCAGGTTCGTACGTGCTCTCGTCGCACGAGACGCTGCGCCGCTGGAACGGCAGCAGCTGGTCGGCATTGGTGCCGAACGGCACCAACGGTCTCGTCATGGCCTCGGCCGAGCTGCCGAACGGCGACCTCGTCGTCGCGGGCGACTTCACCGTCATCGGGGGCGTCGGCGCCAACCGCATCGCGCGCTGGAACGGCACGACGTGGAGCAGCCTCGGCGCGGGCACCAATGCGACCGTGTTCTCGCTGCTGGCGTTGCCGAACGGCGACCTCGTCGTCGGCGGCAACTTCACCACCGCGGGAGGCGCCAACGCCAATCGCATCGCGCGCTGGAACGGCAGTGGCTGGTCGACCTTCGGCGCCGGCCTGAACGGCCTCGTGCGCGTGCTGGCGCCGTCCGCCGACCCCAACTACGAGTTCTGGGTCGGCGGTGACTTCACCACCCGCCTCGCCAAGTGGAGCCCGAGCTTCGGCTCGTTCGCGACGCTGGGCATCGGCATCCTGAACGGCGGCGTGCGTGCGATCGCCAACGCCGCCAACGGCGACATCTTCGTCGGTGGCTCGTTCACGGCGGCCGGCTCGACGCCGCTGAATCGCGTCGCTCGCGTGACCGGCAACGTCTTCGCCGCGTTGGGCAACGGCGCCAACGGCAGCGTGGAGTCGCTGCTGGTGCTGCCGAACGGCGACCTCGTGGCCGGCGGCAACTTCACCGCCGCCGGGATCGTCGGCGCGGAGAAGATCGCGCGCTGGAACGGCGCCGCGTGGTCGTCGCTCGGCACCGGCATGCAGCCGGCCGGCGCCACGATCTACGGTCCGTTCGTCACGGCCCTCGCGGCGTTGCCGAACGGCGACGTGCTGGCGGCGGGTCGCTTCACCTCCGCGGGTGGTGTGTCCGGCACGCAGAACCTCGCGCGCTGGAACGGCACCGCGTGGTCGCCGGTGGCGAGCAACGGGACGGTGAACGACAGCAACCTCGGCGCCGTCTTCTATCCGTTCTCGTTCACCATGCAGCGCGACGGCGACCTGCTCGTCACCGGTAGCTTCACGGCCGTCGGCAGCGCCGGCTTCGGCTCCTTCGCCGAGCTGCAGTCGAGCTGCCCGGCCACCGGCTTCACCTACGACGCCGGCTGCATCGGCAGCGCCGGTCAGGTGGCGATCGAGATGGTGTCCCGCCCGTGGATCGGCGGCACCTACAGCGTTCGATCGTCGGGCCTGCCCAGCAACGCGCTGGTGTTCTGCGCCCTCGGCTACTCCCGCTACAACCCGCCGTTGCCGCTGTCCCTGCTGCTGCCGCAGGCGCTGCCCGGTTGCCTGATGTCGCACACCGGGGACCTGCTGAACTGGATCCTGCCGATCGCCGGCACGGCGACCTTCTCCGCGGCCCTGCCGCTGAACCCGGGGCTCGTCGGGACGCAGTTCTACGCGCAGACCTTGGTGCTGGAACTCGACGCCAGCGGAGCGGTCAGTGCGGGGACGACCTCGAACGGTCTCGGCCTGACCATCGGCGCCTTCTAGGAGTCTGCGTCGGTCCGAAGGCGGGACCACGGCGGCAACTCGCCGACGAGCGAGTGCCGCCTCGGTCCGTGTCGGTCGCTCAGGCCTTCTTCGCCGAAGCGCCCTGGCGCTGGCGATCGCTGCCCTTCACCACGACGGCACCCGGCATCGCCGAGAGGTCCGGCTGGTCGGTGAGCTTGCGCACCGGGCCACGGCCTTCGATCTGCTTCGGAGCAGGCTTGGCTGCAGGCTTCGGCGTCGCCGCGGAGCGCGGCGCGGCGGCGGCAGGAGCTGGCGCTGCGGGCCTGGCCGGCGCGCGTTGCGCGGCCGGTTGCGCTGCCGCCGGCGCTTGCGCCCGCGGTGCAGCCTGCTGCCGTCCAGGCGCCGCTGGCTGCGTCCGGGCTGGGTTCGGCGCCGCCGAGGCTGGGCGCTTCGGCACCGGCGCCGCGAACTGCTGCAGTTGCTCCGGGCGCTTCGGCAGCCGCGGCGCTGCCTTCGTTGCCGGGGCCACCGGTGCCTTGGCCGCAGGGCCGGCGACCGGCTTCGCCGCCACCGTTCGCGCGGCAGCCGCAGCCTTGCTCGTGGCCTTCGCTGCGACCTTCGGCTCGGCCTTCGGCTGCACCTTGGCTTCGCGCTGCGGTGCCACGTTCGGCGCACTGGCCAACGGCTTCGCCGCGACCTTGGCCACTTCCTTCGCCAAGACCTTCACGGCGGCCAGACCGCCCAGCCGTTCGCGATGGAACTCCAGCCAGGTGCCGAGCAGGCGCGAGGCCACGAACACCGGCAGCACGCACAGCGGGCCGATGACCGCGATCTGCACCCAGATCGGCCGTCCGAACACCAGGAACGCGACCAGCGCGATCGGCGCGAACAGCAGGATGTTGACGATCGCCAGCGCCGGATAGGAGCTGGCGGTGCGCGCGACGGCGCGCATCAGCGTCACCGGCGACAGCGCCCCGAGGTCGCCGCGCAGATGGCGCAGCGCCCAGGCCATCGGGGCGAAGAACGCGCCGATCAGCAGCCCGGGAACCACCGCCGTCCATGGCGCGCCGCACGCCATCGCCAGCAGCGACGGGCCGAGCAGCGATCCGGTCACCAGCGCGGTGTCGAGCAGGAAGCGCTGGGCGTCCTGCACGAGGTCGGCGAGGCGCGGCATCGGTGGCACGTCGCCGTTGCCTTCGGCACTGGCGAGCAGCACCTGCCGACCCATCGCGCCGACGACGGCCAGCACGCTGAGGCCCGGGATCGCCGCGATCGCCGCCAACAGGACCCACGAACCACCGGCCGTCAGGAAGCCGCCGACGCCGACGACCAGCGGGAACGCGAGCGTCGTGAACAACACGAGCGCCGGCATGTGCTGGTGCATCAGGTATTGCAGCGCGTCGACGACATGGTCGACGAGCCGCGGCGGGCCTGAGGCCACGGAAGAGGCAGCGGGCCCGGCATCGCTGGCTGCCGGCGCCGCGGAATGCTCCGCAGTTGCGACGCTGGGTGCTCCCTGCTCGTCGATCAGCCCCAGGCGGCCGAGGCGCGACGCCAGAGCCAGTCGGGTCGCCTCGTTCTGGATGCGGCGCATG
>JBILEY010000556.1:0-3408 GCA_044351865.1 Planctomycetota bacterium | reverse complement strand
CCGGCCCTGCCGCACGGCCTCGCCAGCTTCGGCGCCTGCCGCCTCGGCACGACCAGCTACGTGTTCGGTGGCCACACCGGCAAGGCCCACGAGCACTGCGCACAGAACCAGAGCGGTGCCTTGCTGGCGCTCGCCGACGGCGACGCCGCGTGGCGCGAAGTGGCGCGCGGCCCGGCCCTGCAGGGCACCGCGCTGGTCGCCCACGGCCGCACCGTCGTGCGCGTCGGCGGCATGAGCGCGCGCAACGCCGATCCCGAGCACGAAGACCTGTGGTCGACGGCCGAAGCGGCGGCGTTCGACGTCACCGCGGCGACCTGGCGCCCCTTGCCGCCGCTGCCGGAGCCGCGTTCGTCGCACGACGCGATCGTGCACGGCGACCGGGTCTTCGTCGTCGGCGGCTGGACGCTCGCCGGCGAGGCCCGCACGTGGCTCACGACCGCGTGGTCGCTCGACCTCGCGCACCCCGACGCCGGCTGGCAGCCGCTGCCGACGCCGCCGTTCCAACGCCGCGCCCTGGCGATCGCCGTGCACGACGGCGGGCTCTACGCGCTCGGCGGCCTCGACCAGGACGGCGAACCCTCGGCACGCACCGACGTGCTCGATCTGGCCACGGGCACCTGGCGGCGCGGCCCCGAGCTGCCGGGTTTCCCGTTCGCGATGGCGGCCGTGGCGCACGACGGCGCCTTGTTCGTCAGCGGCCGCACCGGCCCGCTGCTGCGGCTCGGGGCGAACGGCTTCGAACCGGCGGGATCGCTGACGCTGCCGCGCTTCTTCCACCGCCTGCTGCCCGCTGGGCCCGGCGAACTGCTGGCGATCGGCGGCGCCAGCGACGCGCACGTGGCGCTGTGCGAACGGGTGCCCACCGCCAGCACAGCGCTGCACGTGCAGACGTGGACGCTGCCGTGGACGCACCCGGCGAAGAACCGCCAGACGTTCTTGCTGCAGCAGGACCGCCTGCACGTGTTCGGCGGCAACCAGGGCAAGAAGCAGCATGACTTCCAGCCCGAGCACTTCGTCGCCGACGCAGTGACGATCGACCTGCGCACGCTGCAGACGACGGCGGGTCCGGCACTGCCGACGCCGCGCCAGTCGGCGGTGGCGCACGTGCATCGCGGCGGCATCGAGCTGCTCGGCGGCTTCGCCTACCGCGACGGTGCCGGCCGTGCGATCGCCGATGCCGTTTCGCTCGGCGGCGGCAGCTGGCGCACGGCGGTGCCGCTGCCGGCACCACGCACGCAGTTCGGCGTGCACGAGCTCGCCGGGGCGACGTGGCTGTTCGGCGGCATCGACTACGTGCCCGAACGCGGCGAGGACGGCTTCGTCTTCGCCGACGTCGTGCTGCGCCGCGACCGCAGCGACGGCCCGTTCGTCACCACCGACGCGCGGCTGCCGCGACCTCGACGCGCCTTCGGCTCGGCGGTGCGGGGCGACGACGTGTGGCTCGTCGGCGGCATGCGCGAAGGCTTCACGCCGGTGCCCGAGGTCGACGTGTTCACGCCGGCGACCGGAACCTGGCGCTGCGGCCCCGCCCCGCGCACGCCGCGCATCGCGCCGTTCCTGGTGGCGCTCGACGGCACGCTGGTGCTCGCCGGCGGCAGCAGCGATGGCGAACCGCAGCGCACACTCGACGTGCTGGCGCCGGGCGCCGAACAGTGGACGACGTTCGACGTGCCGGTGACGCCGCCGGTGCTCGGCGCCGTGGCGTGGCGCGACCGGGTGCTGGTGGTGACGCGCCGCGACGACGCGCTGCAGTTGACCGCGGTGCGGCTGCCGGGCCCGCAACCCGCCGCGGCGGAGCGCGACGAACGGCAGGCCCGCGCGCAGGACTAGGCGCCAGCGCCCGACAAGCAGACGCGCATCGACGCCGCCGGCCGGTTGAGCACGACGAGCACGCCGGGAGCCAGGTAGCGCATCGTGCTGCCGACGACGACGACACCGTTGTTCGGCGTCAGCACGAGTTGCTGCATGCCGACCTCGGGCGGGCCGAACACGGCCGAACCGTCGGGCAGGTAGAAGACCGCGACGCCGAACGCACCGGGCACGCGGACCGTCGTGGCGGCGAACACCGGCCCGTGCACCGTCGGCGTGAGCTCGACACCGAGCGGCGCCTGCGCGAACAGCTGGCCGGTGCTGCCGAGCCACACCTGGTCGCCCGCCGTCGTGCGCACGACGAGGTCGGCGGCGCTGTTCGGTGCATCGCCGATCGCCGGCGCGCCGAGCAGACCCGGCACCACCACCGCCGTCGCCCCGGTCGCCGGATCGATCTCGCGCAGCGAGAGGCCACCCGGTGCGAGCTCGCTGACCAGCAGCTTGCCGAGCAGCGGTGCCGCCTTGACCGGGCTCAACGTGCCCGACGGGAACGGCTGCACGACCGAACCGGTGCCGGTCAGGTTGACGACGGTGCCGCCACCGACGGCGAGGTCGGCACGGAACCAGTCCATCGCCGCGACGTCGCCGATGGCGATCAGCAGCTTGTCGGCGGCGAACTTCGGCAGGATGTGCGTGCCGATGTACGGCTGGAAGATCGCGTTCTCGGTGATGTCGAGCTGCGGCAGCACGCCGGCGATGTCGAGCACCTTCAGCTCGTCGCGCACGAGGCCTTCGATGAAGAACAAGCGCGTGCCGGCGTCGTTCAGCAGCATCGCCGGCTCGCCCGGGCTCTCCGGCAGGTAGCCCGGTTCTTCGTACTTGCCGGGCGGCGGCGGCAGCAGCACGACCCCACCGGCGAGCGTCGCCGTGTACAGGCGCTGCTGGTTGATGGGGCCGTAGAGGAACACCACGCGACTGCCGTCGGGCGTGGTGACCATCTGGTCCTTGAAGTCGGAGTTCGCCGCCAGCGTCGGCGACACGTCGACCGGGCTCGAGCCATCGGCGAGCGCACAGCCGTAGCAGCGCAGCGTGACGTCGTCGCCCTGGAACCACACCACGTCGTTGCCGATCGTCACCGACAGCGGCAGCAGATCGAGGTTGCTCGGCGCCGCGAGGCGGGTCGGCGTGCCGGTGCTCGCGAAGACGGTGCCATCGAGACGCGCCACCCGCAGGCCGCCGCCCTGCAGTGCGATCGCCGCGTGGCGGCCGTCGGGCGACACGCCGATGCGATCGAAGAACGGATCCGCGAGCAGGGCCCCGACGCCCGGGCGCTCGTAGACGACCTGGGCTGCGCCGTTCGCGGCGATGCGCAGGAAGCCCCAGAACTGGCCACCGGCGCGGCGGTAGCGGAACAGGCGCGCGCCACCGGGCAGCTCGACGCGCAGCAGGCCGTTGCGGTCGACGAGGCGACTGCGGCTCGGGTCCGACTCGTGCGCCAGCGTGCGACCGGTGATCTCGATCGGCAGCAGTTCGACCTGCGACAGCACGACGGTGTCGCCGCCGTTCGGGTTGCCCTCGGTGACGCTGACGATGGTGAGA
>JBILEY010000130.1:0-12038 GCA_044351865.1 Planctomycetota bacterium | reverse complement strand
CGACCACGACCGACAGGCGGTGGGTGGCGACGACGATCGTGCGGCCGCGGCGCTCGCGGCGCAGGCCGGCGAGGATGCGCCGTTCGGTCGCCGGATCGACCGCCGACAAGGTGTCGTCGAGCAGCAGGCCCGGGCGGTCGCCGAGCAGCGCACGCGCCAGCGACACACGCTGCTTCTGGCCGCCGGACAACGTCACGCCGCGTTCGCCGACGACGGTCTGCAGGCCGTTCGGCAGCTGCGGCAGGTCCTGGTCGAGTGCCGCCCCGGCGACGGCGGCGTCGATCTCCGCCGGGGTCGCGTCGTCGCGCGCGAAGGCGACGTTGGCGGCGACGGTGTCGCTGAACAAGAACGGCTCCTGCGGCGCCAGTGCGTAGAGGGCCCGCAGCGCGCGCGGGTCGAGGTCGAGCACGTCGTGGCCGTCGACGAACAGCATGCCCCGCGGCGGGTCGTAGTAGCGCAGCAGCAGCGCCAGCAGCGTCGACTTGCCGCTGCCGACCTCGCCGACGAGGCCGAGCTTCTGCCCGGGGGCCAGCGTGAACGACACATCGTGCAGCGACGGGCGTTCGGCACCAGGGTAGGTGAAGGTCAGGTCGCGCGCTTCGATCGCGCCGCGCAGTGCCGGTCGTTCGCCCTGCTGCGCCTCGGGTGCGACCTCGAACAGTTCCTCGATGCGGATGCCGGCGGCGTAGGCGCGCGGCAGCGTCGCCAGCGTCCAGCCGAGGATCTCCAGCGGGAAGGTCATCAGCGCCAGGTAGCCGAGGAACTCGAACAGCTGGCCGACCGTCAGTTTCTGGTCGACGACCTGGTAGCCGCCGACGAACAGCACGCCGAGCATCACCGCACCGCTCGCCGAGTGCGTCAGCGCGTTCATCAGCGAACGCAGGCGCACGAGCCGCAGGTTGGCGAGCAGGTAGCGGCGGTTGCGCGTCGCCATCGCTGCACGTTCGCGCGCCACCGCAGCGAACTGGTGGACGACGCGGATGCCGGCGAAGTCCTCCTGCGCGCGCTGTGAGACCTCGGCGATCGCTTCCTGCGACTTCTTGCTCCAGCCGTGCAAGCGCGGCAGCACGAGCCGCATCAGAAGGAACAGCACGCCGAACGCGCCGAGGCTGGCGAGCGTCACCGGCACGTCCATCTGCAGCATGCGCCAGGTGCCCGCGGGCAAGAGGCACAGCGTGCTGCCGCCGTGCAGCAGCAACGGACCCATGACGAAGCGCACCAGCTCTACGTCCTGGGTCAGGCGGCTGGTGACGTCGCCGGTGCGCGAGCGGTCGAACCACGCGACCGGCAGCTGCTGCAGGTGGGCGATGGCGGCGTTCTTCAGGTCCTGTTCGACGTGCCGCGACGCGTCGATCAGCGTCTTGCGCGACACGTAGCGGCTGCCCGCTTCCAGGACCGCCAGCAAGCCGAGCCACCAGCAGGTCTCGCGCAGCAGCGTGTGGTCGCCGCCCTGGCCGAGCTGGTCGAGCGTGCGGCCGAGCAAGGCGGGCATCCACAGCGACACGTAGGCGTGCACTGGCACACAGGCGGTGCCGACGAGCACGATCCACCAGTGGCGGCGCAGCAGGGCGAGGGGCCGACCGAAGGCGCGGCGGAGGGAACGGAGCCAGGACAAGGCGCGCAGCATGGGTCGGGGCGGCCGGTGTTGCAAATCGCGACGGCGACGGTCGCAGCGGTGTGCGGTCCCGGGACGGGACCGGCTGCACGGACGGCACCAAGCCGAGACGGCCGACTGCCGATAACCCGCCGACCATGCCGGAGCCCGTACCCCAGGAGATGCTGCCCATGCGACACAGACATGCACGGAACGACGCCGGCTTCACGTTCGCGGAACTGGCCTTCGCTCTGTTGATCCTGGTGATCGGCGCAGTCGTGCTGATCAACCATCTCGCGGTCAACTACCAGACGACCAACACCGAACGCGATCGTGTCTGGGCCTATGCAAAGGCCCAGGCGATCCTGGCCGAGATCCAGGGCTTCGTGGATCGTGGCCAGGTTGACGCGGCGGTCGACCTCGACGTGCTCGACGACGGCATCGTCAGCAAGGGCGTCATGTCGATCCAGGAGGACGCCAACGGTGCCTTGGTCACAGCCGACCATCCGGTCTCGGGCAACTACCAGCGCGACGGCGACTGGCACTGGTGGCGCCGCATCACCGTGCAGCCGTTCCTCGGCCTCAACAATCGCAACGTGCGCTACGTCACGGTGCGCATCTACAAGAAGGACAGCAACGGCGTCGAGCATCCGATGGCCGACCTGTCGGCGGTCATCAACTCGGCGGGCAGCGCCTTCCCGACCACGCAGGTGTTCGACGTCTACTTGCTGGCGGTCGAGAACATCCCGGGCTGGTGGGTCTTCATGGACTCGATCAAGCCGTTCGTCGAGTCGATGATCACCGACCTCGAGAACCGCAATCCGGGCCTGATCTTCCGCACGCACTGGATCACCAAGGCGAGCTTCGGCCGCAATCAGACCTACCGCCCGTACACCAACGACGACACCGACAGCCACGCGGTGATCCCGGACGTCTATCACTACCCGGGCCGCATGCCGTCCGGCAACGCGTCGACCTACTACTACGTGCCGGACAACATGCGCGGTCGCATCAACTGCGACGGCGTCGAGCGCAACGGCTACGACGCGGACCTCAATCCGCATCCGTACGCGCTGGCCGACTACTTCAACCACGCGATGCGCTATCCGGACGAGCTGGCTCTGTGGCAGCAGCGCGTAGCCGACGTCGAGGCGCGCGAGCTTGCGATCGCCGAGGCCAAGAAGGACGGCACGGCGATCCCGCCGGAGCTGACCGACATGTCGAAGGAGCCGACGCTGCGTCTGTTCCTCGAGGACCTGGTCACCAGCCCGGACAAGTACAAGAACGCGCTGGTCATCAACCTGCACGGCGAGCTGCTGCCGATGCCGGCGCTGCGCAACTTCAGCGACCCGGCGAAGAGCCCGTCGGCCTACCCGAACCTGCGTGTCGTCACGCACCCGGAGGAACTGCGCACGAAGCGTGAGCAGGCCGGCGTCACCGACTCGGTGCAGCTGCGCATGTACGCGTTCAGCCAGCACACCGCGACCTACACCGGGCCGACGATCATGCCGGAACCTATGGTCGTCGAGATCCTCGGCGTCGACCTGACGGACTCGTCGAACCCGTCGAAGCTGGCCTCGACCTGCACGCTCAACAACGTGCCGGGCGGCGTTTCGGTGGGCGGCTCCACCAACTACCCGACGGCGTGGCAGGTGGCGAAGCACAGCAGTGACTCGCCGGTCGCCGACGAGATGTACTACGAGGCGGAGTTCGTGCCCCCGTCGGTCACGGACGAGGGCTTCACCCGCGTCTACCTGTTCAACACGCCGGTCGGTGCGCCGCCGGTGACGCAGGGCGTGCTGCAATACGGCCTCGCCAACAGCACCCGCGCGCGGCTCTACGCCATGGACTACATCCCGTGCCCGATCGCGGCGGGCCCGTCCTTCGCGCCCGACCTGACCAGTTCGGGTGTCGGCCCGAAGAACACCGCGCGCTGGACGCTGCGCATCGCCCCGGCGGTGCTGACCAACGACTCGTTCGTCGGCGGCAATCCGCCGGGGGACGTGTTGCTGCGCATCCGCACCCGCATCGCCGCCGGCTACAGCGGCGGCGACGAGGCGTGGAAGAGCAGCGGCTCGACCTGGCCGCTGAGCGATCCGGACAACCTGTCGATGACCTACACGTGGTGGGCCGACAGCAGGGAGGACGTGCCGGTCACGGAGCGCGCCCAGTTCAACGGCGATCCGCGGCACCTGCCGTACAAGGACTGCTTCAACAACGGCGACGACTTCCCGAACTCGTACAACTGGTATCTGGACAATCTCGCCAACACGAACAACGCCGCACTCGACTTCCCGGCCATCAGCTCGACCCTGCTGCGCAATCGCTGGGGCGTCGGCCAGATGGCGTGTGACGTGCCGCGCTACTTCGACGTGCTGCGCCGTGCCATCGTCAACAGCGCCGTCGTGTTCACCACGTTGACCGGCTACTCGTACTACTACCTCGGCATCGGCAACGACATCGGCTACGACGCGGCCAACGGCTACGCCAACTCGATCCCGAGCAACCAGGTGCCGCACGGCGCCACCGGCAACGGCTTCATCAACACCATCATCGGCGCGCGCCGCTACGTGCGCGCGAACGGTGCCGGCTACTGGTGGGGCATTCCGTGGCTCGGCGAGCTGTATCCGGACAACGCGCTCGCCACCTGGACCGACGGCACGACTCCGCGGGGCAACCTCGGGGCCGGCAACACCGCGGGCAACTTCTACCAGCAGCCGTGCCAGACGGTGTATTCGGCCAGCGGTCGACTCGCCTGGGGCACCGCGATGAACAACAACCACCAGCGCACGGCCAACTATGGCTGCACGACGCTGTTCAACATCGGCACCTCGGCGTCGACGTTCAACCACGCCAGCTCGTCGGGCAACGGTACCTTGACCACGGTCGGCTCGGAGCTGGCGACCAACTACAGCATGACGATGCCGAGCGCGGCGCCGATCACGCGCCCGTTCCGGATGAACATGGCCTCGGCGGTGGCCGAGCACTGGAACTTCCCGCCGTACACCACGAGCCGTCACACGGCGTCCCTGTACCGGACCTACTACACCCACTCGGCGGGCACCGGCTCGGGCCTCGTCAAGCTGGTGAACGAGACCAACACCAGCGCCGGCTACATCGTCGTCAACGGCATCAGCAACGCCGTCGACAACGGCACGACCTTCATCGCGAAGTTCGCCGTGCTGTCGCTGGTGCACTCGTTCTTCGAGGCCGGCAGCACCACGAACACGCTGCGCATTCCGCAGCTGCCGCGCATGGAGATCGACTCGCCGACGGACATCACGGAACTGAACGACCCGGCGACCATCGACATCCAGTTCTCGACGACCTGGCGGCGATGGGATGGCCTGGAGTACGCCCAGTCGGGCACGTTCAGCGAGAGCGAACTGCTGCTGCAGTACGTGATCATGTTCTCGCCGGACAACGGCACGACCTGGCTGCACATCCAGGACGGCGTGCAAGCGACCCCGGGCACCCGCCCGACCAACAGCACCTACCTGGTGACCGACGCCACGGTCGGTGGCGAGACCTACTCGTGGCCGGTGCCGGAGGCGCAGTTCCCGGAGGGCAGCTACCTGCTGCGCATCGAGTGCTACCGGCAGGGCGCGCAGGTCCACTACGCGTACCACCAGACCAAGATCTTCATCCAACGCTGAGGCGCACCACCATGAACACTTCCGTGCGTTCAAGAGCAGCCGGCTTCAGCATGATCGAACTGGTCATCGCCTCGAGCCTGCTCGGGCTGATGATCATGGCGGTCTCCACCCTCGCCGTCAGTGGCGGCGAGGCGCAGGAGTTCTCGAAGCGCCTGGGCCGCGCCACCGAGGTCACGCAGGACATCGTCGACCAGATGCGCCTGGAGATGGTCTCGTGCGTGCGCGTGTTCGGCAACGACACCGAGGGCAACGCCAACCGGGCGTTGCTCGACCTGACGGACGCGCCGGTGCCGCTGAGCACCGCGCGGCTGCCTTCGGTCAGCCCGAACCAGACGCTGCAGAAGGACACCCTTGCGCTCGAGATCACCGGCAACTCGCTGTTCTTCACGCGACTCGCGTGGAGCGACCGATTCGTCTGTGCGAGCGGCGAGGAGTACCTCGTCGACGTCTATCGTTGGGTCTACTACTACCTGACGCCGGTCGACGGTGGGCCGCAGCCCGACAACGGCATCGGGCTCAACCTGGTCCGTGTGCTCAGCGAACCGCTGGTCGACGCGGCGGGCATCGACCGCATCACCGACGCCACCGACCAGGCGGAGGTGTTGCTGCATCTGGCCACGGGAACGGCCGACATCAACGGTGTGACCCATCCGCGGGCGACGGTGGTGTGGGTTCGCGGTGGCTTGCCGGCGACCACCGGGACACTGCGCCAGATCGACCTCGACGACGGTACCCTCAGCGACGATCCGATCGACGGTCGGCCGGACCCGTGGCAGATCCTGCGGTCGACCGACGAGGTCGACGAACTGCTGACCTACCGTCACCACAGCGTGGGCACCAACTACGCCCGGGCCTCGTTCGGCGTCGGTCGCTACGGCCTCGTCAGCAACGTCGGCGAGGGCTTCCCGCACGGGTTCGAGGTGCAGATCGTCGGCCCGAGCTCGGCCCGGCAGATCATGCTGCACCTGGTCGTGATCGGCACGCAGCGCCGCGGCCAGCAGGCCTGGGCGGACGTGCAGGTCAGCGTCGACGCCCGCGATCTCTGATCCGGGCCCGCCGGTCCCCGGCGGCGCGATGGCGTCGCCGAGGGGCCAGGCTGGCGGGGGGCCGCTGCCAAGCTGGCCATTGACTGGCCGGGCGGTCGCCCTACTCTGCTCGGCCCTTCCGGTCCAACCCCGGGAGACCCCACAGCCTCATGGAACAGAGCCTCCCCCAGGATCTCGTCAAGCAGGTCGGCGGTTCGTTCCGCCTCACGGCGCTGCTGCAGAAGCGCGTGCGCGAACTCGTCCGCGGCCAGAAGCCGTTGTTCGAGACGCGCGAACGGAACTACATCCGCATCGCCAGCGAAGAGCTGAAGCGTGGCCTGATCGACCTGGTCGCCGACGAAGAGCAGACCGGTCCGACCAAGCTGGAAGTCTGAGTCGGCTCGCCGTCCCCCTGGAAGTCGACGCCTAGCCGTCCTTCCGTCGCTCGCGTTCGATGCGTGCGATCGCATCGATCAGTTCCTGCGGCGTGTTCGCCGTCCCACGCGGTTCGTTGCCGACCGCCAGGTGCACGACTGGCACCTCGCCTGCGGTCAGCCCCGCGCGCCCGAGCAGGATCGGGTCGTGCTTCGGGTCGAGCGTCTGCACGATGCGCGACGGCACGTAGGTGCTGAGCGCCGTGCGCCGTAGCTCGACCGTGCCCGCGGCGTCGCGATCGCCGACGATGGTGACGAACAGCGGCGCGTAGAAGATCAGGTCGACTGCGCGCCCGTAGCCAGCGACGTAGTAGCCGTACTCCTTGTAGTCGGTGGCGAACGCTTCCAGAGTCTGCACCGCCTCCTGGTAGAAGACCGGCCGGCGCGACAGGTAGGACAGGCGCACCAGCGACTCCGCCATCGTCGCGTTGTCGAGGATCGAACGGTTGCGACGGCCCATCGCCGCCTCGGCGCGCGGGTCGTGCAGGATGTCGTAGAAGCCGCCGTTCGGCGCCTTGTGCTTCTGGATGGCGTGCTCGGCGATCGCTTCGGCCGGCAGCAGCAGATCGGCGTCGCCGGTGTTCTGCGACGCGTCGATCAGCGCGCGGATCAGGTGCGCCTGGTCGGCCAGCATGCCCGGCAGGTGGTAGGTGCCGTCCCAGTAGTGGTGCACCTCGCGGCCGTCGTAGAGGTTCTCCAGCAGGAAGCGCAGCGTCGCCATCGCCTGCGCTCGCCACTCTGGCCGCTGCAGCACGGCCGCGGCCTTCAGCAAGCCGGAGACCGCCAGCGCGTTGGCGTGACAGTAGACCGTGCGGTCGAGCGGCGGCGGTTCGCGACGGGCGCGGCCGGCGGCGTCGGCGACGAAGTAGTCGGCGTCACCGTCCTGGCTGCCGGCGAACGCGCCCGTGTGCGCATCCCGCATCGTCGTCGTCATCCAGCGCACGATGCCCTCGGCGGCGGTGCGATACTCCGGCTTGCCGAACACCTGGAACGCTTCGAGGTAGGCGCGCAGCACCAGCGCGTTCTGGTCGAGCAGCTTCTCGTGGTTGGGCGTGTGCCAGTCGGGCGTACGCGAGAAGCGGAAGAAGCCGCCGTCGACGGGGTCGTGCAGCGGGCTCGCCAGCATGTGGTCGAGCGTCAGCGTGGCGACTTCGCGCATGCGTTCGTCGTTGCGCTTCATCACCTGCACCAGCGCGAAGTCGATCGCCTCGGGGTGTGGGAACTTGATGCCGTCGCCGAAGCCGCCGTGGCGGTGGTCGAGCTTCTCGTAGACGGCGTCGACGATGTCCTCGACCATCTGCCGGCGCAGCCGGCTGCCGGCGGCCGACGGCCGGTCGCCCTGCGCCCACAGCTCGCGCAGGCCGCGCTGGATCTCCTGCTTGTTCTTGCGCCAGCTGCTGCGCACGCGATCGAGCCGTTCCCGCATCGCAGTGGCGTCGAGAAAGTTGTCCTGCGCCAGCAGTTCGCCTTCGGGCGTCAGCCACGCGAGCGTCGGCCAGCCACCGGTGCCGTAGCGCTGGTTGACGTCGGGGCGGCGTTCGGCGTCGACGTGGACCGGCACGAAGTGTTCGTGCACGGCGGCGATCACCTGCGGGTCGGCCAGCGTCGTCGCCAGCAGCTCGCGGCAGTGCTGGCACCACGGTGCCGTCAGCAGCATCAGGATCGGCTTGTCGGCGGCGGCTGCTGCGCGCAGCGCCGCCGCATCGAAGTGCTGCCAGCGGATCGGGTGGTTCATCGTCGTGCTCGCCGTCGCTCGACCTGGACGTTCGTCTCATCGGCGGTTGGGCCGCCGGACCAGCACTTTCCAGCCCGCGTTGGCCGCCGTCGTCGTGGCCGTGGGGCGGATCCGCCACCGCGCAGGGCGGCGGCGCTTCAGCTGCCGCTGTCGTCGTCGCTGCCGGAGTCGATGCCGTCCTGCGGCTGCAGCGCGCCGAAGCCATCCAGCGTCGGCTGGCGCACCTCGGCGTGCCGGACCGCGGGCTTCTGGCTCGGCGAGAACGGCAGCCGCGGCACGTCGGCCCAGAGCGTCTCGAGGCCGTAGTAGGCGCGGGCCTCGGGGGTGAACAGGTGCACGACGATGTCGTCGAAGTCGAGCAGCACCCAGTTCGAGTCCTCCGACTCGAGCCCGCCGGTGTTGCGCCGCCGCGCGCCGCGCTCCTGCTTGTGGGTCAGGTCGAGATCCCTCGCGAGCGATTGGCCCTGGCGCGTGCTCTGCACGGTGGCGACCACGAAGTAGTCGGCGATCACCAGCGGCCCCGACACGTCGAGGATCACGATGTCCTTCGCCTGCTTCTCGTCCAACAGCTCGGCGATGCGCAGGGCCATCTGCCGGGTCTCGGCGTCAGGGGAACGGATCGGGCGTGCGGACTTGGCGGGGGCGGGCTTGCTCAACGGGCAGTTCTCTCGGCGAGTGGGTTCAGGCGGTCTTGGATGGCCGGAGGATAGCGGCTCGTGCACGGGGCGTAACCCCCGGGCCGGCACCCCTGGAAAACAAAGAACCCCGCCGGCGTGAAGGCCGGGCGGGGTTCGTGCCAAGACTCGCTCGTGGCGGAACGCCCCGTGGCGGCGGCTCGGCCGCGCCGGGGGCGAGCCGGCTCAGACGTTCTTGAACAGCGGCAGCGCGATCAGGGCCGCGATCGTCATCAGCTTCATCAGGATGTTGATCGACGGGCCGGCCGTGTCCTTGAACGGGTCGCCGACCGTGTCGCCGGTGACCGCCGCCTTGTGGGTGTCGCTGCCCTTGCCACCGAGGTGGCCGGCTTCGATGTACTTCTTGGCGTTGTCCCAGGCGCCGCCGGCGTTGGCCATGAACAGCGCCATCATGACGCCGCCGGCCGTCGAGCCGGCCAGCAGGCCGCCGACCGCCGCCTTGCCGAAGATCATGCCCATCGCCAGCGGGGCGACGATCGCCAGCAGGCCCGGCATGACCATCTCGCGCAGCGCACCTTCGGTCGAGATCGCGACGCAGCGCGCGTAGTCGGCCTCGCCGCCGGTGCCGTCCTTCAGGCCCTTGATCTCACGGAACTGGCGACGGACTTCCTCGACCATCGCGTTCGCGGCCTTGCCGACGGCCTTCATCGCCATCGAGCTGAAGACGAACGGCAGCATGCCGCCGACCAACAGACCCATGACGACGTTGGCGTTGTCGAGGCTCAGGTTGATGTTGCCGGCCGCGACCTTGTAGGCCGAGAACAGCGCCAGCGCGGTCAGCGCCGCCGAGCCGATGGCGAAGCCCTTGCCGATCGCCGCCGTGGTGTTGCCGGTGGCGTCCAGCGAGTCGGTGCGCTTGCGCACTTCCGGCGGCTGGTGCGACATCTCGGCCAGACCGCCGGCGTTGTCGGCGACCGGGCCGTAGGCGTCGACACCGAGCGAGATGCCGAGCGTGCTCAGCATGCCGACCGCCGCGACGCAGATGCCATACATGCCGGCGAGCTCGTTGCAGAGGTAGATCGCCAGCGCCAGCAGGATCGTCGGGATCCAGGTCGAGGCCATGCCGGTGGCGAGGCCGTAGATGATGTTGGTCGCTGCACCCGTCTGCGACTGCTGCGCGATCGTCTGCGCCGGCGCCATCTTCTCCGAGGTGTAGTACTCGGTGACCTTGCCGATGATCACGCCGACCACGAGGCCGATGACCATCGCGAAGTAGACCTTCCAGTGGCCGGCCGTCACGGCTCCGCCCATCGCCAGCAGCGGCGTCGGCTTCATGATCGCCGTGACCACCGCACCGCCGAGGATCAGCGCCACCGAGGCGGCGATCAGGCCGCCGAACAGCGCCGCCGACAGCTTGCTCTCGTCGTCCGCCTTGACGCGGAAGGTGCCGAGGAAGCTGGCGATGATGCCGATCGCCGACAGCACGACCGGGTAGAGCAGCAGGCTCGACAGCTCCGCCGTGTAGAGGTTCGCGTCGTCGATCTTCGGCACCAGCGAGAAGCCGATGATCGAGGTCGAGACGATGGCGCCGACGTAGCTCTCGAACAGGTCGGCGCCCATGCCGGCGACGTCGCCGACGTTGTCACCGACGTTGTCGGCGATGACCGCCGGGTTGCGCGGATCGTCCTCGGGGATGCCGGCTTCGACCTTGCCGACCAGGTCGCCGCCGACGTCGGCCGCCTTGGTGTAGATGCCGCCGCCGACGCGCGCGAACAGCGCGATCGAGCTGGCGCCGAAGCTGAAGCCGAGCACGTAGTTGACGAAGTTCGGCGAGCCGGCCTTCAGGTCGCCCTGGTAGATCAGCATCAGCAGCGTGATGCCCATCAGGCCGAGGCCCACGACCGTCATGCCCATGACCGTGCCCGACTTGAAGGCGACGTCGAGCGCCTGGCCGAGGCTCGTCTTCGCGGCCTGCGTCGTGCGCACGGCGGCGCGCGTGGCGCAGTGCATGCCGAAGTAGCCGGCACCGGCCGAGGCGATCGAGCCGAGGGCGAAGGCGATCGCGGTCTTCCAGCCGAGGAACTGGTCGGTGCCGTTGTCCGGGCCGAGGCCGATGGCGAGCGTCACCACGACGACGAACACGGCGAGCCACTTGTACTCGGCGTGCAGGAACGCGCGGCCACCCTCCTGGACGGCGGCGGCGATCTTCTGCATGCGCTCGTCACCGGGGTCCTTCGCCATGATCTGCTTGAAGAGGTGTACGGCGTAGGCAATGCTCGCCGCAGCAATGAGGAGAGAGAGGACGTTCCAGAAGAGATACATGCGGGATCGAGGGGCCGGGCCGTGTCGCCAGGCGCGAAAAAGCGGGCCGGCACGTTAGCGGTGCCGACACCCCGGGGGCAAGCGCGCCGAAGCGCTAGCTCGCCGATGGTGGCGAATCGCTCGCCGGCGGGGTGGCGGGTGGGTTCGGGGGCGTGGGGGGACTCGCCTCGGCACCGGGCGCTGGTTCCGCGTCCACTGCCGTCGCGCTCGTGGCGTCCGGCGCCACCGCCGTCTCCGGGTCCGGGCAGACCGGCGGCTCCTGCACCGGCACCTTCGGCTGCACGAAGCTCTCGGTCGGCCGGTTCGCCTGCGCCAGCAGGCCTTGCCGCCGGCGCCGCAGCCACCACCACAGCGAGCCCAGCACCGCGACGCCGGCTGCGGTCCACAGGATGCCGCGTTCGACCTCCTGCACGGTCTCGATCATCGTCTTGATGAACGGCGCGCCGTGGAAGCCGAGCCAGACCAGCAGCGGCACCAGCAGCACGATGCCGAGGCCATCGAGGAACAGGAACCGCTGCCACGACATCTTCATCGTGCCGGCGGTGAAGAACGCGACGACGCGCAGCCCGGCCAGGAAGCGGGCGATGATGATGACCATGTCGCCGCGCCGGCGGAACCAGCGGTCGAAGCTGGCCAG
>JBILEY010000555.1:0-3417 GCA_044351865.1 Planctomycetota bacterium | reverse complement strand
TGGGTGAAGTCGGTGACGTTCGTGCCATCCCAGAGCAACACGCCGATGCCGTTGTTGCCGATCCACACATTGCCGCGGCGATCCTCGAACACGCAGCGGCAGTGCATGCGGCCGTTCGCTTCGGTGCGCTGCAGTCGTTCGTCGCCGAGGGTCGTCAGCGCCGTGCCGTCGAAGCCGAAGACGGCGTTGTACGTCGCGAACCAGACACGGCCGCCTTTGCCGCGCGCGAAGCCGGTCGTCGCATAGGCAGAGTTCCGCGTCTGCGCGAGCGGCAGCGGATAGGCGTGGTAGGTGAAGGTCGTGCCGTCGTAGCGATAGGCGCCCGGTTGGCCTTCCTGCGCGTTGGCGCCCATCTCACCGTCGTCCTTGAACCACAGGTCGCCGTCGCCGAGCGCCCAACGCTGCTTCGAGGTGTAGTCGCGTGAGCCAGGGGCAATGAGCTTGCTGCCGTCGAAGCCGGAGAGGCCGGCACCACCTTCGAACCAGACGACGCCGTTCTTGTCTTCGTAGATCGAACGGACTTGGTCGTGGCACAGCCCGTCCTTCGTCGTCAGGTAGGTCAGGCTCGTGCCGTCGTAGCGCGCGACGCCTTCGTTCCAGCTGCCGAACCAGTAGTGGCCTTTGCTGTCGTGCAGGATCGAGCGAACGGTCTCGAAGCGCAGTCGCGGTGACGTGGCTGTCGGGGCGGTCGCTGGTGTGGCAGAGGCAGGCGACGGCGCCGTGCAGCTCGTCAGCGCGGTCAGTGCCAGTGCGGCGAGGAAAGGCCGGACGGGGAGGTTGCGGTGCCTCGGCGAGCGGACGTGGCGCAGGTTGGGCATGAGCATGGAAGTCGCCACGATGCGCTGTGGGTCGCCAGCCACGGTAAGTCCTTCGTCAGCTGGCGGCGACTGTCGATGTGCTGGCTGTCGGAGCCTGGGACTACGACAACTGCATCGCCAACCATGCCCCGCCCGCGATCGTGGCGAGCAAGCCGCATTGGACGACCAGCGGGCCGCGACTCCGTGTCTGCCAGGCGAAGACGAACCCGAGCACGGTGCTGACGAGCAACAGCACGCCCAGCAGCAACAAGTGCCCGAAGTCGAGTCCGAAGCGCCCTGGATGGTCGAAGCCGATGTCGCCGAACACGACGATGGCCACGATCAGCACCTGCGCGGCGATGGCAGCGCGGAACGCGAGGCGCGGTGCAATGGACGCAGAGGTGGTGTTCATCGCAGGTTGTTCTGCCGCTGTTCCGACTCCATGTGGGGCGCATCCGTCGCATGGCTGCTGGGGGCATCAGTCGCACTGCTGCAGGGACAGCACGATCCTGTCCCGCTGACACAGCAGGAACAGGACCTCGACGAAGGCATTGCCCGTGAACCCGGAACCGCCGAGCGTGTCGTCGCCCACGCTCGCAAGGAAGGTCATCGGATGGCGACAGCGTGGACAGATGCGGCGCGGGGTGCCCTGCAGGAAGCGTGGCTCGCCGCCGATCTGGTGCCTCGGCATGGCGAGCTGCCGCGCCGATCTGCCGAGAGAGGTTGTGCTCACCTCGCCGGCGTTGAGGGCCGCGAGGGTCCGCGCCTCGCGCGGAGCGACGGCAGCGAGCGTGAAGCGACGTCCGGGAAACGCGCGCGGATAGTCGCGGTACGGGAACGTCTTCGAGACGCCGCCGCGGCGGTGCTGCACGAACCGGATCCCGCCATTTGGCAGCAAGCGATACGCGGTCTCGCCCTGTGCTAGATGGCACGTCCAACAGAACAGCAGGTGGACGTGGGGCAACCCCAGTGCCTGCAGCCCGAGCCGCCGGTCGCGCGTGTCGAGCGTCAGCATGCGAAGCAGGGGCTTCCGGCAGTTCGGGCACTGTGCACCGGGAATCGTGTGCTCGCCGCAGAACCAGTGTTCGAACCTGCTCCGGTTCGTGAACTGCAAGGTGAAGCCGCGCGCAGGAGTCGAGACCAACGGCGGCGCGTCGGTGTCGTCTGCTTGCTTCATCCAGCCGCCGTGATCGCCGCGGCGGGCGATCCAACCCGAGCGCAATGGCCAGACTTTGCGGAGTGAACGGTCGTGCTGGAGCATCCGTCGTGCGTCGACGAACACCATGTCGCGTTCGCGGGGCTCTCGCGCGCCGAGGAACAACCAACCGCCGTCGCGTGTGTGCACGACGAGGATGACTCGGTCCTTGCCGACGAGCACCTGCTTGGTGGTTGCGACGGTACCCGCGGGCTGGTTGCGATCGTTCATGCGGCAGCGAGGGTCGGCAACGCTAACGATGGCCCTGTTCCTCAGCGATGGTCGAGCGGGCGGCCAGCATCCGCGACCAGCCACTCGGCACACCAGACTTCGCTGCCCGCTGCGATGTCCTCGATCGCGAGGCCCTTCCCGAGGCAGGCGCGGTCGAAGGCCAGCACGCCATCGTCGATGGCCTGCAGGGTGCGATTCAGGTGCTCGCGGCACAGCATCACTTCACACGGTAGGACTCGGCCGTCCGGCCGACGCAGTTCGGCAGCTGCTTCCTGCGCGAGCTTGCCCGAGCCCCAGGCGAACGGCGGCAGGACGACGAGCCTGCGGTTCGCGATCGCGAACACGTTCGCGACCGAGTCGATGCGAAGCAGCATGCGCAGGGTCGGCTTCATGATGCGCCGCTCCACTGGCGCCAGTAGGCCAGGGCTCCGCCGCGCAGCAGCGACCCAAGTGGATGGTCGGGACTGGCAAGGTTCTCGAGGAAGCACGTGCACACTGCCTCGTCCAGCTGCGCGTCCTGACCGCCGACAGCCTCGTTGACCAGTTCGGCGAGCACCGGCCAGACGTCGGATCCTTGCGGCACGGCTCGAACGAAGTGACTGCACGCCGCGAAGACGCCGTGCAGGGAGTCCAGGTCGAACAGGTTGTCGCCGGACAGCGACCACGCGCGGAAGCCGGGCGCGGCGGCGTCGAGCAGCGACAGCAGGGACTCGGTGCTTCGTCGGGACATCGAACGATGGCGCAGACTGGCAGGCCGCGCACCACGCGAGGTCCGGTCCGGTTTGCCTTCGCGTTCTACCTGGGCAACTGGAAGAAGAGCTTCCCTGCGACCTTCGCGCCACCCGCGATCTCGCTCAGGGTCCAGAGATGGTCCGAGAAATCGTCCTGGGCCCGCGCACGCGGGAAGACCCGCAGGAGTTCGACGAGCAGCATGCGAACGTCCACAGGCTGCGCGCTGCGCGAGACGTCGGCTTGCAGGAGTCCGGCACCGGGGCCGACGTGGGTTGCGATGTTGGCGAGGTCCGCAGGCTCGAATCCGTCTCGTTCCGACAGGTCGCCAATCGACAGGTAGAGGACCGCCTCACCTGCGGTCGGCAAGTTCCAGCGGTTCGCCAGGACGGGAGCGGCGTTCGTATCGAGCCAGGAGCGGACGCGTTGTTCGTCGTCCGATGGGTAGATGAGGAACACGGATTC
>JBILEY010000553.1:0-3426 GCA_044351865.1 Planctomycetota bacterium | reverse complement strand
GAGCCCGAAGCGGGCGACTGCGACCGCCTGGACGGGGTCGTGCGCGGGCGGGAGGATGGCGGGGGTGGGTTCCGGGTGGTCCGGGACCGCAGCTTGAATTTCCTATCCCCCTACGGTGCGCCGTTCGTGCCCTCTCGTAGGAGGTCGCTGCTGGAAGATCCCATTCGAGCGGGCGGACGGGCATGCTGCGCGCCCCTCGTCGCCCTTCACCGCGACAGGATTCTCGATCTCCAACACAAGGAACGTCGACGATGTCGTTTCGATCTCGCCTTCTCGTGCTGCCGCTCGCCCTGGCATGCACCCTCTTCAACGCCTCCGCCCAGGACTGGCCGAACAGCGGCGGCAATGGCCAGCGCAATGGCCTGACGGCCGCCTACGGGCCACTTACGGCGCAATCCCTCTGGTCGTCGGGGCCGCCATCGATCATCGCCTGGCAGCCCGTCATCGTCGGTGATCGCGTCTACGTGGTCCGACAGACCGGCTTCCCGTCAGCCGGGACGCCGAACGAAGCCCCGGTCTACGCACTCGACCTGGCGACCGGAGCCCAGGTATGGCGGGTGGACCTGCCGTTCACGGCTGGCCAATGGACGACGTGGCTGCTCGGTCACAGCCAGGGCCGGGTCTACGCGTCCCGCTCCGGCAACGGCGCGTCGTCCTCGGGCCAGATCCATGCGCTCGATGCGGCGACCGGCGCGACCGCCTGGATCTCGGCAGCGACGATCGACGCCAGCGCCTACGACGGCTGTGTGTTCGCCGACAACGGCGATCTGATCGTCGCGTCGTTCCGTGACATCTGGCGGATCCGGGCGGTGGACGGCACCACGGTCTGGACCGCCCCCCGCGTGGGTTCGGTCAGCGGACAGTGCGGTGCGGCGAGGTTCGGCGATGCGATCTATGTGGCCGACAGTGTGTCCGGTGGCCAGGTGATCAAGCGCTTCGACATCGCGACCGGCGCCTTCCAATACCAGAGCCCGGTGATGCCAGGGTTCCTCAACCAGCACCAGCCGATGTGCGGTCCGGACGGCTCGGTCTACCTGAACCGGGCATCGAACTCGCCGGGCTTCGACTTCTTCTACGCCTTCACCGACACCGGCTCGGCCTTGGTGCAGCGCTGGTCGGTGCCCTCGATCCCCGGCGTCGGCGGCGAATACGGCTGCAGTGCGAACGGCAGCGTCTACATGGTGGGACCGGGCGAGATCGTGACGAGGCTCGATGCCCAGACTGGCTTGCTGTTGAACACCTATCCCGTGCCGCTCGGCAGCGGCGGCTACGCGCCGCGCTTCGCCATCGACGGCGACGGCCGGGTCTACTTCACCAACGGCGGCTTCCCCAACGGGGCGCTGTTGGCGTTCGATGCCGACCTGACGCTGCGCTGGCAGGTGCCGGTCCAGAACGTCAACCAGGGCGGACCCTCCATCGCGGCGAATGGCACCCTGGTCGTCGCCGGCGTCGGCAACGACCTGCGCGCGTACCGCACGCCGAGCCCGTGGACCAATCTGGGTGGCGGCATCGCCGGTGCGCTCGGCGAGCCCAACCTGACCGGCCTCGGCTCGCTGACCGGCGGCAACATCGTGACGTTTCGCGCCGACAACGCGGCTGCGAACAGCCTGGGGGTCTTCATCCTCGGTGCGAGCGCGATCAACGTGCCGGTCTTCGGCGGCACCCTGGTGCCAGCGATCGACGCGAACTTCGTCGTGCCGATCGACGCGCAGGGTCGCTGGTCGCTGAGCTTCGCCTGGCCGGCCGGCTATCTGCCGGGGACGGGCTTCTGGTGGCAGCTCGCGGTCGTCGACGGCACCGCACCGTTCGGCTTCGCCGCCAGCGACGGCCTGCGCAGCCTGACGCCCTGAACGGACGGACCCCGGCAGGCGCCGTCGGGTCCTCGAACACGGCCGTGGTCGTGCACGGCTCGAGGTCGCACAGCGCCTCGCGTCGTGGCCGATCGGCCGCCGGGGTCTGCGCCCCACGACACGGCGCTCACCGCGCCAACGACCTGGGGCTCGGCGCGCCGCGCCCTCACCGGGTGGGGCGGTGGAACACGGTCATGTCCAGCAGGATCGAACCTGCGAACAGCGTCCAGCCCGAGCGCAGCCCTGACGCCGGCGCCGACACCCCGTGATACGTCACCAGGTGCTTGCGCGGCTTCGGAACCAGCGCGCACAGCCGCTCCATCAGCACCTGCTTCGTCATCACCACCGCCGTCGTGCCGTCGCGCCAACTCTTCTTCAGCGAATATCCGATCCGCCCATCGCTCAGCTCCACCAGGCGCGACTCCGCAAGACGAGGATTCGGCCGGGGTCGCAGCCGGGCGGCCCCGATGCGTCACTTCGGCGTGGCCGGCAGGTCGCGCAGGCCACTGTCGACGCGCACGATCGACAGGATCATGCTCGGAATCGCCGGTTCGCCCGACGGGGTGGACGCGATCATGCCGACGTCGCCCTTGGCGCACTGCATCAGTTGCAGCTTGTCACCGGCCTGGAGCGTCATCACGCCCTGGCTCACCAGCACCGAGGTGGAGCCGTTGGTCACGGTCTGTTCGGCGTTGCTGTTGTCGACGTCGGCACCGTTCTGGCGCAGCCAGAGCTGCACCGTGCCGTTGCCGCTGCCGCCGACCTGGCCCGCGGCGATCAGGAAGTAGACGCCGCTCTGCTTGATGGTGATGGTGCCGTCGGAGTTGTCGATCTCCGACGCGGCGTCGGTGGACTCGAGCGTGATCGCCTTCGGTTCGGCCGAGATCTGCGTCTTGCCGGTCGACAGCTGCGCATAGGCGTTGCCCGCGACCTTGAACGCGGACAGGATCATGCTCGGGATGCCCGATTCGCCCTTGGGGCTCGAGGCCACGATCCCCGTGCCTGCGCCCTTTCCGGCCATCGCCAGTTGCAGTTTGTCACCGGCGGCGAAGGCGCCGATGCCCTGACACACCAGCACTGCGGTCGATCCGTTCCCCCCAGTAGCCGAACGAGCCGTCGAGCGCCTCGGCGAACCAGGCGCCGATCGCCCCCTTGTGCAGGGCCGGCGCGACGCCACCATCGCCGAGGTTGACCCAGATGCCGATCATCACGGTCATCGCCGCCAGCCGGACGAGCTTCGACAGCGGGCGTTCGAGCACGCCGCGCACCGACCAGATGATGCTCCAGGCTGCGACCAGCAGGAAGAACATCACCGCCGGCGCCAGGCCGAGCGCTTGGTAGAGGCCGGCGTAGAAGTACTGCAGCGCCGACGACGGCTGCACCCACAAGCGATTGGGCCACGGTCCGCGTCGCGACACAGCCGACGGTTCGACCACGCGAAGGCGCCAAGGGCCGCGGAACGGTGCAACCGGGAACATGGGTGACACTTTTGTCCGGGCACATGGGTGACACTCTGCACAGCCAAGTCGACGGCGCAGAACGGTGACCGCGTGGTTCGGGGGAAGCTGCAATCCGA
>JBILEY010000554.1:0-3426 GCA_044351865.1 Planctomycetota bacterium | reverse complement strand
ACCTGCGCGACCTGTCGGGTCGCTCGGCGACGCCGGCGCAGTTCCAGTTCATCACCGAAGCGGGCACGCCGATCGACTTCACGGTCCGCGAACAGTTCAACTCGCCCACCAACCAGGATGCCCTGGTCTCCGGCGGCACCTGGAGTGCTGGTGCCCGGCCCGGCCTGGTCGGCGGGGACGGCCGCCACGGCTCGTTCCGCCCTGACTTCCCGTCGGCGACCTCGGGCGGCCCCAACGTCTTGGTCTGGAACGTCGGCAACGGCAGCGTCGGCAACCCCGGCTTCACGATCCCTGCCAGCAACACACCGAGCGGCCAGAGCTTCGAAGTCCTCGACGGCCGGTTCTTCTTCACCGACTTCGTACTCGCCGAAGGCACGACGCTGCGGTTCACCGGCACCGAGATGCCGCAGATCTTCGTCCGCGGCCAGTGTGACATCCGCGGCACCATCGACGTCAGCGGTGTCGACATGCCCGCCCAGATCGGGCAGGCCGGGCTTGGCAACGGCCAGCGCGTTTCGACCTTCAACGCCAAGGGTGCGATCAACGTCGTCGTCCAGGGCCAGGCGGGCAGCGCCGGTGGCCCCGGCGGCGGCGCCGGCGGACGCGGCGGCAACGAGTGCGCGGGCAACGGCGTCGAGTCGACGACCGTGGGCAGTGTGCTGGTGTTCACCAACAACGGGCAGCGGGGTACCGACGTGCGCCTGCGCGCCGGCCACGCCTACGGGGTCGAAGAGGCGAACACTGGCGGTGCCGGTTCCAACCTGGCCCCGGACACCGGCCTGAACGCCACGGCGCTGACGCAGCTGGTCAGCGTCTGGCGCGGCTCGTTCTCTCGCGGCGGTGGCGGCGGCGGCTACATGCTGGGCGGCGTCGGCCCGACGCTGCCGGTGATCGGCACCGGCACCGGTCAGCAGCCGTTCAACTCGGCGGTGGTCGCGCAGGCCGAGAACTTCCCGCTGCTGCCGTACCCGGCGACGCCGCCGGCCAACTACTCGTCGCTGAACCACTTCCTGGTCGGCGGCTCGGGCGGCGGCGGTGGTGGCTCGCACACCTTCGGCCTGTTGCAGGGCTCGGCCGCGACCTTGGTCGGCGAGCGTTTCCTCGCCGGCCACGGTGGTTCGGGTGGCGGTGGTGCCATCGCGATCCGCGCAGGTGGCACGGTCACCATCGCGGCGACGGCGACTCTGCTCGCGCGCGGTGGCGACGGCGTGCTGATCATGGGCGACGATCCGATCGCCAGCCCGACGGTCGTCGACACCAACTTCGGCATCTCGGCGCCCGGCGGCGGCGGCTCGGGCGGTTCGCTGCTCGTTCAGTCCGGCAAGACGATCTCGTTGGCGGGCACGCTGAACGCGCGCGGTGGCAACGGCAGCCGCGTCGGCGGCATCACCACCGCGAGCCTCGCGGTGAACGCGCAGGCGGGCAACGGCTCGAACGGTTTCTACCGGCTGGAAGCCGAGGGCGGCGTCAACGGCACGCCTTCCGCTACCAGCGTGCCGGCGTTCGTGTTGGCTGACAACGTTGGCCCGCTGCTCGATCGCGACGCCGCCAGCGGCGACCTGTCGAAGTGGCGCGGCACCGGCCTGTTCTTCCCGCCGACCTGGCTGCGCTACGAGCTCGACGTCGAGATCAACGGCGACGGCGTGGTCACCACGTTCAGCGATGCCGCGGGCCAGACCCCGGCCAACGATCCGGCGGGTGCGGTGCGCGTCCGCTTCCAGGGTGCCAAGCTGAACCAGGCTGGCACGTCGCCGATCGACAACCAGGTCACGCCGTGGGTCGACTTCGTCGGCACTGGCAACGGCCTCAACAGCCCGAGCGTGCAGGTCAACGGCTTCCGCTTCGAGCTGCTCTACAACCGCGGCTCGTTCCCGAACGTCGTCGTGCGCGAGCTGCGCGTCTTCGCGCGTTCGTGAGCGAGTGGCGCGCGGGCGGCCGCCGGTTGGCCGCCCGCTTCGTGCTGCTCGATGGCGAGCATGTGCTGGCGCCCGGCGAACTCGTCTGGGACGCCGCCGGCCGGCTGCGCACCGTTCGCCGCGCCCGCGGGCCGATCGCCGACGTGTGCGTGATCCCTGGCCTCGTCAACGCGCACGCCCATCTGCAGCTCGCCCCGCTTGCGTCCCCGCCGCGGAGCTTCCTGCCGTGGGTCGGAGCGGTGCTGGCGGCGCGGGCTGCGACGACGCCGGCCGACGAACGACGGCACTTGCGCGCAGCGATCGCGGCGATGGTCGCCGGCGGGGCCACCGCCGTCGGCGACATCGACAGTTCGGGGCTCGCCTGTCGCGAGGCGGCGGCTGCCGGCCTCGCGGGCCGCAGCTATCGGGAACTGACCGGCTTCCACCTCGATCCGCCCGCGTCGCGCGCCTTGCTGCGGGCGCGGCGGGAGCCAGCGCGCGGCGACCTCGCGGCTGGCTGGTCGCCGCACGCTCCCTACTCGGTCTCGGCCGCCCTGTTCCGCGCCGCGCGCGACGATCGCCGCCAGCTCGCCGTGCACTGCGCCGAGCTGCCCGAGGAGCAGCGCTTCCTGCGCAGCGGCGACGGGCCGTTCCGGGAACTGCTGCAGCGACTTGGCCGCTTGCCGGCGGACTTCCGTGCGCCTGGAGTCGGCGCCGTGCGTTGGCTCGAGCGCCTTGGACTGCTGCGGCCCGGCACGCAACTGGTGCATTGCCAGGAACTCGAACGCGGCGACGTCGGCCGCATCGCGCGCAGTGGCGCCAGCATCGTCGTCTGCCCCGGCACGATGGCGTTCTTCGGGCGGAGGCCGCCGGACGTGCCCCGCTGGCTCGCGGCGGGCATCCCGGTCGGGCTCGGCACCGACTCGCTGGCCAGCAACACGGGTTTGTCCATGCAGCACGAACTGCAGCGCGCCGCGGCCATGTGGCCGCGCCTCGGCCCGGCCGAACTGCTGGCGATGGCGACCACGCACGGCGCTCGGGCTCTCGGCCGGCCGGGCCTCGCGCGCTTGCGCCGTGGCGGGCGCGCCGACTTCGTCGTGCTGCCGGCCGCCGGAACCGGTGCTTCGATGGACGCGTTCGCAGCCTTCGTCGCCGGCACGCCGCCGCTCGCGGTCTGCCTGCGCGGACGCTGGCAGCAGCCCAACGCTGGTCGCGGAACGCACCCAGACGGTTGGCGGCAAATCCCGGTTTCCAGCGGCCGGGATCCGGCACTAGGATCCCGCCCCGCGTTGTGACGACGTTCCTCGACGTGCTGCGGAGCCGCAGCAGTTTCCTGCTGACCGGCCACGAGAACCCCGATGGCGATTGCCTCGGGGCCCAGGTGGCGTTGTTCCACCTGCTGCGTGCGCTCGGCAAGCAGGTGCACATCGTCAACCCGGACCCGATCGGCAAGGGCTTCGACTTCTTGCAGCAGCACACGCCGTTCAACCACGCGCGCGGCGACGTGCCGCTGCCGGAGTTCGAGGTCGCG
>JBILEY010000552.1:0-3437 GCA_044351865.1 Planctomycetota bacterium | reverse complement strand
GTTGAGCGGCGTGCGGATCTCGTGGCTCATCGTCGCCAGGAAGCTGCTCTTGGCGCGATTGGCCGCCTCGGCTCGCTCGCGTTCGCGCGCCAGCTGCTGCATGGCCACGAGGGCCGGCGTGCGATCGTGGAACACCATCACGCCGCCGGTTGCCCCGTCGCGATCGGCGATCGGATTGACGACGAACGCGATCGGCAGCTGCGAGCCGTCCATCGCGACGAGATGCCCCTCGTCGACACGCAACGAGCCAGCAGTGCGCGCCCGGCGCAACAGCTCGCCGCTGCCCGGAGTCTCGGCGCCGCCGTCCGGCAGGTCGATGCGCAGCTGGTCCAGCAGGCGCCTCCCGCGCAGCGCCTCGGCGCTCTCGCCGAACATGCGAGCCGCACTCTCGTTCACCAGGGTTGCGGCCCCGGTGGCGTCGAGCACGCAGACGCCGTCGCCGATGCCAGCGACGATGGCGTTCGTGCGCTCCGAGTCGGCGGCGGCGCGGCGCTCGGCGGACTGGCGCAGCTCGTCGTAGAGCTGCTGCATCTCGCGGCTGGAGACCTGCAGCGACCGCTCCAGCAGGTAGCGGTCCTGGTCGGCGTCGTGGTAGACGCGAGAGACGCGCTGCAACAGGTCGACGAGGCGCTCCGCCGGCAGCTGGCTCGCCGCTGCGATGCCGAGCCGGGCCAGTTGCCGCTGCAGCAGCGGGTGCAAGGCCTCCGCGGCCGGATGCGACAGCGGCGTCACGCCGGCCCGTGCTCCGCGATCGTCGTCAACGTCATCGTCTGGTTGTGCAGCGCACAACTGCCCGAGCCCTGCGGCGACAGTTCGCCGTAGGAGTAGAAGCCGACCTGTTCGGTGCCTTGCGGCAGCGCCGCCAGCGTCGCCTCCACTTCCTCGTCGACACGTTCTCCCAGCACGAGGCGGCGACCGACGCAGCTGATGGCGATGGCCAGCGTGGGGCCGTTCCCCGCCGCGGCGACACCCTGCGCTGCAGCCCCTGCACCGTCGACCAGACGATCGAAGTTGGCGCGCATGAGCTGGGCCAGCGAGCCTTCGGGCACGTCGCCGGCGAACGTCATCGACTGCGCCGCTTCGTCGACCGCGAGGATGGTGCGCACGATCTGTTCGTGGTCCGCCGACCGGCCACGCAGGGCGAGTGGGAACAGCAGCCCCGTGGCAGGCAGCCCCTTGGCGCGCTCGCCGAGGTACTCCTTGTAGAGGGCCAGCGCCGGGCGCCCGTCGAGTTCGAACAGCACGTTGCCGGAACTGCGCGTGATGCGGCGTTCGGGGCCGAAGATGTCCCACCCACCGCGACTGCTGTGGCCGATGCGCAGCGAGTCCCCGTAGAGCCCGACCGCGCCGACGATGCCCGCACGCGGCAGACCGTGGTCGAGACTCCAGGTGCTGTGGAAGCGATCGCCGTCGCCGGCGAGCCCGCCGGTCACCACGACGCCAGCCGGCACGATGCGGTTCAAGCCGTCGACGAGGCGCGAGCCGTTGACCTTCGTTCCGTCGCAGAGGACGAACACGGCGCGCAGATCCGGCTCGGCGACCAGCTGCCGCGCGATCTCCTCTCCGGCCGCGAGCGAACCGTCGCCGTCCGCGACGCTGGCGAACGCCGACCGCAGCGAAGCCCGTTCGAAGCGCACGATGGCCAGCGACAGGCTGTCGTCGTGCACGGCAGCACCGTGGATCTCGCCGGCCGTCGAACAGCCGATGTGGTGCGAAGTCGGATAGCGGCGGCGCAACTCGGCCCACGGGGAATCCCCGCTGCGGAAGCGCGGCGACGCGAAGCCGAGGACGAGAGTCCGCGGCGAGTCCAGCTCCGGCAACGGCTCGGACCAGCCACGGCCATGGTGATAACTGCGACGTTCCAGCTGCATGGGCACCCTCGGCGCCGTTTCGGCACGGCCCGCTGGCCCCCTTGAGGTGGTTCGTTCGGCCGGTGCCGGTCGACGATCGCAGGCACACCGTCGGCAGCACGCGGTCGTCACGTGCCAGGTTCGCACGCAACCTGCGGCACGGCACACCGAACTCGACCACGAAGCGAAGGAACTCGACGCCCAGCCCGCTCGCCGTGCCGCGGCGACGCTGAGGACATGTTCGGGACGACCGTCGCTGCGCCGACGTCGTCAGCCGGGATGCGAGGGGAACACGGTGCGATCCGTGCGCCGGTTCAGGCCGTGCCATCGCGACATTGTGCCGCACCGCGTCAGCGCGACGCTGGCCGAGCGCCATCGACGCAACCACGAGCCCGGGGGCCTGCCGCCACTTCGATCGGACCTTCACTCGCGACCACGTCAGCTGCCGTAAGCCTCGGCGCCTGCCGCGGCGCTGGAGCTCCAGCATCAAGGAAAGACCAAGGATCCGTGCGTGCGTCGACTGCACCCGCGCGAACTTGCGTCGACGGACCGAGTCGCGAAGCAACGCGCCGCCACCAGCGCCCCTTGGCAGCACCGCCGACCTCGCTACAGCCGAGAGTCGCCCCGCTCCGTCTCGTCGTTCGCTTCCGGCCACTCGGTTCGTGCCCCACCACCGAATGCCAGGCCCGGATTGCGTACCCGCGGCGGCGCGCCGGCGACCTCGTTCCGACCTCGTCTCCGTTGCCTCGTCCCGAGTGGTGCCACCATGACCGACCAGCCTCCCGCCGTGCCGGACGGCTTCGACTTCGATCCCGCCTTCCTGCGCGACCCGGCCTTCCTGCCGCTCTACGTACACGCCGTGCGCGCGCCACGCCTGTCGCCGTCGCGCCGCGCCGAGCTCGCCGACGTCAAGCCGTGGTTCCGCCTCACCGAGGCGCCGCCGGACCACGTCGAACGGAAGGCCCACACGATCGCTCTGCCCGGCGCCTACGCGCTGTTCGCCGACCCCGAGCGCCAGTGCCACGACCTGTTCGGCGAGGCGCGGCTCGTGCTGCCCGAGGAACTGCTGAACCGCCACCTGCTGTTCGTCGGTCCGCCCGGCGTCGGCAAGACCACGCAGGCGATCCTGCCGCTGGTCGCCGCGCTGATCGCCGACCACAAGCGCAGCGTCGTCGTGTTCGACCCGAAGGGCGACCTGTTCGGCATCGTGCGCGCGCTGAGCAAACAGGCCGGCCGGCCGGCGAAGCGCGTGCTGCGCCTCAACCTGACCGACCCACAGGGCAGCCTCGGCTGGAACCCGCTGCGGCGCGGCATGGACCGCACCGAGGCGCACGGCATCGCCAGTTCGCTGGTGCTGGCGGTCGAATCGAAGAACTCGCACGACAGCCCCTACTGGCGCAACAACTCGATCGAGCTGATCGCCGCGATCGTCATGGGCCTGTCCGACGACGAGGACGAGACGCTGTCGCTGCCGCGCGTCACCGAGATCCTCGACCTGCCGCGCCGCCAGCTGCTCGACTGGCTGCACGCGCATGGAGCGCACAAGTTCGCCGGCTTCCTCGAGAGCGGCAGCCACAACGCCGAGAC
>JBILEY010000551.1:0-3445 GCA_044351865.1 Planctomycetota bacterium | reverse complement strand
CAACCTGGCCGTCCAGGTCGAGAACCTCAGCGCCGCCGAGTCGCGCATCCGCGACGTCGACGTCGCCTACGAAACCGCGCAGCTGACGCGCAACAACATCCTGCAGCAGGCCAGCATCTCGGTGTTGTCGCAGGCCAACGCCCAGCCGCAGTCGGCCCTGTCCCTGCTCGGCTGATACCACCAGAACCGGCGGCCTCGAACGAAACGGCGGCGCTCCCTCGCGGGGGCGACGCCGTTTCGGCGTTTCTGGCGGTCGTGCGCGAACCGCGGCGTGCACGACGGAGCGCACCGCGGCGCGAGCGATGTGCCAGGTGCCGTCCCCGTCCCGGGACCGGACCGCCGCGGAATCCGACACTGGGACTGCAGCGACACCCCGGACTGCCGTGAATCCCCACAACCCGAGCGACACCCGCCGGGAAAGGGAATCACGATGGCTCTCACGGTCAACACCAACCTCGCGTCGATCCAAGCCCAGCGCAGCCTGTCCCGCGTCACCGACCAGCTCGGCACGAGCTTCCGCCGGCTCAGCACCGGGCTCCGCATCGCCAGCGCCGCCGACGACGCCGCCGGCCTCGCGATCAGCGAACGGCTGCGCGCGCAGGTCCGCTCGATGGACCAGGCCCGCCGCAACGCCAACGACGGCATCTCGATGGTGCAGACCGCCGAGGGCGCGCTGAACGAGAGCGGCGACCTGCTGATCCGCCTGCGCGAACTGGCGGTGCAGGCCAGCAACGGCACCGTCTCCGCCGCCGACCGCGACACGCTGCAGCAGGAGTTCGCCGACCTCGTCGACGAAGTGGACCGCATCGCGCAGAGCACCGAGTTCAACGACATCAAGCTGCTGGACGGCACGCAGGCGTCGGTGACGTTCCACGTCGGCATCGGCACCACCGCCGGCGTCGACACGCTCGACGTGGCGCTCGACAGCGCGCGCGCCGCCGACCTCGGCCTCGACGCGCTCGACGTCGGCAGCAGCGGCGACCCGACGGCCGCGATCGACGCGATCGACAGCGCCATCGACAGCGTGTCCGGCCTGCGCGGCCGCCTCGGCGCGATGCAGAACCGCCTCGGCAGCACGATCAACAACCTGGCGGTGCAGACCGAGAACCTCAGCGCCGCCGAGTCGCGCATCCGCGACGTCGACGTCGCCTACGAGACCGCGCAGCTGACCAAGCTGCAGATCATGCAGCAGGCGGCGATCAGCGTGCTCGGGCAGACCAACGCGCTGCCGCAGGCGGCCCTGCGCCTGCTCGGCTGAGCGATCCGGGGCGCTGCCGCGCGCGTCGCCCCGCCGAACGACCTGTTGCACCCCGCCGATGCCACGGACGGATCGTCGCAGAACCCCACAGACGATCGAAAATCCGACGCGTTCGCTTCAGTCCGCAGCCCCTGGTGTGCCGATCCTCACCACGGCGGACGTCCTGGACGTTCGCCCCACACGACTAGACACGCAACGGGGAAAGGGAAATGGGTCTTCGGGTCAACACCAACTCCGCTTCGATCAACGCGCAGCGGAATCTCTCGTCGGTCACCGAGAAGCTGGGCGGCAACTTCCGCCGGCTCTCGACCGGTCTTCGCATCTCGAGCGCGTCGGACGACGCCGCCGGCCTCGCCATCTCCGAACGACTGCGCTCGCAGATCCGTTCGCTGGACCAGGCCAAGCGCAACGCCAACGACGGCATCTCCCTCGTGCAGACCGCCGAGGGCGCGCTCAACGAGGTCAGCTCGATCCTGACCCGCCTGCGCGAGCTGGCGATCCAGTCGAGCAACGGCTCGGTCAGCAGCCAGGACAAGGAGACGCTGGACGAGGAGTTCCAGAGCCTGGTCAGCGAAGTGAACCGCATCGGTCGTTCGACCGAGTTCTCCGGCATCAAGCTGCTGGACGGCTCGTCGAGCACGGTGACGTTCCAGGTCGGCTTCGGCACCACGAGCGGCATCGACACCATCGCGGTGTCGCTGAGCGCGGCGCTGAGCACGACCCTGTCGCTCAACTCGCTCGACATCGGTTCGGGTGGTGCCACCACGACCGCCATCAGCAACATCGACACGGCGATCAACACCATCAGCGGGTTGCGCGGTTCGCTCGGCGCGGTGCAGAACCGCCTCGGCAGCACCATCAACAACCTGGCGATCACCGTCGAGAACCTCAGCGCCGCCGAGTCGCGCATCCGCGACGTCGACGTCGCCTACGAAACGGCCCAGCTGACGCGCAACTCGATCCTCCAACAGGCCAGCATCTCCGTGCTGTCGCAGGCGAACGCCCTGCCGCAGTCGGCCCTGCGTCTGCTCGGCTGATCGCGCGCCTGGTTGGACCTCCGAACGTATGGAAGGTGCCGGCACCGCCTCTTCGGCGGGGCCGGGACCACGGACGACAGGAGCCTGCCATGGATTTCGATCGCACCTCACTCGACGACCGCACGCTCGCCCTGCGCGCGCGCTCGGCCAAGATGCAGGAGAGCCTCGAGCGGCCGCTCGACGACCCGGCGCCACCGTTGCGACCCGAACACGGGGGAGCGACCGCGGCGGAACGGACGGCCAACGAGACCAAGCAGGACGACTACGCCAAGGAACGGCGCCGCGCCGCGATGGCGTCGCTGGCCGAGCTCGTGCGTCTGCCCGGCGACAGCGAGCTCGACATCGAGGTCGACACGGAGCAGAACAAGGTGACGTTCCTGATCCGCGACCGCCGCACCGGCGAGGTGTTGCGCCAGGTGCCGGACGACGAGGCGCAGACGCTGGTGGAGCGCCTGCGCGAGTTCAGCGGCGTGCTGGTCGATCGCTCGTTCTAGGAGGAAGCGCGCGCCGTGGGCCCGTGGTGCCGGAACACCCGGCGCCATGGCCGGGATTGACGAACGCCCGTCAAGTGCCACCGCAGGTCTTCCGATACTCCAGGTGCGGACATCCGCAGGAAGACCAATGTCGAGCGCAGGAATCAGCTTCGGTGGCCTGGCGTCGGGACTCGACACCAAGGCGATCATCTCGGCCCTGGTGTCGATCGAGCGCCGCCCGATCTCGGCGCTGGAGACGAAGAAGTCGTCGCTCGGCAAGCAGAAGTCGCTCTACGGCGATCTGCGTGGCCTGCTCGACAAGCTCGAGACGGCGGCGAAGGCGCTGAAGACGACCGACGACTTCCTGAAGATGAAGGCGGCCTCCAGCGACGAGAACGTCGCGACCGTCCAGGCGTCGAACAACGCCGAGCCCGGCACCTACTCGGTGCGCGTGGTGGAGCTGGCGCAGGCGCAGGTCAACGCCACCACCGGCAGTCCGAGCCCGACCGAAAACCTGGGCGGCGCCGCCTCGTTCTTCATCAACAGCGGCGGCAACCAGACCCTGATCTCGGTCGCGAATCCGAACCTGAACACGATCGCGGCAGCGATCAACCAGGCGGACGACGACAACGACACCGGGGTGCGGGCCGAGGTCGTCGACACCGGCAACCCTGACA
>JBILEY010000550.1:0-3447 GCA_044351865.1 Planctomycetota bacterium | reverse complement strand
CGTGCGGCTCGCGCGTTTGTGGCTCGCGTGCGCACGATTGCGCGGCCCTGCCTCGTCGCCGCGCATCGAACAGCTGGCGGCGCTGCTGCCGTAGCGCGGGCGGTCAGCGCGCTGGCGTCGGCGCTGCGGAGTCGTTCGCGTTCGGCGGTGGTCGCGCCGGGTCGCGGCCGAACAGCAGCAGGAACGCCGCCATCACCGCGGCCCCGCCGGCAAGGCACCACGGCCAGCAGTGCGGGCCGAACACGGCGAGCGGCAGGTAGCCGCAGACGGCGGCGGTGACCATCGCCAGCAGCGAGTAGGGCAGCTGCGTGGTGACGTGGCCGATCAGGTCGCACTGCGAGCCCAGCGAACTCAGCACCGTGGTGTCGCTGATCGGCGAGCAGTGGTCGCCGAAGATCGCACCTTCGAGCACCGCGCCGATGCACAGCAGCATCAGCGCCGGGCCGCCGGCGGCGGCGCTGCCGGTGAACGCGGCGTCGGTGCCGAGGCGATGCGCCAGCACGACGACGTTCGGCAGCAGGATCGCCATCGTGCCGAAGCTGGTGCCGGTCGCGAACGCCATGGCGCCGGCGACGAAGAACAGCAGCAGCGGCAGCAGTTCGGCCTGCATCGCGCCGCGGGCGCTGGCGGTCAGGAAGAAGCTGGTGCCGAGGTCGTTGCAGACGTGGCCGAGCGTCCACGCCAGGAACAGGATGCCGAACGCGAGGTAGAGCGTGCGCGTCGCCGCCAGCGACGTCGCCAGCAGCTGGCGCACGGTCAGCAGCCGCTGGCCGAGGCTGAGCGTCACGGCCGTCAGCCAGGCCGCCGCCGAGGCACCGAGCAGCGCCCAGTCGCTCTGCGCGTTCGCCAGCACGGTGCGCACCTGCGTCGCGAGGTCGCTGCCGGCGGGCAGGGCCATGGCGTCGTCGAGGCCGAACAACACCATCGTCGCCACGGTGCCGAGCACCAGCACGAGCAGCGGCAGCACGGCGTTGCGCGCGCGCAGCGGCACACCGGGCGGCGGCGTCGCGTGGGCGGCGTCGGTGGCGACCATCGGCACCGCGTCCGGGGCCAGCAGTTCGCCGTGCAACCGCGCCCGTCGTTCGGCCGCGAGCATCGGCCCGAAGTCGCGGCGCAGCAGCGCCACCATCGGCACCAGCAGCAATGCGAACAGGCAGTAGCAGCGGAACGGCATCGTCGCCAGGAACACCTCGAAGGCGTCGCCGGACACGTAGGGCGTGCCGTCCTGCCGCGTCACCAGCGCCAGTGGGGCGCGATACATCGACATCTCGTAGACGACCCAGGTCGAGAACACCGACAGGCCGGCGATCGGCGCCGCCGTCGAATCGACGATGTAGGCGAGCTTGGCGCGCGACACGCGGCGGTGGTCGCACAGCGGGCGCATCGTCGTGCCGACCAGCAGGCAGTTGGTGTAGTCGTCGAAGAACACCAGGATGCCGGCGAGGAAGCTGCACAGCTGCGCACTGACCGGCCCGCGCACGAGGGTCTGCAGTCGCAGCACCATGCCCTGCACGCCGCCGTTGCGCGTGATGACGCCGACGGTCATGAACAGGAACACGACGAAGACCGTGATGCGCAGGTAGAAGTCGTGGCAGATCGCGCGCCGCCACAGGGCGTCGGCGGCGAAGTGCCAGACGCCGCCGGTCACCGCGTCGACGGCGCCGACGACGACGCCCGGCTGCACGGTCGCGACGTGCACGATGCCGCCGACGAGGCCGGCGGCGAGCAGCGCCCACAGCACGCGCTGCAACAGCACGGCGAGCGTGATCGCGATCAGCGCCGGCAGCAGGCTCCAGCGGGTCGCGTACGGCAGCACGACCTTGGCGACGCCGCCGTCGGGTGCCGCGAGTTCGACCTGGAATCCCCGGTCGCCGGTGCGCACCAGCATCGGCACAGCCGGTCGGCTGCGATCGACGCGCGCCGGTTGGCCGTCGGCGGTGCGCGCTGCGCACCACTCCTCGGCGAGGCGCGCATACTCCGCTTCGCGTTGCGCCCGCTCGCCGTCATCGACGATCGGCGGGCTCTGCAGCAGCTGCACGGCCAGCGGCGGCAGCGTGCCGGCCTGCGCCCACGGCTGCAGCGGGCCGTCGGCGGCGAGCAGCCATTCGCGCACGCGCAGCAGCACCATGTAGGGCCGGCCGCTGGTCGCGTCGGGGCTCGGCACCGCGACGAACAAGGCGACGAACAGCAGGCAGAGGAACAGTCGGGTGCGGCCGCGCATCGGGATGGTCGCAGCAGTGCGCGGCGGAGGAGCTTTCCCTCCCGCACGGATGCGTCGGCGCGTAGCGTTCGCCCTCCATGTCGTCGGGTCAACTGCAGCGTCGTCTCGGTCTCGTGTCGGCGATCTCGATCACCGTCGGTGCGGTGATCGGCTCGGGCATCTTCCTGACGCCGTTGAAGGCCGCGCAGAACGTGCCCGACGTCGGCTGGCTCTACCTGCTGTGGATCGGCCTCGGCGTCGTCTGCCTGTTCGGGGCGTTCGCGTATGCCGAACTGGGGGCCATGTTCCCCGAGGCGGGTGGGCAGTACGCGTTCCTGCGCGAGGCCTGGGGCAAGGGCGTGGCCTTCGTCTACGGCTGGGTGTTCTTCTGGGTGATCAACAGCGGCACCGTGGCGGCGCTCGCCGTCGCGTTCGCCGAGGGCATCCTCGGTGTCGTCGGCTACGACGGTGCGGCCCTCGCGGCGCGTCCGTGGCTCGTCACCCTGGTGGCGGCGGTGATGATCCTCGGGCTGGCACTGGTCAACCACGTCGGCGTCGCGATGGGCGCGCTGCTGCAGAACGTGGCGACCTTCGCCAAGGTCGGAGCGCTCGGCCTGCTGGTCGTCGGCGGCCTGATGGCGGCCTTCGGATCGGGGGTCACCACGCCGGAGACGCCGGTGGTCGCGCCGGCCACGCTGTCGATCGCCGGCATGGTCGCGGCCTTCACGAGCATCTTCTGGGCCTACGAGGGCTGGTACCAGCTGCCGTTCAACGCCGCCGAGTTGAAGCGACCCGAACGCAATCTGCCGCTCGGTCTGATCCTCGGCATGCTGGTGCTGATCGCGCTCTACACCGCCGTCAACGCCGTCTACCTCTACGCGGTCCCGTTCGGCGAGATGCAGTCGCTGCCCGCCGGCGAGCGCATCGCCGTGCCGGTGCTGGCGGTGTCGCGCATCTTCACGCCCGAGCTCGCGAACTGGCTCACCGTGCTGATCGCGATCTCGGTGATGGGGGCCGCCAATCCGAACTTCCTGTCGTCGCCGCGGGCGTTCTACGCGATGGCGCAGGACGGGCTCGTGCCCAAGGTGCTGCAGCGCGTCAGCCCGAGCTACGGCACGCCGAGCGTGTCGATCTGGACGCAGGCGGTGTGGGCGGTGCTGCTGGTGTTCGTGCTGCGCAGCTTCGCCGACATCACCGCGTTCGTCGTCTTCGCCGGCTTCCTGTTCTATGCCTTGACCGTCGCCGGG
>JBILEY010000549.1:0-3450 GCA_044351865.1 Planctomycetota bacterium | reverse complement strand
TCGCATGACGGCGTTCTACGCCGGCTTCTACGTGACCAATCCCGGCAACGCGATCGAGCTGATCGAGCACATCGCCGGCGAACCGGATCGCAACATCCGCCAGGCCATGTTCCCGCGCGCGGTCGAGTACTTGCGCAAGAACCTCGGCCGGCGGTTCGGCGACCTGACCACCGACCAGAAGATCGAACTGCAGAAGTCGATGCCGATCGTCGGCAGCCCGGAGGCGAAGGCGCGCGGCATCACCCGGGCGCCGGTGGACAGCGACGCGCTGCACGGCATGCGCCTCGTGCCGTTCCTGCAGCTGCTCGACGTCGACGACCCGATCGACCAGGCGCAGGCGGCGTGGTTCCTCAACGAGGTGTTCCAGATCCGCATGGACCTCGCACTGTCCTGGCTCGAGCCGTCGCTGCCGCGCCTGCATCAGTTGCTCGACTCGCCGAGCAAGCAGGTGCGCGAGCAGGTGATCACGCTGCTGACGACGATCGGCCCGAAGGACCTGCGCCGCGCCCCGACCGACGCGCGCGACCTGCACGCGTGGGCGAAGGAAGCCGCGCGCGGCCTGTTCGCGCCGATCCGCAACCTCAACGACGCGATCGTGCAGATCCATCCGAGCCCCGAGCGCGACGCGCTGGTGGCGGCGGCGATCAAGGCGCTGGAGAACTCGTCGATCGGCGATCCGTTCGTCGGCCAGGGCGAAGACGGCCAGTGGATCCGCGGCTTCCGCGTCGCCACCGTGCCCGACGAACTGAAGCCGCTGGCGATCCCAGCCGAGGCGATCATCACGACGATCAACGGCACCGCGGTGCCGAACGCGAAGGTGCTGATCGACACCGTGCGCATGCAGTACGAGAAGATGAAGCGCGGGCCGCGGCGCTTCCTGGTCGAGTACGTGCTGAAGGGCAAACCGCACGCGATCGAGTTCCGCGTGATGTGAGCGGCGGGTGCCTGCGCCGCGGACTGCGGTTCGGCGCGCACTGGAGCCGATGAGGGGCCGCGGATGCGACGTACCGACGAAGCCGAACAGGATGCCCGCCTGCTGGCCAGGGCCCTCGCCGTGATGCAGCAGCGCGAAGGCGGGGCGACGTTCGCCGAGCTGTGCGTGGCGCTCGGCTGTGCCGAAGTCCCAGGTGAGAGCCGCGACCAGCGCATCGCCGACGGCAGCGCCCGACGCGATCGCGAGCGCCTGCGGCGCGTGCTGCAGCGCGCCGAGCACGAAGGCATCGTCGCGCGCGACGGCGAACGGCTGCGGCTCGACCTCGCCTGACACGGCGAAGCCGACGCCGCGCCGGGCGATCAGCCCTTCAGTTCGCCGCAGTCGGTGATGACGACGTCGGCCGAGGTCTTGCCGTCGCGCGAACCGGCGGCCTCCATCTTCTTCACCACGTCCATGCCCTCGACGACCTTGCCGAAGACGACGTGCTTGCCGTCGAGCCAGTCGGTCACGATCGTCGTGATGAAGAACTGCGAGCCGTTGGTGCCGGGGCCGGCGTTCGCCATCGACAGCAGGCCGGGCGTCGTGTGCTTCAGCTTGAAGTTCTCGTCCTCGAACTTGTTGCCGTAGATCGACTCGCCGCCGGTGCCGTTGCCGCGCGTGAAGTCGCCGCCCTGGCACATGAACTGCTGGATGACGCGGTGGAAGCGCGAGCCCTTGTAGTGCAGCGGCTTGCCCTGCTTGCCCATGCCCTTCTCGCCGGTGCACAGCGCGCGGAAGTTCTCGGCCGTCTTGGGGACGACGTCGGCGAAGAGTTCGAACGTGATGCGACCGGCAGCCTTGTCGCCGATGGTGATGTCGAAGAAGACGCGGGGATTGGCCATTTGGGCGCGTGTGTTACCCGATGGCGCGCGCGCGGTCGACGTTCGCATCGGAGAGAACGCTATCCTGCGGCGATGCGCTGCTGGCTACCGACCGTCGCCTTCGCCCTCGCCATCGCCGCCATCCCGTCGTGCCGCGGCACCGACGGCGCGAACTCGCAAGACCCAGCAACGACGACCGCAAGTGCGAGCACGCCGCAGCTGCGCGTTCGCCTCCGCGGGCTGCAGCCGGACATGCCGTGGACCGAGCCGCTGGCGCTCTACCTGCAAGGCGGCGACGGCACTGCGCGGCGCTCGCTGTTCCAGATGGCGAAGGTGCAGGACGGCGTCGCGACGTTCGCGCTGCCCGATTGGACCAGCGAACTCGCGGCGACCGGGCGCATCGAGGCCGAAGACGGCAACTACCTGCCGATGCGGTGGGCGCTGCCGACGCCGCTCGATCCGCGCCGCGAACTGCTCGCCGAAGTGCAGGTGGCCGCCGTGCTCGCCGGTCGCGTCGTCGACAGCACCGGCGCGCCGGTGCCTGCCACGCGCATCGCCGTGTTCGCCGAGCAGGACGGCGCGCCGACCGATCGCGAGATTGCGCACGTCAACACCTGCCCCGACGGCAGCTGGCGCCTGGCACTGCCGGGCGCGCCGTCGGTCTACGTGGTGGCGGCGGCGATGCAGGCGGCACCGCGGCGGCGCCATCCGGATGGCGAGGAAGTCGCCGACGACGGCCAGCTGCGCAGCGACCTGCTGCCGGCGGGCACCAGCACCCAGGCGACGGTGGCGACGACGACGACGGTGCCGACTTTCACGCTGGCGACGGCGGCACAGATCAGCGGCATCGTGCGTTGGCGCAACGGCGAGCCGTTCTTCGGCGCGACCGTGCAGGTGCAGCCGCGCGACGGCACCACGCTGACGCTCGCGCACGGCGTCGTCGTGCAGCGCCATGCCGACGGCCGCTTGTCGCCGGTGGTCAGCACGCGCAGCGAACCCGACGGCCGCTTCGGCCTGCCGGTGCTGGCGGGCGCACAATGCGACGTGCAGCTCGTCGATCTCGGCGACGACGGCGACCACATGCTGCTGGCCCGCGAACCGGTGCGCGCCGTCGTGCCCGGCACGCCGTTGACGTTCGAACTGCCGGAGCCGGTGCTGCTGCGCACGCGGCGCGGCGAAGTGACCGAGATCAACGTCACGTTCACCGGTGAGAGCTGGGCGGAACCGCAGATCGACAGCGACGGCGAACTGCGGGTCGTGCCGAACGGCACCGGCCGTGTGCGCGTCGCGCGCGATGGCCTGCGGTCGGCGTGGCGCGCGCTTGGTCCGAACGACGGCGGCAGCACGATCGATCTCGAGCTGCTGGAGACGCCGGTGGCGCTGCGGCTGGTGTTCCCGAGCAACTCCGGGGTGTCCGCAGCGCGGCTTTCGTGGAGCCGCGCCGATGGCATCACGGGCACGACGGGTGCCGGGCTGCGCAACCACACGCTGGAAGCGCTGCTGCTGCCGGGCGAGTACACGATCGAAGTCGAACCCGCCTGCGCGCCCGCGCAGGAGTTCGTGATGCCGACGCGACACGAAGTCGTGCTCGACGAAGCGCCGGTCGAACTGGCGATGACGGTCGCCTACGGCGGCCTGTTCACGGTGACGGCGACC
>JBILEY010000129.1:0-12173 GCA_044351865.1 Planctomycetota bacterium | reverse complement strand
CGCGCCGCCGCGGCGAGGGTCCGCAGACGGTGCTGCTCGCCGGATCTTCCGGTGCGAGCACGGCGGTATCCGTCGACGGCGCGCTCGCTACAGTCGCCATCGCCATGCTGCGAGCCTTCGCCCTAGTCCTGCTGTCCGCGTGCGCCGTGGCCCCGGCGCAGTTCCCACCGCGGCTCGAGCTGCCGCCGCGGGCCGCGAACGCGCGCACCGGCAGCCAGCTGCGCCCGCTGCTCAGTGGCCTCTCGCTGGCGGCGCGCGAGCAGCTGCTGTGGCACGAGTTCGCGGCCGGCAACGTGCCGACGTTCCTGCGCACGCTGGTGCCGATCCCCGTGCAGGCGACGGTGCAGGGGGTGCAGCACACGGCGACGTTCTGGTGCACGCCGGACTACGTCGGCGTCGGCGCCGACGCGGACTGGTTCCGCATGCCGATGACGCCGACGCTGGCGCAGCAGCTCGCCGATCGCCTCGACTGCGTGCTGCCGACCGCGCGCATGGTCGATCGCATCTGGGCCGCCGCGCCGCTGCAGCTGGCGCCGTTCCCGTACTCGCCGGCGACCTACGACATCCTGTCGCTCGACCTGTTCCACCAGCACCACCTGCAGATCGAGACGCAGCGCGGTGGGGCTTCGCCGTCGCTTCTGGTCGCCGGCATCAAGAAGGACGTCGTCGCCTCGGCGCTGATCGCCAGCTGGCCCGGCCGCGTCTGCATCTACGGCTGGCACCAGCAGAGCGGCGTGCCGATCCAGCCGCTGTCGAAGGTGCACACGTTCGGCCACGTCGACTACAGCCACGGCATCCGGCTCGTCGCGCGCACGATGGAGGTCGACGGGGCACTGACGACGGTCGACGCCGTGCTCGCCGATCCGCAGTTGCACGTGCTGCTCAGTGGCGAAGGCGCGTTCGCCAGCTGGCGCTATCCGGCGGGCACCGCGCAGTCGTTCCCGCTGCACGACCGCTTCCCGCAAGGGCCCGAGCGAACGGGCTGGCTGCCGAAGTTCACGGCGCCGGTCGCCGTCGCCGCACCCGCTGCGGCGCCGAGCGGCGACGCCACCGTGCTGCGCGTCATGGATCCCTCGGGCGGCACCGAGAGCCTGCGCTGGTCGCCGGGCTTCGCGCGCGACGTCGGCGTCGAGGTCGATCTCTACTGCGAACACCGCCCGCTGCTCGCGGCCGACGGCTTCGAGCGCCTCGGCGTGTTCGTTCGCGACCAGGGCAGTGGCGCCTTCGACGGCACGCTGTCGCAGGCGGGCGCTTGCTACGCGTTGTGCTGGGACGGCCACGATGGCCGCGTGCGCTGCTTGCGTGTGTTCCAGGGTGTGCTGACCGATCTGCTGCCGACGCCGCGGTTCGTGCCGGGCTCGGCGTGGCGGCGGTTCCGCGTCGACGCGGTCGGTGCACAGCTTTCGTTCTGGCTCGACGGCGAACTGCTGCTGCAGACCACCGACGCGACGTTCGCCAGCGGCGACTTCGGCATCGGCTACCACGAGTTCTTCGCGACCAACGCCAACCAGCGCGGCGCGCGTGTCGACAGCTGCCACGCCGACGTGCCCGGCGCCTTCGCGCTCGGCCTCGTGCCCGGGCCGGCGAACGGCACGCTGCAGCTGCGCCGCCGCCGCGGTGTGCCCGGCGATCTCGCGTTCACGGCGATCACGCTGCTGCCGGGCGCGTTCCCGAACGGCTGGTTCTTCGGCCTCGACCCGACGGTGCCGGACCTGCTGGCGCAGTGGACCAGCGGTTCGCCGCTGTTCCTGGCGTGGCTCGACGCGGCCGGCGAACACACCTTGGCGGTGCCGGGGCTGCCGCCGGGTGTGCCGGTGCAAGGCGTCGCCGTCGACCTCGATCCGTCGTGGCGGCGCTGGCTGGTCTCGGCGCCGGTCGCGGTGGTGACGCGCTAGTTGGCGCGCGGGCCCTCTTGCGCAGGCGACGCCGGGGGCGGCGGCCGTATCGTCTAAGTGTTGGACCGCACCGCGCCTCACGCTCGAGCTGTCGAAGACGTCGCCGAACAGTTCGGCGTCGACCCGCGGCACGGCCTGACCGCCGCCGAAGTGGCGGCACGCATCGCAAAGCACGGGGCGAACGCGCTGCCGGAGACGGGGTCGCCGTCGGTCTGGCGCGTGCTGCTGCGACCGTTCCTCAGTCCGCTGGTGCTGCTGCTGCTGGTCGCCGCCGGCGTCGCGCTGGCCATCGGCGAACGGGTCGACGCCGTCGTCATCGCCGTGGTCGTCGTCGTCAACGCCATCGTCGGCGCCGTGCAGGAAGGGCGGGCCGAAGCGTCGCTCTCCGCAAGCTGCAGGGGCACCGGGCGCGTGTCGTGCGCGACGGGCGCGAACAGCAGATCGCGGCGCGCGACGTGGTGCCGGGCGACGTGCTGCTGCTGGCGGCCGGCGACGCGGTCGTCGCCGACGCGCGGGTCAGCGAGGCCGCGTCGTTGACGGCGGCGGAAGCGTCGCTGACCGGCGAGAGCGTGCCGGTGGGCAAGCGCTGCGAGCCGGTCGCCGCCGACGCGCCGCCGGCGGATCGTTCGTCGATGGTGTTCGCCGGCACCTACGTGGCCGCAGGCCGCGGTCGCGCGATCGTCGTGGCCACCGGCTCGGCGACCGAGATCGGCGACATCGCCCGGCTCGCGGTCGGCGTCGAAGCACCGACGCCGCTCGAACGCCGCATCGCGCGCCTCGGCCGCATCCTCATCGCCTTCGCCCTGGGCTTCTTCGTGCTCATCGTCGGCATCGGCCTCGTGCGTGGCGTGCCGATGCACCAGATCCTGATGATCGGCATCAGCCAGATCGTCGGCCTGGTGCCCGAAGGCCTGCCGGTGGCGATGACGATCGCGCTCGCCGTCGGCGTGCAGCGCATGGCGAAGCGGCGTGCGATCGTGCGGCGGATGTCCGCGGTCGAGACGCTCGGTTCGACCACCGTGGTCTGCACCGACAAGACCGGCACGTTGACGCGCAACGAGATGACGGTGACGACGATCGTGCTGGCCGACGGCCGCGTCGTCGACGTCGGCGGTGTCGGCTACGCACCGACCGGGTCGCTGGTGTTGGCGGGGCGGAACGTGCGCGCCGGCGACGATCCGACGCTCGACGAACTGCTGTGCGCCGTGCTGCTGTGCAACGACTCGCCGTCGCTGCCGCCCGCGGGTGGTGCCGGGGGGCCGCGGCCGCTCGGCGACCCGACCGAGGTGGCGCTGGTGGTGGTGGCGCAGAAAGCCGGACTGTCGCCCGCGGCCGAACGCACGCGCTGGCCGCGCACCGCCGAGCTGCCGTTCGACGCCGACGCGAAGATGATGGCGACGCAGCACGAAGCCTCGGACGGCGTCGGCGCGACGTTCGTCGTGGTCAAGGGCGCGCCGGAGAGCGTGCTGCCCCGTTGCACGCATTGGCGCCGCGGCGAGCAGGCCGCGCCGTGCGACGCGACGTCGACCGCGCGGTTCGCAGCACTGGTCGAGGAACTCGCGGCGCGGGCACTGCGGGTGCTGGCGGTCGCGCGATGCCCGGGCCACCGATTGGTTCCTGCCGACGGCTTCGCCGCGCTGCGCGATCTCGAGCTGCTCGGCTTCGTCGGCCAGATCGATCCGCCGCGCGACGAAGTGCAGGACGCCGTGGCGCGCTGCCACGCCGCCGGCGTGCGCACGGTGATGGTGACCGGCGATCACCGCCGCACCGGCCTCACGATCGCGCAGGCGATCGGCATCGCGCGGCCGGGCGACGAGGCGATCGACGGGCGCGAACTGGCGGCGCTCGACGACGCGGCGCTGCGCGCGCGGCTCGACCGCATCGCCGTGTTTGCGCGCGTGCAGCCGGCGCAGAAGCTGCGCATCGTCGCGGCGCTGCAAGCTCGGGGCGACGTGGTGGCGATGACCGGCGACGGCGTCAACGACGCACCGGCGCTGGTGCGCGCCGACGTCGGCGTGGCGATGGGCGCGGCGGGCACCGAGGTGGCGAAGGACGCCGCCAAGATCGTGCTGGTCGACGACGACTTCGCGACCCTCGTCGCGGCGATCGAAGAAGGGCGCGTCGTCTACGGCAACCTGAAGAAGGCGGTGCTGCTGCTGCTGTCGACGTCGTTCGCCGAGGTGCTGGTGCTGCTGCTGGCGATGGCGCTCGGCTACCCGCCGCCGTTCGCCGCCGTGATGATCCTGTGGAACAACCTCGTCACCGAAGGCCTGGTCACGGTGAACCTCGTGCTCGAACCGGCGGAAGGCGACGAGATGCGGCGGCCGCCGACGCCGGTCGACGAACCGCTGCTCGACCGCGTGCTGCGTGCGCGCCTGTTCGTCATGGTGCCGACGATCACCGCCGTGACGCTCGGCTGGTTCGTCTGGCGGCACGCCGCTGGCGTCGACGCCGCGCAGGTGCGCACCGAGACGTTCACGCTGCTGGCGCTGTGCGAGTGGTGCAACGTGCTGAACTGCCGCTCGGCGGTGCAGTCGGCGTTCGCCCAGGCGCCGTGGCGCAACCCGTGGCTGCTCGCTGGCCTCGTGCTCGGCAACGTGCTGCAGTTCGCCGTCGTGTTCGCGCCGCCGCTGCAGGCGGTGTTCCACACGGTGCCGTTCGGCTTCGCCGAGTTCGTCGGGCTCGGGCTGGCGGCGTCGCTCGTGCTGTGGGTCGAGGAGCTGCGCAAGCTGTGGGTGCGCCGTCGTGCGGTGCGCCGCCCGTGAGTCAGCGCCCGGCGAGGAAGCCGAAGCGCTGGAACAGCCACTCCGGCAGCACGCGCACGATCGCCATCACGAGGCGCCAGCGCCGCGGCAGATAGACGCGCAACCGCCGCCCCGCCATCGCGCGCACGATGCCGCGCGCCACGGCGCGCTTCTCGCCCCACAAGAAGTTCTGCGGATGGCCCGCCGACATCGGCGTCGGCACCGGCCCGAGCTTGATGTCGTGCACGCGCACGCCGCGGTGGAACAGCCGGCTGCGCAGGCCTTCGAGGTAGCAGCTCAGCGCGCGCTTGCTGGCGCCGTAGGTGTAGTTGCGCGGCCGGCCGCGATCGCCGGCGACCGACGTGATCGCCGCCAGGTGGCCGTGGCCCTGCCGTTCGCAGTGCGCGGCGAGCGGCAGCAGCAGTGCGATCGCGCTGGTGAAGTTGGCGTCGACGATCTGTCGCGCGTAGTCGACGTCGCGCTCGCTGCGTTCCTGGTCGCCGAGCAGGCCGTGCGCGATCAGGGCCTGGTCGAGGCCGCCGAGGGTTTCGATCGCGCGCTGCACCAGCGGCTCGGCGGCGGCGAAGTCGGTGAAGTCGACGGCGGCGTCGCCGACGACGGCCGCGCCGAGCGAAGCGACCAGCGCCTGCAGCTTGTGCGGATCGCGGCCGACCAGGAACAGGCGGTCGCCGCGCGCCGCGCACAAGGCGGCGACCTCGGCGGCGATCGCGGAGTTGGCGCCGAGGATCAGCGTGCGGCGGGGGATCTGCGGCGTCGTCGTCACTTGGCGACGTAGAAGAACGTCAGCGTCGCCAGCTTCGCCGCCATGGCTTCGTCGACCGGGAACGTGAAGCCCTTCGTGTCCTTCGTGATCGGCTCGCTCTGCACGCGCGTCAGCAACTGGTCGGCCTTGTCGTAGAGGCCGATGCTGAGCACGACCTTGTCGAACATCGGGTGCGAGGTCGACAGCTGGTACGGCTGGACCAGCAGCGCCTTGCCGTCCTGCAGTCGGCACTGCCAGCCGACGCTGAGCTTGGCGCCGCCCTTGGTGCCGGTCGCGATCAGGTGTTCGTTCGTCGCGTCGGCGGTCGTGGGGCCGTACGACCACGGCACGACGCGGTTCTTCGGGTCGGGCGGGCCGCCCTTGCTGCAAGCGGCGACGGCGATCAGCGCGGTGGCGGCGAGGACGAACGAACGGCAGGAACGAGGGCCTGTCTGCATGGCAGCGACGATCGGCAGCCGCCGGCCCGATTGCAAGCCGGCAAGCGGGACCGAACGCGGCGTCAGCGCGGTTTCACCGGCTGCACTTCGAGCACGCGGCTGCCGGTCGTGGTCGTCACCGCGAACGGGAACTTCGCGTTCGACGACGCGGCGCCGACGCGGCCCTGCTTGTCGATGGCGATGAAGCTGACGTCGAGCTGGTACCCACGCGGGTCCTGCCGGGCGATGTGGTGCACCACGTCCTCGCAGGCCTCCTGCGGCGACATGCCGCTGCGCATGCGTTCGACGATCAGGCAGGTCGCGGCGTAGCGCATGATGTTCTCGCCGATGCCGGTGCCGCCGGCGGCGCCGACCTCGTCGTCGACGAACAGGCCGCCGCCGAAGATCGGCGAGTCGCCGACGCGGCCGGGCAGCTTGCCGGCCGAGCCACTGGTCGAGCAACCGCCGGCGAGGTGGCCGTCGGCGGCGCGCAGCAACAGGGTGACGGTGTCGTGGCCGCTCGTCTTCGGTTCCTGCGAACGGTCGCGCGCGAGCCACGCCTGCTTCTTCGCCATGAGGTCGTCGATCGGCACCGACGCGATCCCGTGGTCGAGCGCGAACCAGCGGGCGCCTTCGCCGACCAGCATCGCGTGCTTGCCGTGTTCGAGCAAAGCACGCGCGGCGCTGATCGGATGCACGATGCCCTCGAGTCCGGCGACGCTGCCGGAGCGCCGTCCAGGGCCGTCGACGATGCAGGCGTCGAGCTGCGTGTAGCCGGCGGCGTTTGGCCTGGCGCCGAGGCCGACCGAGCCGTCGCAGCTCTGCCGTTCGACTTCGCGGATGCCGGTCTCGATCGCGTCGAGGCGCGAGCCGCCGTTGGCGAGCTTCGCCAGCGCCAGGTCGGTGGCGATCTTGCCGAACGGCCAGGTCGCGATCAGCACCGGGCCGGTGCTCGCGGGCTCGGGGTTCGCGGGGCGAGCACTGCTGCACGCGGCGAGGGCCACCAGCAGCGTGGTGGACGCGAACCTCGCCAGTCCTCGCCAGCGACGCCGCACGTTCGGTTGGGTGGAAGGACGACTGCGGGCGCGCGACGAGGGCATGCGGCGGATGCTATCGCGCGGGCTCGCTCCGGCTCATGGATTGCTCGGCTGCTCGATCAGCTCGACGAGGCCGTTGCGGTCGATGCGCACGCGGCCCTTCTGCTCGAGCGCCTGCCAGACCTCGGCCGGATACTGCGTCGGCGGCCTGACCGCGATGATGCCGGAGTGGCCGCCCTTGCTCATCGCGTCGTGGCCGAGCCGCGACTCGTCGTCGAGGCGCGTCAGCTTGATGCGCTTCTTCAGCGCCTTGACCGCCCGCAGGAGCGTCTCCTTGGTGAACGTGCCGTCGGGGTTCTTCTCGACGAGATTGACCGGTTCCTTGTCGTGCGAGTCCATGCCGGCATCATGCCGCCTCTGCGCCGGCGAACGACCTGCACCTCGTGACCTCGCACGCGAAATCCGAACGACGACTTGGCTGGCCGCGCCGCCTGCTGCGCGGCGTCTTCGCCGTCGTCGCGGCGCTGTGGCTCGTGCTCGAGGAGTGGGTGTGGGACGGGCTCGTCGCGCTGACGAAGTGGGTCGCGCGCCTGCCGGTGTTCCGCGGCCTCGAAGCGCGCATCCAGCGCCTTGGGCCGAAGGCGGCGATGGCGGCGTTCGTCGTGCCGTGGCTGCTGATGCTGCCGATCAAGGTGCTCGGCTTGTGGCTGTTCGGCACCGGCCGGTTCTGGGCCGGCGTCGTCGTCTTCGTCGTCGGCAAGCTGGTCGGCACGGCCGTGCTGGCGCGCCTGTTCACGCTGACGCGGCCAGCCCTGCTGCAGATCGGCTGGTTCCGGCGGCTGTACGAGGGGTTCACGCGGCTGCGCGATCGCGTCTACGCCTACGTGCGTTCCCTGCGCACCTACCAGGCGGTGCGCCGGTGGCTCGGCGCGTTGCGCACGCGCGTGCGGGTGTGGTGGCGGCGGCTGCGCGGCCGGCGCAGGGACTGAAGGCTCTCGGCGCCGTCAGCGCGGGGCGTTCGCCAGCTGCTCCTTGCAGGTGGCGAGTGCTTCGCGGTAGCGCGCGAGCCACGGCGAGTCCGGCGCGAGAGCCTTGGTGCCGAGCTGCAGCAGTTCCTCGAGCTCGGGCAAGGCACCGGTGGCATCGCCCGTGGCGAGCCGGTGCTGGGCCGAGTGCCACAGCACCTGGCGCAGCGGCTGCGGACCTTCGGGCAGGCGGTGCAGCATCGCCGTCGCCTCCACGAAGTCGGCGGTCGCGGCGGCGGCGCTGGCCGGCTGCGCGGCGCGTGCGCGGGCGCGGCCGGCGAGGCTCATCGCGGTGCCGATGTGGTCGCCTGCGAACAACGCGCGGTGCATCGCGACGGCGCGGTCGCAGGCCTTCTCGGCGGCGATCGCGTCGCCGAGCGCGAGCCGCGTCGAGCCGAGCGTCAGCAGACCGTGCGCGACCATCGGATGGTCGCCGGGATAGAGCCGGGCGTTCATCGCGACGCCTTGCTCGAGCAGGTCGACCGCGGCGGCGGCGCGGCCGCGGCTCGTGCGCAGCATCGCCAGGTTGAGCAGCCCTTCGGCGACGACCGGATGGTCGCCCTGGAACATGCGCTGGCGCATCGACAGCGCTTCGAGGAACAGCGCGTCGGCCTTGTCGTCGTCGCCGACCTTGGCCTCCAGCACCGCGAGGTTGTTCAGCACCACCGCGAGGCTCGGATGGTCGCCGCGGGTGTGGCGACGCAGCATGTCGACGGCCTGCTGCTGCAGCGGCAGGGCTGCCGCCGCGTCGCCGAGCGATTCCTTCGCCTTCGCCACGTTGTCGAGGCACAGCGCCAGCGGCCGCTCGTGGTCGGGGCCGAGGCGCCGGTACATCGCCACCGCCTGCTCGAGATACGGCAACGCCTCGTCGGGCCGGCCGCGCAGGTTCCGCATCTCGCCGACGTTGTTGCGCAAGGCCGCCGTGTGCCCGTTGTCGCCCGGCAGCAGGCGTTCGTACATCGCCAACGCTTCGCGGAAGTGCCGCTCGGCTTCGTCGCGGCGGTTGAGGCGCTCGGCGGCGCGCGCGACGTCGTTGATGGCGGCGGCGACGTCGAGGTGGTCGCCCGGATGCACGGACCGCAGCAGCACCAGGGCCTGCTCGGCCTGCTGCAGCGACGCCGCCATGCGGCCGTTGACGCGCAGGATGCCGGCGATCGTCAGCTTCAGGTCCGCGGCCGCCGCCGGATCGTCGGCGAACGCCGGCGAGTCGACTTCGGCGATCGCGGCGTCCATCGCCTCGAGGATCGTCGTGTCCTCGCGACCGCCTTCTTCGCTCGCGTCGCTGGTGCGCAGCGTCGACACCACGAAGTCGCGGATGCGCTCGGCGCGGCGCCGGGCCGTCGCTTCGTCGCGCTGCGCCAAGAGGGCGCGTTCGGCCGCCGCCGTCGCCTGTTGCTCGTTCTGCTGCGCCACCGTGCGCGCCTCGCGCTCGGCTGCGGTGGCGAGGTCGGCCCGCTGCCGCTCGTGCACTGCCTGCACCAGGGCCAGCGACGTGCCGACGACGCCGAGCACCAGCGTCAGGGTCACGGCCGCGGCGGCGCCGACCAGCACGCGGTTGCGGCGCACGAACGTGCGCAGCCGGTAGCCCGTGCTCGGCGGTGCCGCCAGCACCGTTTCGCCGCGCAGGTGGCGCTGCACGTCGAGGCCGAGCGCCGCCGCCGTGTCGTAGCGGCGCGTGCGGTCCTTCTCGATCGCCTTCATGACGATCCAGTCGAGCTCGCCGCGCAGCCGGCTCGGCAGCCGCCGTTCGTCGGTGCGGCGCTGTGCCGCCAGCGTCGGCAGCCGTTCGGCGGCGCTGGTCACGCGCTGCGACGGACGCTGTGGTGCGTGCTCGCGGAGCACACGCTGCAGCTCGCCGAGTTCGCTCGCGCGCAGCGCCGTGCGGTCGAACGGCGTCGAGCCGGTCAGCAGTTCGTACAGCAGCACGCCGAGGGCGTAGACGTCGGTGCGCGTGTCGATGTCGAGCGAACCTTCGGCCTGCTCGGGGCTCATGTACTGCAGCGTGCCGATCACCTGCCGCTGCTCGGTGTAGAGCGTCTTGTCGGTCAGCGGCTGCGCCGTCGCCTTGGCGACGCCGAAGTCGATGACCTTGGCGTGCGGGTGGCCGTCCTGCATCGTCACCAGCACGTTGCTGGGCTTCAGGTCGCGGTGGATCACGCCCTTGCCGTGCGCGTGCTGCACGGCGTCGCAGACCTGCACGAAGATCGCGAGCCGCGCTTCGACGGTCAGCTGGTCGCGGTCGCAGTAGGCGACGATCGGCAGCCCGCGCACCAGGTCCATGACGAAGTAGGGGCGACCGGCGGCGGTGGCACCGGCGTCGATCACGCGCGCGATGTGCGGATGGTCCATCAGCGCCAGCGCCTGCCGTTCCTGCTCGAACCGCGCCACCACCTGGCGCGTGTCCATGCCGGCCTTGACCACCTTCAGCGCCACCTGGCGCGCCACCGGCTCGTCCTGCTTCGCGAGGAACACGCGGCCGAAGCCACCTTCGCCGAGCTGCTGCAACAGCGTGTACGGTCCGATGCGCGCGCCGACGTCTTCGCCGATCGGCGCGCTGTCGGTGGTGGCAGCGCCGGCGCGCGCACCCGAGGTCGGAGCGACCAGGAAGCGCTCGTCGTCGGCCGCCTCCAGCATGGCGAGCAGGCGCTGCTGCAGCGCCGTGTCGCCGCGGCAGCTCGACGCCACGTAGGCCGCACGCTCGGCGGCCGGTCGTTCCATCGCGGCGTCGAACAGATGGCGCAGGCGACTCGGGTCGGGCGCGGGCATGGTCCCCGCACGATAGCCGCGGCCAGGAGCGCTTCCTGCCGTCGGCGACGAAATGGTGCCGGCGGGGCAAGGGCGGTGGCGCCGCCGCCCGCTACGGCGCGATCGCGTAGAGGCCGTTCGACGCGGCGAAGCCGAACGGCGCCGAAGGGTCGAGCACGACGACCTGCTGCCAGAGTTCGCTGCGGTGCGGCACCGCCGGCCACGGCACGGTCCACTGCGCGCTGCCGAGCGCGTCGGCGACGGCGAACACCGGCAGCTCGGGGGATGGCACCAGCGTCAACGCGAACAGCGGCACGTCGACGCGCGATGCACCGAGCACGAACACGCAGGCGTGGTTCGGCGCCACCTGGTCGACGCGCAGCGTGAACGGCCCGCCCGGCTGCAGCGTGCCGCCGCCGGTCAGCACCGGCACGCCGGCGGCGCCGGCGAGGCCGAGGCCGAGATCGGCGAAGGCCGGCGCGGTGTACGGCAGGAACAGGCCGGTGAACTCGTACGGCTGCTGCGCGATGCTGCTGCACGAGGGGCTCGCACGCCACGTCGCGGTTCATCGACCAGAACGCGAGCAGGCCGAGGCCCTGCTGCTGCGCGAACGTCGACAGCACCGCGACGTCGGCCTGGGTGAACACTTCGCTGGCGACGTCGTTGACGCCGACCATCGGCGTGACGCCGACCTTGCGCCACAGCGCGGCGTCGCTCGGGTTCTGGCCGGCTTGCTGGTAGAGCCCCTGCAGCTGCGCCTTCGTCGCCTGCGCCGCCTGCACCGCGTAGTTCCCCATGTTGCCCTGCGGGTTCGGCGCGGCGCTGCTGCCGTAGTCCATCGCCATGACGTTGACGCCGTCGATCACGACGCCGTGCTGCAGCGCCGACGCCAGCACGTTGCGGCCGTCGAGCGTCAGCCCGCTCGGCAGCACCGGCAGCGTGAACCACACCTTCAGCGTGCGACCGGCGGCCGCGGCCGCGGCCTGCAGGCCGGCGATCGCCTGCGAACGCCGCGCGATCGACGTCGGGTGCGCGAGCCACACGCCTTCGATGTCGAAGTCGACGTGGGTGAGGCCGTAGGTGTCGATCACCAGCTGGTAGGCCGCCTGCAGCTGCGCCACGCTGGTCGCGACCGCGGCCAGTTCGCTGCCGGAAGCACCGCCGAACGACACCATGACGTCGCCGCGCAGCGTGCGCAGCGCGTTGATCTCCGGCAGCAGGTAGCCGCTCGCGACGTCGTGGTAGCCGCCCCAGCTCGGCGTCGCGTCGGTCGGGGAGCGCGCGACGACGAACGCGAGGTTGTAGAAGCGCACGCCGCGCTGCTGCGCGGTCCCGACGAGGTCGAACGGCGGCCACGCGGTGGCGTCGACGTACGGCGAGAACACGCGCTCGGGCCACAGCGGGGCCGGCTTCGGCTGCAGCGGCGGTGGCGCTGGCGACTGGCCGGCGAGCGTCACCGGGACGCCGTTCAGCGTGCCGTTGGACGGCAGCGACGGTTGCCCGGTGGCGACGAAGTCGATGGTCGCG
>JBILEY010000548.1:0-3467 GCA_044351865.1 Planctomycetota bacterium | reverse complement strand
CAAGATCGCGACCCAGGAGCTGCCGTACGCGTTCCTCGACCTGCCCGGTGCCACCAGCGAGGTGACGTTGACGATCCTCGAGGACGTCAATCCCGACGGTGCCGTCGCCGACACGCGCGGCAATGCGCGCGGCGTCGACCTCAACCGCAACTATCCGGCGAAGAACTTCCTCGCCGGACCCAACTTCGGCCGCACGCCGCTCGACCAGCCCGAGGCGAAGGCGCTGCACGACCTGATCCTCGACGAACGGCCGCACCTGGTGATCGTCGCGCACGCGTGGCGCGGCGACCACTTCATCAACTTCGACGGGCCGGCCCTCGACGAGGCGGAACTGTTCGCGCAGCGCTCGGGCTACCGCGTGAAGGACTCGCGCCACATCCCGCCGACACCGGGCTCGCTCGGTTCGTGGGTCGGCAACACCCTCGGGCTGCCGATCCTGACGCTCGAATACGAGCGCGGCAGCGACCCGCTCGTCTGCTGGATGGACACGCGCGCGGCGATCCTCGCGGTGATCCTGGGGCGCTGAACCATGCGGCGCTGGCTGCTGATCCGTCTGCTGTGGGTGCTGATGACGCTGGTGGGGATCACCTTCGTCACCTTCGCCGTGCTGGATCAGGCGCCGGTCGATCGCGCCGACGTCGAACTCGAACGCTCCGTCGCCACCGAGGCCTACGGCGATCGTTCGTCGCGCGAAGCAGCGCTGCTGCGGCTGCGCGTCCACTACGGCATGGTCGATCCGGTCACGCACCAGAGCCTGCCGCTGCTCGATCGCTACCTCGCGTGGCTCGGCAACGCCGCGACGCTGCGCTTCGCCGGCCCGGGCGGCGACGATGCCGCCTTGTGGCAACGGCTCGGCAAGGCCTTGCCGGTGACGCTCTGGCTCGGTGCCTTGTCGCTGCTGGTCGCGGTCCTCGGCGGCACGGCGCTCGGCGCGTGGCTCGGCATGCGCGCGGGCGGCCGCCGCGATCGCATCGGCTCGGCCCTGCTGCTGGTCGGCGCCGGCGTGCCGGAGTTCCTGCTGGCGACGCTGCTGACGCTGGCCTTCAGCGTCGTCTGGTTGCCGTGGTTCCCCGCCAACGGTCTGCGCTCGCCCGGCGCCGAGGCGTGGACGTTGCCGTGGCAGATCCTCGACTTCGCCTGGCACCTGGTGCTGCCGGTCGTGGTCATGTCGCTCGGGCCGCTGGCGCTGGTCGTGCGCTTCGTGCGCGACTCGGTGGCGACGACGGCGCGGGCGCCGTTCTTGCAGAACCTGCGGGCCCTCGGCGTCGAACGCGAGGTCGTCGCCTGGCGCCTGCTGCGGCACGGCTGTGCGCCGGTCGCGACACTGGCCGGCAGCCTGCTGCCGATGCTGGTCGGCGGCTCGATCGTGGTCGAGAACATGTTCGCGCTCGACGGGTTCGGCCACCTCGCCTACCAGGCGGTGATGCAGCAGGACCAGCCGCTGCTGATGGCGCTGGTCGTCATCGGTTCGGTGGTCACGCTGCTGTCGTTGCTGTTGTCCGACGTCTTGCACCGCGCCGTCGACGCGCGCGTTCGCCTGCAACCATGAGCTCTGCCGCCGCTCCGTCGCCGAGCACGAACGCACCGACGCCGGCCGCCGGGCCCGCCGTCGTCGTGACGACGCCGTGGTGGCGAGGCCTGTCGGCCTGGTTCGTCGCCGCGATGCTGTTCGTCGGGCTGTTCGCGCCGCTGCTAGCCAACGACGTGCCGCTGGTCGCGCGCGTCGGCGGCACCTGGTCGTTCCCGGCGTTCGCCGACCTCGTCGGCACGCCGCCGGTCGGTCCCGGCGATCTGTCGTGGAAGCAGTGGTGGGCGCAGTTGCCGAGCGACGCCGACGACTTCGCGTGGATGCCGCCGTGGCCGTACGGGCCGAACGAAGTCGACCCGCTGCGCGATCGCCTCGGCCCGTGTCTCGCGCATCCGTTCGGCAACGACGACACCGGCCGCGACGTGCTCGCGCGCGTCGTGCACGGCACCTCGACCGTCGCCGAGCTGGCGCTGCCCGCGGTGCTGCTCGGCATGCTGGTCGGCACGCTGCTCGGCGCCTGGGCCGGCTACCGCCGCGGCGTCGTCGAAGTGCTGGTGCTGCGCACGATCGAGCTGTTCCTGTGCTTCCCGACGCTGCTGTTCCTGCTGTTCGCGGCGGCGTTCCTCGGCAACTCGCGCCACTGGTGCGTGCTGGTGATGGCCGCGATGTTCTGGACCAGCTTCGCGCGCATCGTGCGCGGTGCGGTGTTGAGCCTGCGCGAACGCGACTTCGTGCTGGTCGCGCGGGGCCTGGGGCAGTCGGAGTGGCGCATCCTGACGCACCATCTGCTGCCGCAGGTCCTGAGCCAGGTCGGTGTCACCGCCGCGTTCTGTCTGGCCGCCGCGGTCGTCGCCGAGTCGACGTTGTCGTTCCTCGGCATCGGCCCGCGCGGCTCGCTGGCGTCGTGGGGTGCGATGCTGCGCCAGGGCAACGAGCAGATCGTGCTCGGCGTCTGGCACAGCTGGTTCTTCCCGGCGATGGCGATCGTGCTGTTCGTCGTGGCCTGCCACACGCTGGCCGAACGGCTGCGCCGCTACGCCGAAGAAGCCACGGGCTGATCGCGGGCCAGACGTCAGCCGCCGCGCGTGTGCATCTCGAGGTGCGGGTCGGTGCGCAGCGCCGATGCCGGCGCCAGCGGCTGGCGGTCGGGCAGCGCCGCGCGTTCTTCGGCACCGCGGTCGCTGCGCCCGTTCCACGTCGCTTGCAGCAGCGTGCGCAGCGCCGCGTCGTCGGCGCCGCCACGCAGCGGAGCGCGCAGGTCGGTGCCGGTGCGCGCGTAGAGGCACGTGTAGAACATGCCGTCGGCGGTCAGGCGCGCGCGATCGCAGCTGCGACAGAACGGCTGCGTCACCGAGCTGATGATGCCGAACGTGGTGCCGTCGGGCAGCACGAAGCGATCCGCCGGTGCACTGTCGGTGCGCGGCAGCTCGCGGATCGGCCCGTAGGCGCGCTGCAGGCGGGCCAGCATCTCGGCGCGCGAGACGACGCGATCGAGCCGCCAATGCGTGGCGCCGCCGACGTCCATGTACTCGATGAAGCGCAGCTCGGCGCGGTGGCCGCGCGCGAAGTCGAGCAGTGCTGGCAGCTCGCCGTCGTTGACGCCGGCGATGACGACGGTGTCGAGCTTCAGTTCGGTGAAGCCCGCTTCGGCAGCGGCGGCGATGCCGTCGAGCACACGCGGCAGGTCGTCGCGCCGCGACAGCAGGCGGAACGTCTCGCGTTCGAGCGTGTCGAGGCTGACCGTCAGCCGGTGCAGGCCGGCCGCCCGCAGCGCCGCGGCGTGTTCGCGCAGCAGCACGCCGTTGCTGGTCAGCGCCAGGTCGCGGATGGCGGGGCGGTCCGCCAGCATGCGCACCAGCACCGGCAGGTCGGCGCGCAGCAGCGGCTCGCCGCCGGTCAGGCGCACCTTGTCGACGCCGAGGCCGACGAACACGTCGAC
>JBILEY010000128.1:0-12195 GCA_044351865.1 Planctomycetota bacterium | reverse complement strand
CGCTGCTGCACGAGTTCGCGGCGAAGTTCGCGGCGCAGGCCCACGAACGCAAGACGACGCCGATCTGGTATGCGACCTGGGCGCGGGCGGCGACGCCGGACGACCAGACGAAGCTGACCAGCGAGTACCTGCGCGCGTGGCAGGACGGCGGCGGCCTGCTGGCGCCAGTCGGCGAAGCGTGGCGCACGTTGCTCGCCGAAACGAAGCCGCTGCCGCTGCACGAAGCCGACGGCAGCCACCCGAACGTGGCGGGCAGCTACGTCGCCGCCTGCGTGCTGTTCGCGACGATGTGCGGCGGCGACGTGACGAAGTTCCCCGACAAGCTGGTCGAACGCGGCGACGACGGCAAGGAGCGGGTCCTGGTCGACCTGCCGGCAGCCGACGGCAAGCGGCTGCGCGCAGCGGCGGCTCTGGCGCTGGCGGCGCAGGCAGCTGCGACCGCCGAGCCGGCGAAGAAGCCGGCGCGCTGACGAGGGCGCGCCCCGACCAGCTCGGCGCCCGGATCAGTTCGTGGTCGTCGTCACGGCACTCGCGCGCAGGATCGCCGCGAGATGGCACGACAGCGTCGTCTCGACGACGTGCTGCGCCTTCGCCTGCGGCAGCAGGTTGTCGGCCGCTTCGTCGTAGAGGCACGCCGCCAAGGCCCCGCGCACGAACTCCACCAGCCGCCGCGCCGGCCGCTCCAATCGCGTCGGCACCAGCCCAGCCGCGCACAGCACCGGCAGCCACTGCGTCGTCACCGTGTGCAGCGTCGCCGCGTCCGTCGCCCCCGAGAGGATCGCCAGCAGCCACGAACGCGCGGCGCGGCGGCGGCGGTTCAGCACGGCGAGCGAGATCGGTTGCGGGTTGCCGCGTTCGAGCGCGCGGCGGTTCTGCAGCGCGATCGTGTAGTCGACGATCGAGCGCACGAGCTGCGGGATCTCGGCCACGGCGATGCGTTCGAGGCGTTCGCGGGTCGCGGGCGCGATCGTCACGTGCACCGGGGCCGGAGCCGGATCGAGGAACAGGAACGGGCGCACTTCCCGCACCACGGTGGCGGCGCTTGCCGCCGAAGGGGCCGACTTCGTCATGCCGATGCCATCGGCAGCTGCGGGCCCCGTTCCTTAGCCCGATGTCGCGGCGCGCCACAGCGCGCCCAGTTCGCTGTCGACCAACGCGACGATGGCGGGCGCGCCGGTGGGATCCGCACCGACGAGGCGCGCCGGCCGCGGCCCGTAGACCGCATTGCTGTGCGCCAGCGCCGACGCCGCGTGCAGGTCGCCGAGGCCGACCGCGCGTTCGTGCACGGCGACGCCGCGGCGACGGGCTTCGGCCAGCAGCAAGGCGCGCGCGATGCCCGGCAGCACGCGCCCGTCGAGCGGCGGCGTCACCCAGCCGTCGGGCGCGCGCAGCCACAGGTTGCCGAGTGCCGTCTCCAGCACGTGACCATCCGGCGCCACCACCAGCCCGTCGTCGGCGCCGCCGTCCTGCGCCTGCTGGCGCACGAGGTCGTAGAACGCGCGCGGCTCGGCCTTGACGTCGCCGGGCGGCGCTGAGGCCGGCCGCTCTACGACCGTCGGCAGCAGCTGCACGACCTTGGTCGGCGAACGTGGCCGCGTCGTCAGCACCGTGTGCACCCCGTCGTGGCTCGGCAGCAGCAGCAGGCGCAGCACGCCGTCGCCTTGGTCGTCCTGGCGCAGCAGTTCGCGCGCGGCCTGGTGCAAGGCAGCATCGGGGCGGAACGGCAAGCCGAGGCGGGCAGCGTTCGCTTGCAGCCGGGCGAGGTGGTGCGGCCACAGTGGCACGTCGCCGTGCACGGCCCCCATCGTCTCGAACGGCGCCAGCCCCGTGCGCACCGGCAGCTTCTGCTCGCCGACGAAGTGGCCGTCGATCCAGGTGCTCATGCGTTCGCTCCGGTGCCGGCTTCGCCGTCGCCGTCGTCCGGGAACTCGATGCGCGCCTGCAGCGCCCGTTCGAGCCCGGCCATCTTGGTCAGCGTCTCGCGCCACTCGCCGTGCGGATCGCTGAGGGCGGTGACCCCACCGCCGGCGTTGCCGCGCAGGCGCCCGTCGCGGTGCACCAGCGTGCGGATCGCGATGTTCAGGTGCATCGTGTCGCCGGGGCCAAACCAGCCGATCGCGCCGGTGTAGACGCCGCGGCGCGCGACCTCGAGCCGCTCGAGGATCTCGAGGCAACGCAGCTTCGGACAGCCGGTGATCGAGCCGCCGGGGAACGTGGCGCGCAGCAGGTCGACGTGGCTGGTGCCGGGCCGCAGCTGCGCTTGCACCGTCGTGTGCAGGTGGTGCACCTGCGCGAAGGTGCCGTGTTCGGGGAACGGCCCGACCTGCACCGAACCGATCGTCGCCACCTTGCCGAGGTCGTTGCGCAGCAGGTCGACGATCATCGCCAGCTCGGCGAGGTCCTTCTCGCTGTGCACGAGTTCGGCGAGCAGCGCGTCGTCGGCGGCAGCCGTGGTGCCGCGCGGGCGCGTGCCCTTGATCGGCCGCGTGCGCACGAGGTCGTGTTCGCGCCAGAGGAACTCCTCCGGCGAACTGCTGAGCACCGCGGTGCCCTGGCCGTCGGCGACGTAGGCGGCGAACGGTGCTGGACTGGCGTGGCACAGCCGCCAGAACAGCGTGCGCGGGTCGCCACGCCAGTCGGCGGTGAACGGCTGCGTCAGGTTGGCCTGGAAGATGTCGCCGGCGCGGATGTGCTCGACCACGGCGGCGACGCGTCGTTCGTAGTCGCGTTGGCCGATGTGCGCACGCAGCGTGGTGGCGGCGGCGACCGGTGGAGCGGGCGGTGCTGGGGCCGGTTCGAACGCGCGCACCGTCGCGTAGGCGGCGACGTGCAGCACCGGCACCGGGAAGTCGTCGGCGAGCTGCACCGGCCACGCTTCGACGTCGAGGCCGAGGTCGTAGCCGAGCCAGCCGACGACGCGGCGTTCGCGATGCTGGCGCAAGAACGCGTCGAGCCTGGCGAAGGCGCCGGCGTGCGCCCCGGCCGGCAGCGTCAGCTCGGCGACCGGATCGGTGCAGAGCCACGTCGGCCCGGCCCCGCCACTGTGCAGCAGCGCCAGCGGCCGATCGTCCGGCGCTGCTTGCAGCGCTGCGAACGGCAGAGCCGCGGCGGCATCGTTCACGCGCGAAGCCAGCTCGGCTTGCGCTTCTCGAGGAAGGCGGCCATGCCCTCCTTCATCTCGGCGGTGCTGCTGATCGCACCGAACAGGTCGGCCTCGAGTGCGAGCCCGTCCTGCATCGACAGGTGCACGCCGCGGCGCACCGCCTGCTTCGCCAGCGCCAGCGCGGTCGGGCCGCGCGACACCATCTTCAGCGCGATCGCCTTCACCTGCGCCAGCAGTTCGCCGGGTTCGAACACGCCGTTGACCAGGCCCACGCGCATCGCTTCGTCGGCGGTCACCGGGTCGCCGGTCAGGATCAGCTGCAGCGCCGTGCCGGTGCCGCACAAACGCGCCAGGCGCTGCGTGCCGCCGTAGCCCGGGATGATGCCGAGCGACACTTCGGGCAGGCCGAGCTTCGCGGTCTTGCTGGCGAAGCGCACGTCGCAGGCGAGCGCCATCTCGAGGCCGCCGCCGAGTGCGAAGCCGTTGATCGCGGCCAGCACCGGCTTCTTGTTGTTCTCGATGCGCAGCGTCAGCTGCTGGCCGGCGCGAGCGTTGTCGCTGCCGTCGAGCACGCCTTGCTTCGCCAGCACCGAGATGTCGGCGCCAGCGATGAACGCCTTCTCGCCGGCTCCGGTCAGCACGATGGCGCCGCAGCTGGCGTCGCCGTCGAGGGCCAGGAACACCGCGTCGAGCTCGGCGATGGTCTGCCCGTCGAGCGCGTTGAGCTTGGCGGGGCGGTTGACGGTGACGATCGCGAGGTGGCCCTCGCGCACGAGCTGCACGTTCTGCAGCGAGTTCAGGTCGACGCTCATGTCAGTTCTCCTGCTCCATCTCCTTGCCCGCCGCCGCGTCCTTCGCCTCGCCCACCGGCTCGCGCTGCTGCCGCGGCCGCAGCTCGATGCGCAGGATGTCGACGCGCTCCTTCGGCTTGCTGCGTTCGCCGGTCGGGCCGAAGTCGCAGTCGACGCTGCCGATCGCGTCCAGCACGTCGAGGCCTTCCTCGAGCTTGCCGAACACGGAGTATTGCCCGTCGAGATGCCGCGCGTGGTCGGCCAGCACGACGAAGAACTGCGAGCCGCCGGAGTTGACGTCCGGGCCGCGCGCCATCGACAGCACGCCGCGGTGGTGCGGCAGGTCGCTGAACTCGGCCGGCACCGTGTAGCCGGGGCCGCCGGTACCGGGGATGCCGGTCGCGGAGCGCTTGCTGTGCGGGCAGCCGACCTGGACCACGAAGTTGCGGGCGACGCGATGGAACGCCACGCCGTCGTAGAAACCCTGCCGCGCCAACGTCAGGAAGTTGCGCACGTGGCGCGGCGCCTGCTCGGGGAAGAACGTCGCCACCATCGTGCCCTTGCTGGTGACGATCGCCGCTTCGACGGTCGCGTAGTCGGTCTGGTCGAGGTCGATGGTCATGCGCGGATCCTGCCGCAAAGCCGGCCCTCGCGCGAGCGCGCGCAGGCCACTTCTTCGCCGCCGGCGGCCTCGGTACGCACTGCGCCGGCCTACTTCTTCAGCACCGGCAGCACGATCGCCTGGTAGAGGACCACCGGCTGCAGCGGCAGCGAGTTGGTCGGGCCGCCGACCGGCACCCGCGCGATGCGATCGAGCGTGTCGGCGCCCTGCACCAGGTTGCCGAACACCGTGTAGCCACCGTCGAGCTGCGGCGCGTCCTTGTGGCAGATGTAGAAGCCCGAGCCGGCCGAGTTGTAGTCGTTGCCGCGCCGCGCGGCCGCCAGCGTGCCGCGCAGGTGGCGCAGGTCGTTGAACTCGGCGTTCAGCGTGTAGCCCGGGCCACCCTGCCCCCACTCGGCGATCTGGCCGTCGTTCTTGGTCAGCGGGCAGCCGCCCTGGATCATGAAGTCGCTGATGACGCGGTGGAACTTGGTGCCGTCGAAGAACCCCTGCAGGCTCAGCTTGACGAAGCTCTCGACGTGCTTCGGCGCCTTGTCGGGCCGGAACTGCAGCAGCATCTCGCCGTAGTCGGTGACCAGCACGACCTGCGTCTTCGCCAGGTCGAGCGAGTCGAAGCGCACGCGGCTCGGATCCGGCGCGACGCGGAACGTGCAGTTCGCGCCCGGCACGCCTTCCCACGTCAGCGACACCGTCGCCGTCTGCTGCAGTTCGCCGTTGGTCAGGAACGTCGCCGCCGGGAACTTCAGCAGGCGCTCGATGCGGGTGTTGGCGGTGACCGAAACCGGCCCGCCCTTGCCCGGCTGCCGCACCGCCGGCCCCGGGTTGTCGTCGACCTTGACCTGCAGTTGCACGCCGCTGACCAGCTCGGCCGGCAGCTCGGCATCGAGCTCGGCCAGGATCACCATGCGCACGTCGACGGTGCCGTTGGCGGTCACCAGCGAACGCGGATACAGGTCGACGCGCACGCCCGGGATCTGGGCAACGGCGGCGAACGCGATCGACAACAGGACGGCGAGCGACAGCAGGAGTCGTGGCATGGGCGCAGCTAGTACCGCAGGAAGCCTGCGTCATACCGGCCGCGCCGAAATCGCGGAAGCGCGCTCAATCCGCCAGCTGCGGACTCGGCCGCTGGCGCCCTGGCATCAGGTCGCCCAGCGTGCCGCGTTGCCACCGTTCGAGCACCAGATCCGGCCCGAACCACAGCACGCAGCCGGGCAAATCGGTGTCGGCCAGGTTGAACGAGAAGCTGCCCGAGGCCTCCTCGCTGCCGCCCGACACCTCGATGCCCCAACCCGCGGCTTCGCGCCATATCCACAGCAGCGCCGCCCCGGACATGCCATCCTGGCCGACGCGGTACTCGAACACGCGGTGTGGGGCGCCCAATCGCGCGAGGCACTGCCCCAGCGTGTCCACGCCGGGGCGCAGCGGTGCCGTCAGCTCCTCGCGCAGCGGCTCGTCGACGCAGATGCGGTTGTACTCGCCCTGCACGCAGCCGGCCGCCAGCGTGGCGAGCAGGAGGGCGGCGGCGCCCTTCACTTGCCGACTCCCGGGCGCTCGGCATCGGCCTCGGCGTTGTCCGAGGCCTCGTGCACGTCCTCCCAGGGCATCGCGTACTGCGGCCGGTGCGTGCCGTACCAGGCGCCGTGGTGCGTCAGGATGTTGTTCTCGTCGAAGAACACCCACAGGCGGTCGGTGCGCGTGTCTTGGTTGCCGAAGTTGATCAGCAGCAGGAACAGCACCGTGCTCTTCGTCGCCGACGCGTCGTAGCGGTAGGCGGTGCGGCGGCCGAGCTGGACGACTTCGGTCGGCGCGCCGAGGCGCTCGACGACGTCGCGCGCGGTGGTCTTGCCGGGCTGCAGCGAACGGATCAGTTCGGCGTCGAGCGGCTCGTTGGTGTCCTGGCGGGCGAGCGCGCACGCGGGCAGCAACAGCAGGGCGGAGAGCAGGAGCGAACGGGAGGTCTTCATGCCGGAGGTCGGGGCGACCCGCAGTGCGGGCCGGGTTGGCGAGAAAGGCGCCGCAGAGCGGCCACACGGGAGCGTCGTTGCACGTCCGCAGGAATCGCGGCGAAACGACGTAGCCAAGTGGCCGGGAGAACGGGGTTCTCAGTCGCGCTCGAACTCGAGCGCCATGCCCATGCCGCCGCTCATGCACAGCGTGGCGAGGCCGCGCTTGCCACCGCGCCGCACCAGTTCGTGCAGCAGGGTGACGACGATGCGGGCACCGGTGGCACCGATCGGATGGCCGAGTGCGATGGCGCCGCCGTTGACGTTCAACCGGTCGGCCGCGATCGGCAGGTCGCGCAGGCAGGCGAGCATCTGCGCGGCGAACGCTTCGTTGAGCTCGACCAGGTCGTAGTCGCCGAGCGCGCGGCCGGTCTTCGCCAGCAGGCTCTTCACCGCAGGCACCGGGCCGATGCCCATGATGCGCGGCGGCACGCCGGCGGTCGCGGAGGCGCCGAGCCAGGCCATCGCCCGCAGGCCGCGGCGCTGGATCTCGCTCGCCGGCATCAGCACCAAGGCAGCGCCGCCGTCGGTGATGCCCGAGCTGTTGCCAGCGTGCACGGTGCCGTTCTTCGGCCGGAACACCGGCGGCAGCTTCTGCAGGTCGGCGATGGTCACGCCGGGCCGCACGTGCTCGTCGGTGGCGAGCGTCGTCGGGCCCTTCTTGCCGGCGATCTGCACCGGCGCGATCTCGGCCTGGAACCGACCTTCCTTCTGCGCCGCTTCGCCGCGCTGGTGCGAACGCAAGGCGAACTCGTCCTGCTCGGCGCGCCCGATCGTGTACTCGTCCGCCAGGTACTCGGCGGTCATGCCCATCGGCTCGCCGAGGATGCCGCAGGTGAAGCCGTCCTGGTAGTTGCCGTCCTTCACCTCGACGTGGCCGAGGCGATAGCCGTTGCGGAAGTTCGGCAGCAGGAACGGGATGTTCGTCATGCTCTCCATGCCGCCGGCGACCACGCACTTCTTGCCGTCGAGCACGATCGCCGCCCGCGCCAGGTCGATCGCCTTCAGGCTGCTGCCGCACGCCTTGTTGACGGTCGTCGCCACGCAGCCGTCGCCGCAGCCGGCCTTGATCGCGACCTGCCGCGCCGGGTTCGGGCCCGAGCCGAGCTGGCGGGCCTGGCCGAGGATCATCTCCTCGACGTCGGTCGGGGCGATGCCGGCGCGCGCGATGGCCGCCTGCGCGGCGGCAGCGCCGAGGTCGACGGCGGTCAGCGGAGACAAGCCGCCCAGGAACTTGCCGATGGGCGTGCGGGCGGCGGCGACGATTCCGATGCGTTCCATGGGGCGAACAGTGTCGACAGCGGAACCAGCGCTGGCAACGACGCCGGCGGGGATTCCCGTAGCCGCGCCCGGCCCTGCGTCACGACGGTTTCACTGCGGTCGGCCGCCTCGCCGATAGCGGACGCACCGCGATGTCGCAGCGCCCTCTCGACCACCAACAGGCCGTCCCGGCCTTCGGCGAAGCCGTCGCGCAGTGGCGCCTGGCCCTTCGCACCGAGGTCAAGCGCGCGTCGTCGCTGCCGACGTCGATGTTCGACGCCTGCGACCCCATGCTCGAGACGCGGCTCGCCGAGACCACCGAGGCGATGCTGGCGCTGCTGCACGAGCCCGACCAGGCGATCGCCCAGCCGGCGGAGCAAGGCGAGCAACGGCTCGAACAGGTGGCCGCGCCGGAACTGGCGGCCCTGCCGAACCGCATCCGCGCCACCGGCATCGGCGCCGCGGCGCCGCTCGACGTCGACGACGGCCTCGACGTCGAGTACCTCGGCATCCTGACCGACACCTGCACAACCGCCGACAGCGAAGCCCGCGCCGGCGCCGCTGCGCTGCTGGTGCGCGACTTCGGCATCGCGCCCGACATCGACCTCGATCGCGCCACGCGCGAACTGGCGAGTTCGCTGCTGGACAGCTTCCGCACCGAGACGCTCGACGACGTGTGCCGCCGCGTCGCCGCCGCCGTGGCACTGGCGACAAGCCGCGACGCGCAGCCCGGAGGCCGCAGATGACTGCCGCCACCAAAGCGCTGCGGGCTGCAGCCGTCGTCGACTTCGCGCACGCCCTGGTCGTCGCCACGCTGAACCGCCTGCTGCACGCGCGCGACAGCCGCTTCGTGCTCGACGCCGTCGGCGAACTGACCGCCAACCTGCGCCGCTGCGCCCAGCTCGGCGTCGACATGCCGCTCGGCCTCGGCTTCGCCGACGACTGCCTGTTCCACGGCGACTCGCCGCTGGCCGGCCCGAGTCTGCAGGCGCGTTCGCTGCTGCGCTGCTGCAGCGAGCGCGACATCGGCGTGCTGTCGTTCCAGCCGCAGCTCGGCGTCGAGGAGTGCAACCGGCTGCTCGACCTGCTGCTGCTGCCGCAGAACCGCGCGGCGTTCGCCCGCAACAACCGCGACGCGGCCCTGTCGGCGCTCGGCATCAAGCACGTGCGCGCGACGCTGCGTTCGCCGGCGGACCCGGACGATCGGCGCACGGCGATCGCGCCGAACCTCGACCAGGCGAAAGCCACAGCGGCGCTGCACACCTACCAGGAACTCGCCGACAGCCTGCAGCAGAACCACGTGCGTGCGCACCGCGACCAGGAGCTCGCCGTCGACCAGGCCGCCGGCGCCGTCGAACGCACGGTCGCCGATCTCGACGAACCGAGCATGCTGCTGGCGCTGGCGACGCAGGACGACGTCGACCGCTTCACCGTCGGCCACTCGGTGCGCGTCGCCCTGTTGGCGCTGCAGGTCGCGCGCGCAGTCGGCGCCAGCCGCGAGCAGCTGGTCCAGGTCGGTTCCGCCGCGCTGCTGCACGACATCGGCAAGTCGCGCGTGCCGCAGGAAGTGCTGTTCAAGCAGGGCCGCCTCGACGCCGACGAATGGGCGTGGATGGCGCAGCACCCGCGCCTTGGCGCGCAGATCCTGCTCGAGCAGCACGAGACCGTCGACCGCCGCGCCATCGGCGCCGCGTTCTGCCACCACATGCGCCCCGACGGCGGCGGCTATCCGAAGGCTCAGCTGCCGGTGTCGCCGAGCGGCTCGAGCCGCCTGGTGCGCGTCTGCGACGTGTTCGAAGCGCTGACCTCGGTGCGTCCGTACAAGAAGGCGCTGACGCCGGTCGAGGCCTACGCGGTGATGTTCCGCAACGAGTGCGACTTCGATCCGCACTGGCTGCGGGTCTTCGTGCGCACGCTCGGGCTGTTCCCGATCGGCTCGCGGGTCAGCCTCGCCGACGGCGCCGAGGCGATCGTCATCGCACAGACCACCTGTCCGGAGTCGCCGGTCGTGCAGCTGCTGACCGCCGCAGCCGGCAGCTCGCTGCCGACCGACCATCCGCAGCGCGTGCGCGTCGGCGAGCGCCTCGACGGCCAGGTCGTGCGCATCGCGTCGGTGGCGATGCACGAGCGCCTCGTGGCGATGCCCGAGTTCGATCCCGCCGAGCCGCAGATCCTGACGCAGACCGCACACGGCGCGTGCCTCTCGTCGGGACTGGCGCAAGGCATGATGGCATCGCCGGAACTGGTCCGCCGCTGACCAACACCACCGCCCGGCGAGCCGACCGCGTCCCCGCCGGGCCCGTCGGCGGCAACCTGCGGCCGCATGTTCTTCGCCACGACGACCCTGTTCTCGTTCGCCCTGCTGGCCCTGCCGCAGACGCCGCCGGCGCCGAAGGCCCCCGCCCCGTCGACCGCCGCGGCGGCGACCACCCAGGCCGCTTACGACCCGATGCAGCTGCCGGAACAGCGCGGCTCGTCGTTCCAGTTCACCGTGCACGACCTCGAACGCACGCGGCAGATCCCGCTGCGCGTCTACCTGCCCGCCGACCCCGCCCCGGCACCGGTCGTGCTGTGGAGCCACGGCCTCGGCGGCAGCTGCGAGAACAGCCCGTATCTCGGCAAGCACTGGTCGGCGCGCGGCTACGTCGTCGTCATGATGCAGCACGCCGGCAGCGACGAAGCGGTGTGGAAGGACAGCAAGCCGCGCGAGCGCTACGCGACGCTGCAGAAGGCGGCGTCGGGCAAGAACCTGCAGCTGCGCGCCGAGGACGTGAAGGCGGTGCTCGACCAGCTGACCGTGTGGAACGGCGAGAAGGACCACCTGCTGCGCGCGCGTCTCGACCTCGAGCACGTCGGCATGTGCGGCCACTCGTTCGGCGCGGTGACGACGCAGGCGGTCAGTGGCCAGAGCATGCCGCTGTTCGGCGCCAAGTGGACCGACCCGCGCATCGACGCGGCGCTGCCGATGAGCCCGAGCAAGCCGCGCGCTGGCGACGTCGGCAAGGCCTTCGGCGCGGTGAAGATCCCGTGGCTCGTGATGACCGGCACCGAGGACACGGCCCCGATCGGCGACATCGACGTCGCCGATCGCCTGGTGGTGTTCCCGGCGTTGCCGAGCACGATCGATCGCTACGAACTGGTGCTCGACGGTGCGCAACACTCGGTGTTCGGCGAACGCGCGATCGGCGGCGATCGTGAACTGAAGGCAGCGCACCACCACACGATCCTGGCGCTGTCGACGGCGTTCTGGGACAGCCACCTGCGCGGCGACGAAGCGGCGAAGCAGTGGCTGCACGGCGACGGCGCGCGCACGGTGCTGACCAGCAAGGACAGCTGGCGCTGCGCACGTGCCGGCGACACCACGAAGTTCCAGCCGGCCGGCGCGCCGGAGGCCGCCCCGCGCTGACGATTGCGAGGCCGCACTGGCTGCGGCAGCATGCGGCGATGCGCGATCCCGCGGCCCCATCGCCCGAGGCCCCGCCGCCCGAACCGCGGCGGCTGCTGCACCCGCCGCGCGGCCGCGTGTTGGTGTTCGCACCGCATCCCGACGACGAGGTCGCCGGCCCCGGCGGTGCGTTGGCGCGGCATCGGGCGCAAGGCGACATCGTGCGCGTCATCGTCGCCACCGATGGCCGGAACGGCGATCCCGAGCGCCGCTTCGACCCGGCGAGCTACGCCGCGCGGCGCCGCGACGAGTCGCGCGCGGGCCTCGCCGAGGTCGGCGTCGACGACGTGGTGTTCTGGGGATTCCCCGACGGCCACGTGCCGTCGCCCAGTGACCTCGCGCGCGGGGCGCAGATGGCGGCCGACGCGCTGCGTTCGTTCGCACCCGACGTCGTCTACCTGCCGTGGGCGCGCGAAGGCCATCCCGACCACCACGCCGTGCATGTGGCGGTCGTCATGGCGCTCGACGCGGTGGCGTTCCGCGGCCTGGCGCTCGGCTACGAGGTGTGGAACGCGCTCGTGCCCGACGTCGTGCTCGACGTGACGGCGGTGATCGAGCAGAAGCTCGCGGCCATGCGCGCGCACCGCTCGCAGATCGACTACGTCACCTACGACCACGCGATCCTCGGCCTCGCCGCCTACCGTTCGCTGGTGCACCAGCGCGGCCGCGGCTACGCGGAAGGGTTCGTCGTCGTGCGTGGCTCGCTGCCGCCGGACGTCGTCGCCGGCGCGGGCACGTAGCGCGCGAGCACGAAGCCGGCGGCGATCACGGCGAGGGTGCTGGCCAGCACGACCAACGCGACGAACCAGTGCTCGGCGAACGACTCGCGCGTCACCCACCACGCATCGGCGAACGCCATCGGCTGCCCCGGGGGCAACTTGCCTTCCCCACCCAACTGCGCCACGCGCGCGAACATCGACGGTCCGACGTGCGTGAACGTGCGGCCGCCGGCGAGGCTCTCGGCAGGA
>JBILEY010000127.1:0-12211 GCA_044351865.1 Planctomycetota bacterium | reverse complement strand
GGCGCGCCGATCCCGGTGTGGAAGAGCGACGACCCGAAGTATCCGCGCGTCGACGTCTACGGTTCCATCGCCGAGCTCGAGCGCGACTTCGGCGTCAAGGTCACCGACCTGCACCGGCCGTTCATCGACACCCTGACGCGCAAGAACCCCGACGACCCGACCGGCAAGTCGACGATGCGGCGCGTGCCGGAAGTGCTCGACTGCTGGTTCGAGTCGGGCTCGATGCCGTTCGCGCAGGTGCACTACCCGTTCGAGAACAAGGCCTGGTTCGAGAGCCACTTCCCGGCCGACTTCATCGTCGAGTACGTCGCGCAGACGCGCGGCTGGTTCTACACGCTGGTGGTGCTGGCGACGGGCCTGTTCGACAAGCCGCCGTTCCAGAACGTGATCTGCCACGGCGTCGTGCTCGACGACAAGGGCCAGAAGCTGTCGAAGTCGCTGCGCAACTACCCGGATCCGGTCGAGCTGTTCGAGAAGACCGGCGCCGACGCGCTGCGCTGGTTCCTGATGAGCTCGCCGATCCTGCGCGGCGGCGACCTGCAGATCAGCAAGGACGGCAAGCAGATCCACGAGGTCGTGCGCCTCGTGCTGAACCCGATCTGGAACGCCTACTACTTCTTCTCGCTCTACGCGAACACCGACGGGGTGCAGGCGAAGCTGCGCAGCGACCAGACCGCCGTGCTCGATCGCTACGTGCTCGGCAAGACGCGCGCGATGGTGGAGTCGGTGCAGCGCTGCATGGACGAGTACGACCTCGCCGGCAGCTGCCAGGTGGTCGCCGGCTACCTCGACGCGCTCAACAACTGGTACATCCGCCGCAGCCGCGAACGCTTCTGGGGCGAGACCGGCCCCGCCGATCGCCAGGATGCCTACGACACGCTCTACACGTGCCTCGTGCTGCTGTGCCAGGCGGCGGCACCGCTGCTGCCGCTGCTCTGCGAGAAGGTCTGGACCGGGCTCACCGGCGGTGAGTCGGTGCACCTCGCCGGCTGGCCGGACGTCTCCAAGCTGCCGCTCGACGCGCAGCTGGTGGCGCAGATGGACCGCGTGCGCGATGCGTGTTCGGTCGGGTTGTCGCTGCGCGAGAGCAAGAAGCTGCGCACGCGGCTGCCGCTGCCGAAGGTCGTGCTCGCCGGCGCCGACGCTGCGGCGATGCAGCCGTTCGTGCACCTGCTGCAGGACGAGACGAACGTGAAGCAGGTCGCCTTCGCCAGCGACATCACCGCGTTCGGTTCGTTCCGCCTGCAGATCGACGCCAAGGCGCTCGGGCCGAAGCTCGGCGCGAAGATGAAGGACGTGCTGGCGGCGACGCGCTCGGGCGCGTGGAAGCTCGTCGGCGATCGCGCCGAGATCGGCGGGGCGGTGCTCGAGAAGGGCGAGTTCGTGCTGCAGCTGGTGCCGAAGGAAGGCATCACCGCGGCGGCGCTGTCGACCAACGACGTCGTGCTCGTGCTCGACACGACGGTGACGCCGGAGCTCGAGGCGGAAGGCGTGCGCAACGACTTCGTGCGCCTCGTGCAGCAGGCGCGCAAGGACGCGGGCCTGCACGTCAGCGACCGCATCGCGCTGCAGTTCGAAGCCGACGACGCGACGGCGGGCGTCTTGCTCGCGCATGCGGAGTACATCCAGTCCCAGGTGCTCGCCACGGCGATGGCGCGTTCGGCGTCCCCGCTGCCGGAGCCGGTCGTCGCCAAGGTCGGGAGTGGCGACGGCAAGCCGGTGCGCATCCTCGTGCAGAAGGCCTGAGCGTCGACGAGTCTTCGTCGGCCTTCCGTTCGATCTGGGTGTCCGGTTCCGCGGTGCCAGCATCCATGTTCTGTGACCAACAACTCGCCGCGCGCATCGAAGCGGCCGAAGTCGACCTGCTGGCCGCCGCTTGCGCGAACGTGCGGCGCCGCGTGCCGGACGCGTACACCTGCGCGCTCGGTGGCGGCCTCGCCGCGTGCACCGAGCCGGGCTCGCCGCTGAACAAGGTCGCGGGGCTCGGCTTCGCGCCGTTCGACGAACTGGTCTACGCCGAGGTCCTGGCCGAACACGAGCGCCGCGGCATGCCGCTGCTGGTCGAGCTGAGCACGCTCGGCGATCCGGCGCTGGCGACGTGGTTGACCGAGCGCGGGCATCGGCTGCTCGGCGTCGAGAACGTGCTCGGCCGCGCGCTGCCGCCGCGGGCCGCGTTCCAGATGCCGCCGGCGGGCGAGATCGCCATCGAGCCGTGCACCGATCTCGCGGCGTGGCTCGACGTCATGGTCACCGGCTTCGGCACGCCGGACACGCAGGGCGTCGTGTCGCACGAGAGCTTCGATCGCGCCGTGCTCGAACGCGTCATCGGCGACTTCGCTGCCGCCGCCGGCGTGATGCTGTTCCTCGCGCGCTGCGATGGCGCGGCGGCGGGAGCCGCGGCGATGCGCGTGCACGGCGGGGTCGCGCAGCTGTGCGGTGCGGCGACGTTGCCGGCGTTCCGTCGGCGCGGCGTGCAGACGGCGCTGCTGCAGCACCGACTCGCCGCGGCGACGGAACGCGGCGCCGAGCTGTGCGTGATGACCACGCAGCCCGGCTCGAAGTCGATGCAGAACGCCTGCCGCCAGGGCTTCGCGCTGCTCTACGCGCGCCTCGTGCTGCAGTGCCTCCCGCGCGCGTGACGCGGCGACTCGCGCGGCAGCACGAGGTTCTGGGCCGCGAGTGCGGGCACGAGGGCCGCGGCGGCGAGAAGGGGCAGGATGCGTCGCATGAGGTTCGTCCTTGCGGAGGCGCGATGGCGACCCGGGGGCACCATGAAACGCAGCGGAGTCGTCTCGGCGAGCCCCTGCGGCGGGGTTCCTCGGTGGCGTGGTTCGCGGGGGCCGGGTGCTCAGGTCGATCGACTGCGCTCCCCGCGGGAGCCAGAACCGGCGTGGCGTTCCTGGGCGACCTAGTAGCGACCGATCTGCAGACGCAGCGCGTTCGACCCGGCGATTGCGGTGATCTGCTGTAGGCCGAGTTCCACCTGCAGCACCTGCTGCCAGAAGGCGACACCCACCAGTGCGGCCGCGGTCGGGATCGGCAACGTCATCTCCACGGCGCCAGCTGTCGGCACCAGCAGCGCCAGCGCATCCGGCGCGGCGAGCAGATCGCAACCGGGCAGTCCGCTCGGGTGGATCAGCGCCAGCGGCACTTGGGTTGGCTGCAACCCGAAGACTCCGAGCCCGATGGCGGTGGCGGTCATGCCGGTGCAACGGGACCTGCTGACCGCGCCCTGCCACGGCAGAACCACAGGCGAGAACTGCAAGGCGCCGGAGGCAGGGACGCACGGCGTACCGATGGCGGTGCTGGTCGCGGCACAGGTCGAGGCGAGGCGCGTCACTCCGTCCGCCGGGCTGGTGCCGCCGAGCACGTAGAGGTCACCGTTCGCGGCGACCTCGATGTCGTAGCAGATCGTCGCAAGCGAGGCGGCGAACGGCGTCCAACTGCTGCCGTCGGACCGCAGCAGACCGGCGTAGTTGCCTGCTGCGAGCACGTCGCCGTTGGGCAGAGCTCGCAGCACGTTCGTCTGCCACGGTGGACCGCCGCCGGCAGTCGACCAGCTGGTGCCGTCCCAACGGGCGTAACCCTGAGCCGGCAGACCGGCGACCGCGGTGAAGTTGCCGGCGACGGCGATCCCGCCGCCGGGCAATGCGCAGATCGCACTGGCGAAGCCAGCGGAGCCGAAGCTGGAGGCAAGTTGCCCCCGATCCACCCAGGTGGAGCCTTGCTGTTGGAAGACTCGTCCGGGCAGTTGGATCCCGGGGCCGACCGATTGCGGGAACGTGGTCACGTAGAGCACGCCCGTGTCGTCGCGAGCCATCCGTTGCGGCGTGAGTCCGCCAGGGCTCGGCTCGGCAACCCAGGTGCTGCCGTTCCAGCGACGGATCCCCACGCCGGTGACGAGCGCCCAGAGGTCGCCGTTGGCATCGAGGTTCGCGTCCTCGACCGTGCCCGGAAGGCCGCTGCCCATGGCGAGCCAGGCGCTGCCGTTCCAGCGCAGGCATCGTGGCGCCGGCACCGTGAAGTTGCCGAACACGACCAGGTCGCCGCCAGGCAGTTCCACGATCAGCCAGAGGTAGCCGTCGATGCCAGCCGGCAACGGCGTCCAGGCGGCGCCGTTCCAGATGGCGACTCGCGGGGTCGTGGCATCGAAACCACCGATGCCGGCTGCCAACCGACCGTCGCGCAGCAAGGTCAGACAGGTCGGTGGGTAGGGTGGCGGCAGCGAGGCCACCACATCCGTCGCACACTGCGCGGCCCCAGGAGACGTCAGGCAGAGCAGGGACGCGACGAACGCGAGGATGCCGAGGCGGGGTGGCCTGTTCATCCTGTCAGCTTAGCCGTTGCGGCGGATCCCGGGTCGATGGGCGATCGCTGGAACGGCCAAGGCCGGCGGCAGGTCGCCGGTCTTCCCACGCAGCCTTCACGGAGCTTGCGCTGGACCTTCTCGCCGCCGTCGTTTCCTGCCGCGGTCGTGACAGCCCGCCTCGTCCACTTCGCGAGTTTCGCCCTGATGTCGGCGCTGCTCCTGGTCCGGTCGGAGCCGCTGCCGACCGGCACGCCGCGTCTCCTGCACGGGCCCCTGCTCGGCGACTTGAGCGCCACCGACGTGGTGGTGTGGGTCGCCGGCGCCGAGACACCGTGCATCGACATCGAGGTGCGGCCCCTGCACCTGGGGCAGGCACAGCGCGTGCGCATCTCGTCGCCCAGTGCGGGTGGGGTCGGCCACCGGTTCCAAGGTCTCTGCCCCGACACCGAATACGAAGTGGTCCTGCCGAACTGGTCGGAAGGCCCGGCCCGGCGTTTCCGGACGGCGCCGGCGAACGACACTGCGGCGCCGGTGTCGATCGCCTTCAGCGGCGACATCGGTGGCCAGGGCTTCGGGCGCGACGAGGTCGAGGGGTTGCCGATCTGCGCGCCCATCCGGGCGCGCCGTCCGGACGTGTTCATCGGGCTCGGGGACATGATCTACGGGGACCGGTCGATCCCGAGCCGGAGCCGCTACGGCAACCGCCAGCTGCCGCTGCGGAACGGGTTGCTGCTCGGCCGCAGCGACTACGACGCGCACTGGCGCTACCTGCACGACGACGCCGGCTTTGCCGGCCTGCTGGGCGAGACGTCGTACGTGGCCTGCTGGGACGACCACGAGTGCGTCAACAACTTCGGTCCTGGCGACAGCTGGGGCCTGCTCGAAACGGCGCGCGCGGCCATGCTCGACTGGAATCCGGTGCGCGGCCCGCGATCGGCACCGCTGCAGCTCCATCGCACGATCCGATGGGGGAGCCACGTCGAACTGTTCGTGCTCGACTGTCGCAGCCATCGCCGCCGGGCCGACCTCGAAGATCGGGATCCCGACCCGAAGACCATGCTCGGCGACGAGCAGAAGGCGTGGTTGCTCGCGGCGCTCGCCGCCAGTCGTGCCACCTGGAAGATCGTGGTGTCCACCGTGCCTCTCACCGCGCCGAGCGGGGATCCCATCAAGGGGCGCGACGGTTGGGCCGATCACGCGTCGGCGACCGGCTACGAACGCGAACTGCTGGAGCTGCTGCGCGCCATGCAGCAGCTCGGCATCCGCCGGCCCCTGTTCCTCTGCGGCGACGTGCATCACGCGGAGGTCGTCGAACTGCAGCCGTTCGCGGACGATCCCGATTTCCGTCCGCTGGAGATCGTCGTCGGGCCGATGAACGCGGGCTACTTCGCGCGCGACGTGCTCGACCCGACGCTGCGGCCCACGTCGTGGTTCTATCTGGACCCCTATCCGCCGCCGGTCACCTTGGACCAGGTGAAGCGCTTCTGGAACTTCGGCTTGCTGCAGGTCGACGCCGGTGGCGGGATCGAGCTGTCGATCGTCGATGCACACGGCGAGACGCGCTTCCAGCGCCGGCTGCAGCCCTGACGGCTGCGGCTGCGCTCACTTCCCACTCCCACTGTCCGATTGCCGCTCTTCCGTCGGCACGTGCTCGAGCACCATGCGTCCCTTGGTGCTCGACGGGGACAGGCAACGCAGACCCGGCCAGAGATGTCGGAGGAAGCGCAGAGAGTCGGGGAGCCGCGCCGTTCCCTGCCAGGCGGCGTCGTTGCTCCAGCCACTCCGTTCGATGCGATAGAGCGCGCACAGCAACACCGAGCGGCCTTCGCCGTGTTTGCAGTGCACGAGGATCGGTGGTGTGGCGGCATCGACGGCGGCGAAGAAGCGGCACAGGTCGTCGGCCGAGGGCTCCTGGGGCATCGGCACGTGGCGATGCTCGACCTGGACGGTCCGCAGCACGTCCCGCTCGGCGGCGACGAGCTCCGGTTCGGTGTCGCGCAGATCGATGACCGTGCGCAGGTGCAGTGTGTCGACGGTTGCGAGCAGCTTCGGCGAAGGCATGACCGAGGACTGGTAGACCGTCCCATGCACAATCGTCACCAGCCGCCGTTCGCGCAGATCCCAATGCGCGTAGATTCCGACCATCACCACCGTCGGCGCCAGCAGGGCCACGGCGACGCTGCGCGTCACGGTGCGCTGCCAACGACGTCGAGGGTGCGTCCGCAGCGACTCCGCCGGCGCGGGAGGTGGGAGGGTCATGGGAATTCGAGACAGGTGAAGTGCGGCTGCAGGCGCGTCGGATCGCGTTCGACCACGGCCTGCCACCAGTCGCTCGCGGTGGCGCCGTCGCGGTAGAAGCGCAGCCAGGCCTTGCGCGAGTAGAAGGAGCCGAAGCGCGCGAGCGTACGTGGTGCCAACCCGGCGGTCGTGGCTGCCTGCTGCACGAGGGGCAGGTCGTCGTCGTGCACGAACAGATGGCCGTGGAACCCGCGCAATCGCTCGGGCAGGCCGTCCGTCTCCTTCGCCATGTGTTCGGCGCTGCGTCCGATCCGCAACGACAGCATGCCCGGCTGTGGGCGGCCGAACGTCGCCACCCGCGCACTGCCGACCGCACTCGGCAGCGACTCCGGCAGCCGATTGACGCCGATCGCCGGATAGACGACGCCCAGCAACGTCGCGGTGACGAGGCCGAGTCCGGCGAAGGCCGTGGCCGGCTCGGGTGCTTGGCGCCGCAAGCATCGCCAGCCGACGACGAGAACAGCGGCCCCGAGCAGTGCGGGAACCACGGCCAGCCCGAGACCCAGCACGAGAGCGCCGAAGCCGACCATCGGCACGGTGAGCAGTGCCATGGCGCCCCGCAGGTGCCACAGCAGCGCCCGCTGCGACAGCAGCTCGACGTGCATGGTGGTCAGCACGGCGAGAGGGGCGACGAACGCCAGCACGTAGCGTTCGAAGCTGCGCATCAGCGCGAACGGAACCAGCCCGATCGCCACCCAGGTGAGCAACCATCGGCCCGTTCGCGGCGTGTCCGTGCGGCCGCGTGCCGACGCCCACGCGGCCGCCAGCAACAGCAGCGACCATGGGGCACACAGTCCGATCACGGCGCCGACCAGGCCGGGCAACCCGGTCAGGCTCGCGAGTCCGAAGGCGCGATTCTCCGCCTGCGTCGCCATCACGGCGAAGAATGCCGGGTGCGCCTTGGCGACATACAGCGGCCACGGCAGCGCCAGCGCGGCGAACAGGGCCAGAGCCGGCAGCAGCTGCCACCATGGACCGACCGGACGGCGACGATGGACGACAAGGCCCGCGAGGGCTGGAGCCGCGACGAACCACACCGCGACGGGCCCTTTGGTCATCGCCGCAGCGGCCAGCAGCACGGCAGCTCCATGCAGCGCGGTGACGCTACCGCGTCGCCACCAGTCCATGCCGAGCACCAGCGACCACGTCGCCAGGCAGGCGACGGGCAGGTCGAACATGGCGCGCCGCGCTTCGACGGCGACGCCGGCAGCTGCCACGACCAGCAGTCCCGCGAGCATCGCGGAAGTGCCACAGCGCCGCGCCAGCCGGGCCGCCGCCACCGCGAACATGGCGCCGGCCACCACGCTGGGCAGGCGCGCTGCGAACGCGTTCGGGCCCAGCAACTCCATCGCGACCAACATGGCCCAATAGAGCAGCGGCGGCTTCTGCAGCCGCACTTCGCCGTTGACCCACGGCACGAGCCAATCGCCGCGCTCGCGCATCTCCAGGACCGTGCGGAACGAGAGATAGTATTCGTCCTGGCCCGAGATGTTGCCTTCGGACCAGATGCTCGGCAGCAGCGTCGCCAGTGCGAACAGAAACAGCCCGAGGTCGCGCTCGCTGCGCGGGCCGGAGACGAAGCGGCTTGCGACCCTGCCGTGCATTGGCTCGGGAGAATCTTCACGCCGATGCAGGCTCTGCGAGCCGCGGGTGAAGAGTCGCTGGCCAGGCTCCGGCCGGTGCCGCTGGCTTCACTTCACTTCACTTCAGCTTCGCTTCGACCGCCGGCAGCATCTTCGTCAGCCCCGCCGCCTTGCCGAGCGCCAGTGCCTGCTCCTTCGACTGCTTGTCGACGAAGAACGCCTTCATCGCCAGCAGCGCGCCGACGCGGTTGCTGCTGCCGCAGCAGACCAGCGTCGTCTTGTCGCCGGCGGCGGCGAGTTCGACGGCGAGCTTCTCGGCGGCCGCGGGCGTCAGGTCGTCGGCGCCGGCGATCGGCAGGCGCACGAACTGCACACCGAGCGCCGCGGCCTTGCCTTCTTCCCAGCCGGTGCCGGCTTCGGTCGCCGGGCGCAGGCACACGACCTTGGTGACGCCGAGCTTCGCCAGTTGCGCCAGCTGCTCCTCGGTGGGCTGGCCGCCGGTCAGCAGGCCGGGGGCCGGCATCGCGAGGTTGCCGACCTTCGTCGCCTGCAGTTCGGCCGACAACGACGGCGCGGTGGTGTTGGCGGTGGCGGGAGCGGCGTTCGACGACGTCGTCGGCGCGTTGCTACAGGACGCGGCGAGCAACAAGGTGGCGCCGGCGAACAGGGCGAGGAGACGGAACTTCATCGCCACGTCGTAGCGGCGCGGCGCCAGCGACGGAAGCAGCTGGCTGCAGCTCACACCGTCGCCATGCCGAGCTCCTGTGCCAGCTCCTGCAGCAGCGCTGGCACGGCGACCGCCGCACGGCCCTGGCGGAAACGGTCGTGCGGGTCGAGATTGACCGGCGGCTCGAGCGACTGCACCCACGTCATCGCACCGGACGCACGCGCTTGCTGCAGCATGCCCGCGGCCGGATAGACGTGACCACTGGTGCCGATGGCGAGGAAGTGCGTGCACTGCGCCACCGCACGTTCGATCGCCGTCATGTGGAACGGCATCTCGCCGAACCAGACGATGTGCGGCCGCAGGCGTGTGTGGCCGCACTCGGGGCACGGCACGAAGCGGCCCGGATCGACGTGCAGCGTGTCGACGACGACGACTTCGCACGCTTCGCAGCGCAGCTTCTGCAGCTCGCCGTGCATCGGCAGCACGTCGCTGCCGGCGCGCTGGTGCAGGTCGTCGACGTTCTGCGTGACCAGCGTGAAGCCGTGGCCGGCGGCGACCGCGGCGCGCGCGAACGCGGCCAGCGCCGTGTGCGCGGCGTTCGGCTCCACGCTGCGCAGTTGGCGGCGGCGTTCCTGGTAGAAGCGCCAGACGAGGCGCGGGTCGCGTTCCCAGCCTTCGGGCGTGGCGACGTCCTCGACCCGGTGGCCTTCCCACAAACCGCCGGCGTCGCGGAACGTGCGCACGCCGCTGTCGGCGCTGATGCCGGCGCCGGTCAGCACGACGACGTGGCGTTCACGGGGCGAGCGGTTGGTGTTGGCCATTGGCACCTCACCGGAACATGCCGGCATCGCGGTACTCGAAGAACGTGCGCACGAAGCGCTGCAGGTGGGCTCGGTGCGACGGTCCGAACGACAAAGCCAGCACGTGCTCGACGATCTGCTGCACCGACGCGGTGGTGCCGCCGGCGGCAGCCGCGGGCGGCGGTGGTGGCGCGGCGCCGCGCCCGCCGGCTGCTGGCTTGCCGGGTGGGGGCGTCGGCGCTGGCAGTTCGAGAGTGACCGCAGCACCGCCACCGGCCTTGGCGATGCGCGCGAACTGGTCGGTCGGGCCAGGCCCGATGCCGATCGTCGAGGTCACGAACGGCCGCAGCTCGGCCTTCTTGCCGGTGATCGCACCCTTGCCGTTCTCGAACGGGTGCTCGTAGGCACGCTTCACCACGTCGAGCAGCGCCGTCTCGTGCTCGGGATGCACGGGCGCGTCGCCGATCACCAGCAGCAGGCGGTTGGCGTCCTTGTTCCAGCCCATGCCCTTCGACAGCGCGATCTCGATGCCCTTGTCGACGCGCTCGGGGAAGTCGCCGCCGCCGCCGGCTTGCAGCTTGGCCAGCTTGTCGCGCACGTCCTTCTGGTTCTTCGTCAGCGGCGCCAGCAGGCGCGCGCCTTCCTTGACGTCTTCGAGGTCCTTGTAGTCGACGAGGCCCAGGCGCAGTTTCGGCGCGATGCCGCTCAGCAAGGCGGTGACGTCGGCGATCGCGTCGCGCGCGGTGTCGATCGCGATCTGCATGCTGCCGGTCGAGTCGACGACGATGGCGACGTCGAGGCCGGCGTCGCGCAGGTCGAACGCGCGCGTCAGCACGCTGGTGCCGACGGTGGCGCCGCGCTGGGCGCCCTGCACCTTCGGCGGCTCGCTCCACGGCTCGACGACGTAGAGGTCGCGGTTGTGGCGCCACCACGTCTCGGCGCTCTTGCGATCGGTGATGCTCGCTTGCGGCAGCATGCGCGCGAGCACGCCGAGCAGGCGGCTCGCGAACAGCGCGTTCTTGCGCTTCAGCTGCTTGTCGACCAGTTCGTCGACCAGTTCGCGCGTCGCCACCTGGCGCAGCGACACGTCGTCCATCGAGCGCAGCACCTCGAGGCCGTACGGCACCAGCCGTTCGTCCTGGTCGCCCAGCGTCGCCAGCACGATCGGCACACCGTCCGGATGCCAGTCGCTGCCGAGCGACAGCACGACGACGGCGCGCAGCGACCACAGCTCGGCTTCGCCGTAGCTGCGCAAGATGACCGCGGTGGCCAGTGGCCCGAACGCCTCCGGCGGCGGCTCGCTGGCGGGCTTCGCCGGGGCGGGCGGAGCCTGGGCGGGCAGCGTGAGGCCGGCGGCCAGCAGGCCGGCGGCGAACAGGGAGAGGGCGCGCACCGGAGTTCGCGTGGGGGAGAGGGGCACCGGCAGGGTAGTGGCGCCGGGCTGGCCGGCAAGGCCCGCCGTGGTGCGCGCATGGGGGAACGCTATGGTCCGCGCCACGATGCTCGGCCTCGTCCGGACGGTTGCATGCTGAAGGCCGTGCGCAGCTGGCTGAAGGCCGCGTGGCGTCGCCGGCGCGATCGCCGCACCCGCGCGCGGCTGCAGCAGCTCGGGGCCGGCGGTGGCGCCATCGTCGTCGCGTCGACGTGGACGTTCCCGAACCCGACGCACACGTTCGTGCTGCAGGAGATGCTCGGCCTGCGCGAACTGGCCGCGCGCCACGGCGCGGGCTTCGTCGTGCTGCACGGCGAAGCCGCGGGCGCTGTCGGCCTGGCCCAGCGCTTCGTGCCGTTGCTCGGCGACGCGGTGCCGATCGAGACGCTCGCCGACCTGCATCGCGAGGACCGTGCTCGGCTCGAGCGGGCGCATCCGGGTCGCATCGACGCGTTCCTGCAGCGCGTCGCCGCCGCCACCGGCCGTCCACTCGCGGCGCTGCGCGAGGATCCGCTGGTGCTGCGCGCGTGCACGTTCACGCGGCTGTGCGAACTGGCCGGCGTGCGCTACCTGCAGACGTGGTTCTGCTACGACGAGTCGTTCTGCGCGATGTTCGCGGCGGCGGTGCTCGGCATTCCGCGCGGCCTGTCGTGCCACGTCGACCACGTGCTCGCCGACCACCCGTTCAAGCTGGTGGCGCTGCAGCTGGCGACCGCCGACCTGGTGACCGCGATCAGCGCGCGCACGCGCGACGAACTGCTGGCGATCGGTGGCCCCGCCGTCGCATCGCGCATCCTGCAGAAGCGCATCGGCGTCGATGGCACGCACCTGCGGTCGCTGCGCGGGCAAGCGCGGCCGGCGGCGCCGTTCGAGCTGCTGTCGGTCAGTCGCATCGAGCCGAAGAAGGGCTTGCCGATGCTGCTCGCTGCCGCCGCCGAGCTGGTGCGCACGGGGCTCGCGGTGCGCGTGCACATCGTCGGCGGCGTCGACTCGGGCCACGCGCAGAGCCGCGCGCACCAGGACGAACTGCAGCGGCTGGTGCGCGAACTCGACCTCGGCGGCGTCGTCACCTTGCACGGCGCCGTCGCCAACGACGCGCTGGTGCCGTTCTTCGCCCGCGCG
>JBILEY010000126.1:0-12212 GCA_044351865.1 Planctomycetota bacterium | reverse complement strand
CGGGCGAATGTCACCCTCGTGATCGGCCGACGTCGCGTAGGCGGCGACTGGCAGGCCGTTGTCGGCGACGCCCTGGCCGATCGCGTTGGGGAAGCCGCGCCAACCGATCAGCCGCTCCTTGGTCGTTCCGGTGGTCAACACACCGTCCTGGAAGAACAGGATGTTGTCGTCGAGGCGGGTGTTGGTGCCGTCGGTCGCGTTGTCGCCGGGTGGCGCCATCAACTGCACGACACCCATACCGCCGAATCCACCGAGCGGCGCAAGGTCGTAGGTGCCGCTACCGAACGTCGCCGGGATTGCCGGTGGATTGCCAGTGGTCGGCGCATACTTGCGAGTGACGATGCCGGTGCCACCCGGCGCGAACGTCGGATCGGTCACACACACGCCGCCATCCGCCGAAATCGAGAAGTCGAAGTCGTTGTTGTTGGCGGCCGTGGGGCTGCCGTAGAGGAACCGAGGGTTCGCACCGCTGACGCCGCGCGCGTTGATTTCGATGCGGTCGGCGGACATCAGGATGACCATGCCACCCGAGCCGCCGCCGCCACCACCTGCGCGGTTCGACGAGCCGGTCTGCGCGCCACCGCCACCGTTACCACCGTTGGCCGTGATGCGACCACCAGGCGAAACGATGATCGGGCCGAGGCACTTGACGATCAGTACGCCCGCACCACCGCCACCGCCGCCGCCCGAAGCGTCGTTCTGGAAGCTGACGTCGTCCTCGGCGCACGAGTTGTTGTCCGAACGATCGCCACCACCGCCGCCACCCGAGCCACCGCGCGGCAGCGCGAGTTCCCCGGTGATGCGCAGCGGCGAGCCATCGAAGCGAATGCCCGGGCCCCAGAAGTTGTTGTCGTTGCGGACGTCGACGAACTGCAGCGGGCCGGGGGCGCCACCTAGCAGGGTGCGGGTCGCCGAGCCGGAGGCACCGGTGCAACCGCTGCCGCCGTCGCCGAGCTGCTGCGGGAAGATCGCAACGGCGTTAGGCGGGTTCTGCACGCCTGCCGCAATCGTCTTGATCTTGAAGTTCGGGTCGCCCTGGGTGGCGAACGATCCGCCACCACCACCCGAGCCGCGACCGCACGTGGCGGCGCAATCCAGGGTGCCGCCGAAGCCACCGCCACCGACGAGTTGGCCCGGGCCCTTGCCGACACCGCCGGCGAGGTCGCGCTTCGTCGCACTCGGCGAACCACTGCCGCCGTCACCGCCACCACAGACACCGACGCCACCGGGCTTCGGCACGTTGGCATTGGCCGTGGTGGTCACCAGGGTGCCCTGCCCACCATCGACCGAGAGCGTGCCGGCGACTTCGAAGCGATCCGAAACCAACCAGACCATCGGGTTCGAACCTTGCCCCTGCACCCGCCTGCCGGCCGGGATCCTGACCGTGCGGAAGTTGAAGACGCCGCCGCTGACATTGTAGGGCGCGCCGTTCTTCGGCGTGACCTGGGTGAAGTCCGTGTTGAGGATCGTCTCGGGAGCCGTCGGCTCGAACTCGGAGCCAGTGCTCGAGCCTTCGAAGTTGAAGCCGGCCTTCAGGTAGCCCGGGCCAACCTCGGCGAACGGCTCCGAGAACGCGGCCGTGAAGTCGACCTGATCCGAAGACGTGAACTCGTCGACAATGCAGTCGAACTGCGACTCGTAGGCCCGCTTGGTGCGGAACACACCGAACTCACGGCTGTAGGACGCGTTCGACACGTTCGACTCGCCGCTGATGTCCTCCAGCGTCGGCTCGACGATGACGCGGATGGTCGCGTTGTTCGGCAGGACACCGATCGGGCGCAACACGACCGTGCTACCGGTCACCTCGTTGGTTTCCAGCTCGACATCGGCCGGGATCCATGCCTGCGCACCGATGGCGATCGTCGAATCGTCATACTCGAGGTAGATGCGGCCGCGATTGTTGCTCCTGCGCGTCAGTGGATTGGTGTCCACATTGACCGGCACGTTCGCGCTCGAGGGATTGAGCGGCTGGTCGAAGCGAAGTCGGATCTCGAGGGGCGGCGCCCCCACCTTGTTCAGGATGGCGCCGGCCGCGTCTGCCGCCGGCGACAGCTCCAGACCAACGCGCCGCGGCCCGCCCTGGGCCGTGTTGCGGAACAACTGGCTCGGCGAACCACCGTCGGCGGTCGAGAAGCGGAACGTCTGCGGCCGCAGCAAACCGCGGCCACCCTTGTCCCGCAGCATGGTCTGATTGGTCACCGAACCGCCGACCAGCTGCACGACGTAGGTACGCCCCGGACGGAACCCGCCGTTGGTGAACTGATCGTTCGTCGGCAGGCGCGGGACGAACAGCAACCGCCGGCCCGCGGACGAATCCCCGGGACTGGTGCCAACCTGGAACTCGCCAGCGACCGGCTCCGCAACCGTGTTCCCGACCTGATCGAGGACCTGGAAGCTGAACGTGCTCAGGTCCACGGACCCCAGGTCCACCTGGTTGCTGAAGTCGATCCGGATCGAGTCGTTCAGGAACAGCGTCGCGTTGTCGCTCGGTTCCGTCTTCAGAACCAGGAAGTCGCCGCCGGTGCGGCTCTCGGCGCTGTTCGAGCCACCTCCAGAGCAGGCGGCGACGGCGAGCAATGCCAGGGGGACAAGCCGGGCGTAGGTCACTCGAATCATGGCTGGAATACTGCTGCGGGCGCCCAGCCTCCCAGGGAGGGGAGGCGACCAGGGTGCCCGAGGGGAGGGATGGGGCGTAGAGACTGCCACCGAGTCTACCTCCGACCGCAGAGGCGAGCAGGCTGCCAGCCGCCTTGGGATCGGAACGAACGGTGGGATCGAGGGGAGGGAATCAAGGCGGAGCGAGAGGGGCGCTCCGAAGAACTACTGGACTCGCTGGAATCGATACGACAAGGAGAACGTCTCGATGGAGGGCGACACCGGCGGCGTGGCGTCAACGTTGTTCGACGTGACGAAGCGCCAGTTCACGTACCGGATGTCCCGCGGCGTGAACGCCTCGGTTGGGCTCGCATACCGGTTGGTGAATGCCGGGTCCATCAAGTCGTTCGGATCTTCGACGTAGGCCGTCACAGTGCGGTTGTAGAGGTACGTCCACCAGTTGCGCGGGCTGCCGCCGGCCGTGTTGCGGGTGTCCCACTTGCGAATGTGGGCATCACCCGCCTTGAACGGATCCAGCGGGAAGTTGCTCGCCGTCGGCCTGAGTTGGGTGCGCATGCCCTCCTCGAACTGGTCCGCCGGGAAGGCGGGAGTGGCCTGCTTCATGAACGCGTTCCAGTACCACGGATTCGGATCGACGGCACCGGCGGCGCGGAACTGCGCCACGATCGAAGTACCCGTCGGCTGCTGCGAGAGCGGCGGGTCGAACTCGTAGGCGAAGCTGGGCAGGGTGTTGGCAGGCAACGACGGCGAGCTGCCAGCGAGGAAGAAGGGGCCGAGGCGCGGATCTGGGTGCCCCTGCGGCACACGGTGCGGATTGAAGAGGTCGACGAATCCGTTCGTGATCACGCTCTGGCGCTTCGCCACGTCCATCATGATCCAGTAGAGGGTGTTGTCGCCGGCAGAGGTCGTCTGCGACGTCTGGCCGACGAAGCCACCCACTGCGGTCGTCCAGCTGGAGTCACCCGGCGCGCGACACAGCGCCGCGCCACCGCTGGCGAGCGCTGCTCGGCCAGCAGAGAACACGCGGAACGAGGGACGCGGGTCGGACTGGAGCGTGATCGCCACCTGCCAACCGTTGGTGCCGCTGGCGATGTAGCCAGCACCCACCGGCAGGTCGGCGCGGTCGCAGAACGTCCAGAAGTCGGCCAGCATGGGCAACCCCACGTTGCCGATCAGGCCGCCTGTGAAGTTGTCAGCCGAACCGGTCAGCGGCGGGTTGGCCGTCGGGCTCGGTGGCAGCTGCTGGCCGAGGCCATCGTTCCAGTAGGAGTTGACGAAGGTGACGCTGCCGTTGGCACGGTCGACCCAGTGCCTCCCCTGCCCCATCGTGAACGGCGACAGGATGTAGGGGGCATAGGCAGTCGCATTGATGTCGGAGCCGATCGAGTCGCTCGAGCGCCCGCCCTGCTCGACCACCGTCTCGTCGCGGAACACGAAGTACGGCTTGCGGAACTGGGGCAGCGGCAGGAAGCGGTTGATACCGTTCGGCTCGAAGACGACGTCCGACGGATCGATGGTCATCGGCACGCCGGCGCCCTGGGTCGCGGACGGATCCACATAGACCTGGCGCCTCGGCGAGAACGACTCGATCGGGATCGCCGAGCCCTGCGGACCGGGGTTGTTGGCGAAGTTGCGATCAAAGACGTTGCGCAGGCCCGAGTCCGGCAACGACGGCAGGGAGCTGAAGTCGCCGACGCAAGGGATCGGGCGGAACTCGGAGTAACCGAGAGTCAGGCTGACGCTGTCGAATTCGTCGAACGTCAGATTGGTCTGGGTGAAGGGCGCCCAGTACATCTGCTCGATGTCGAGGTTGAAGTCGAACGGCTCCGTGCGCGAGAGGCTGAGGTCGACCTCACGCCACAGCGTCTGCAGGCGGCAACCGTAGGGGTTCAGCGGGTTCTGGATGCCCTGGTTGAAGACGTTGGTCGACGAGTTGCTGCCGACCTGCCCCTCGGTCGAACCAGAGGTGACGGCCTGCGGACACCAAGCCAGAGGAGCTTGCGGTTGCCCCGGCGGCGGCTGCTGAACGATCGGCGACTGGTTGATGTTGTCGACGACGACTCGCGTGCGCGTCGTCGGACGCGGGAGCAGCTTGCCATCGAGGTAGACAACACCGCCGAAGAGGTCCTCTAGCGGATAGGTCTGCCCGGTCTGCCCAGTGCCGGGCGCCTGGACCTCGTTGCCCAGGAAGTAGCTTGGTTGGGCATCCTCGTCCCGGGACGCAAAGCGGCGCACCAGCGACACGGCCAGGTTGTCCGGGAAGAGCGGCTCGTCGCCGTTCATCCGGGTGTCGACGGTGAAGTCGATGACCACGGCGCTGCTCAAGCCTGCGGTCGTACCCTGCAGATCGAGCGGGTTGCCGGCCAGATCGCGAATGCCGCCGTCGGCGGACTGCGAAATCAAGTGAAGGTAGTAGCGATAGTCCGCACCCGCCGGCGGATTCCGCATCGTGTCGTCGAGGTAGAAGCCCGTCGTCGGCTGCAGGCGGAGCGCCGTTTGCGAACCGTCCTCGTCGAACACACGCGCTGTGATAAGGTACGGGGTGCGGTACTTCGCAAGGTTGAAGGCAGCGGGGTCCATGCCAACACCCGCACCACCCGGCGAGTTGTTGGGACGGCTCTGGATGAACTCCTCGATGCTCTCCGTCGTCGCCAGGTCCCGCATGGCGAAGAAGAACGTGTCAGCCCACTTCACGGTCGAAATGTCGACCGGCTTGGTGAACCGCACGACGGCACCCGCGAAAGGCGACACGAACTGATTGGGTGCTGGACGCACGCCGCCAACAACGAGCGGTTGGGGCGAGAAGGAGAGGAAGTTGTTCGGATCGTCGCGACCGTCGCCGCCGCCAGCCGTGTATTCGGCGATGCAGATGGCCCGCGGGGCATTCGTCACCAACCACGCTTCCCTAGCCGTGAGATCCGAGGGATATCCGGGCAGGCTGCGGGGGTCGATGGCATCCAAGCCCGCGATCCTGCGCACACGCACGCGCACGTGCTGCGTCGCCGGACTGTCGCGATCATCCACCGGATCGACGACAACCTCCGAGGTCAGGATCTGTCCACTGGAATCGAGGAAGCGGAAGACGTCGCCGCGATCGATCTCGTGCGAAATGCCGTTCTTGAAGACCGTGATCTCTTGCGTGGAGGCGTTCACGCTGTCGACCCTCTCCAAGAACATGCCGATCTCGCCGATCACGCGCAAAGGCAGCGGATCGCGCACGAAGCCGCGCGCCAAGTCGGCGGACGAATCCGCGGCATTGCCCGAGCGGAAGTCGCGCACGATCGATTCCACGCCACTGTTGTTCAGGCCAGTCAACCCACCGCTCCCCGCTCGCAGCCCAGGAATGGCCAAGGGGCCCGTCAGGGCCAATGCGATGCGGATGTTGGAACCGAGCTGGTCGGCCGAGGCCGGCAAGCCGCCGGCGTTGTTGTTGGTCTGGTACTGGAGGCCCTCCGTACCGAGCAACACCGGATCCAACACCAACTCACGTTCGGATACGGCGATGCGGACCGGCAGTGGGACGAAGCCGTCGGGCTGGGTCGGGCCTGGCCTGATACTGAGCAGCTGCACAGCCTCCGTGTTGATCAGGCCGGTCACCCGCCCCTGCGCATCGCGCTCCACGAAGAACGAATCGTCGATGCCCAACGGCGCCGAGAAGCGCAGCCGGATGCCCGCGTTGCGCGGCACTACCGAGAAGGGGAGCCCGACTCCACCCTGGCCGTAGAGCATGGGGCTGACTTCGCGCAGCTGGTCGTCGAGCGCGTCAAAAGCCGACTTGAACTCGACAGACTCCAGGTCACGCGGAATCAGCAGCCTCGGCTGCAGCGTGTCCGGATCCGCATTGGTGAAGTCGTAGGTGATCTCGGCATCGGTCAGCGAGGACGTCGAGGGCCGCTGGTCCTCGATGTTGGTGCCGATCACCACATCGCGACGGTACAGCTCCGGGACAGCCCCATCCGCGGTGACCCTCAGGCCAAAGACGTCGACCAGGCGACCGAATTCGACCGCGACCAGCTCCGCCTGAGTCACACCAGGACCAACGGGGGCTGTAGTCCCGCCCCCCCCACCACCGCATCCGGCCAGCACGCCGAGGAGGCCACCGGCCAGCAGGGGCAAGAACGATCCGAACCTACTGCGGCGCATCGGCGAACGCTCGCCAGAGAACATCAGCACACCCCGGGGGAAGGGGTCACCAGAAGAACCGCCACGGGGCGCAAGTCGCGTGTCGACCATGATCTTACCAAGTGCGTTGAGCGATGCTGAAGCCACCGAGAGGGGAGGCAGCGCGAATCCGACAGTGCAGTACTGCCGCTCAAGCGCCGTGTCCACACCCTGGCGGAGACACGGGCACCTGCAGCGACAGCCTAGAACTCATGCTACATCGGGAGACGGGCCCTGCAGGGGTTAGCGAGACCAGCCCACGACGAGCAAGCTGCGCATGAGCAAGGGCTGTGCCGGCCCCTCACCACCACCGGGGATCACCTCTCGACGAACGCAAGATGTTTCAAATCAAGCACGTAGAACATTCGTGGGGAGGACAGGTCCGGATTGCCACGCAGCGAGGGGAGCGTTTTCGCTCGCCTGACCTGGACGGCACCGCGCACCCAGGGAGGCAGTCCGGAGGCTCACCCAGGCGAAGGGATCAGGAATCCGGCAGCAAGCCCCTGAGCTTCCGATTCGAAGTAGACCCGTCGCGCCGGCTCAATACGCCCAACCTCGGCGTCGCTGTAGCGAAACAGGGCCCGTGAAGTCGGTTCGCCGACGAACCTCGCTTCGACCTCGCGTTCGCAGTAGGCACACGCCAAGACCGGGGGTGTCTCGGCTTCCCGCAAACGGAAGTCGCGCGTCAGGTAACGAACGCCCTCGTTGTTGGTGATGCAGCGTTCGTTTCGGCACCGCAAACCAGCGCCGGCTGAGTTGCCCGGCATCACCGACAGCAGGCTCGGGCGGTTCGCGCGCAGCTGGATCTTGCCGAGCAGGTAAGCCATGAGGGCCATGCGCATCGGCACGCCGAGTTCCGCCTGACGGAAGTAGACCGACCGCGGGTCGTCGTCGACGTCGTAGTCGATCTCGTCGACGCGCGGCAACGGGTGCATGATGCGTGCATCGCGGGCCGCGGCGGCGCCCAACGTCGAGCGGGACAACCGCGGATAGTTGGAGGTGTCCTCGCCGGTGTGGCGCTCGCGCTGCGCCCTCGTCATGTAGATCGCATCGATCCGGTTCACCTCGACGTTCGTGAGGTTGGTGAACAGGGCCAGCTGATGCGGCTTGCTCGCGGTGAGATACGCAGCCGTCCGGCTGCTCCCGGCGATTCCTGGCAGGTCGGCCACCGAAGCTGCTGCCGTCTGCACACCATACTCGCGACGCAGTCGATGCAACACGTAGTCGGGCAACTCGAACCCGGGGTAGGGCATCGTCACGATGTTGGCCCCGAATCGGGCGAGGGCGTAGCAGAAGGAGTGGATGGTGCGTGAGTAGCGCAGGTCGCCACAAAGCACGACCTCGAGCCCCTCGATGCGTCCCTTCTCCTTCCAGAGCGTGTACAGGTCGCACAAGGTCTGGGTCGGATGCTCGTGCGCTCCATCGCCACCATTGATCACCGGCACGCGCGCGTAGCGGGCAGCCACTCTGGCCGCGCCGTCTTCGGGATGCCGGACGACCAGGATGTCCGCGTAGCTGCCGCCCACCACCCGCACCGTGTCGGCGAGGGACTCACCCTTCGATCGGCTGGTATTCTTCTCGTCGGCAGCGGTGATCACCCCGCCACCCAACCGCAGCATGGCAGACTCGAAACTCAGGCGAGTCCGCGTGCTGGGCTCGAAGAACAGGGTCGCCATGATCGTGCCCCGACACAGGTCGGACCAGGCGCGCAGATTGTCGCGAAACTCGTCCGCGTGATGGAAGAGTTCGAGGATCTCGGCGGTGCTCAGGTCCTCTATGGAGACTAGGTCGCGCTTCGTGTGTTCGCCCATCGAGGGGCCGCATCATGCAGGTCGCCGATCGGCACCACAATCGCCTTCGACCCCCATCCTTCGGGCCCACTCCGCCAACAAGGCCCACTGCCGGGAGTCCAGCGCGGCGGGCCCACCAACGGCCCCTGCCGGCGCGAGGCCCCGCTGCTGCCGCAAGGCCACTCCGATGGCGGAGCGCAGATCGGAGGGAGCATCGCAGGCAGCCGAGACCCGCAGCCCCGGCTCGACAAGAGCTCGAGACGCGACGAGATCCCCCTTGCTACGAACCAGCACGACACCGTCGGCGATGAGATCCTCTTCGGCAGGCAACAGGCGAACGCCGGCCGGAACCACCAGCACGACGATCGCGCTCTCGCGCAAACGACGGCCCCGCTCGATTGCGCTCGCGTCGACAACACCGGCGGCAGCCCCTTCGCCCGCGGTGTCCACCATGTCGTACAGGAACCCCGACAACACGACCGGCTCGAAAACGGCATCGCGGGTCAATCCGGGAACAGGCCCGGCCAGAGACCGCTCGCGGAGCAGCAGGCGGTTGAACAGCGTGGACTTCCCGGCGTTTTGGCGGCCCACGAGGACCAGCCGTGTCGGCTGGATCATCGCCGTGGCAAGGCGCGAGCGACGAAGGCACGCAGCGATGGCATCCGCTGCTTCGCCGCGGGGCAGTGCAGCAAGCGCTTCGAGCTCCATGCCGAAATCGAACCCGGCTTGCTCGCATGCAAGGGCTACGACCTCCGCGGACATCGCCGACTGCAAGACGGTCTGCCACGATGGAGCCGCGAGGGGCTCGGCCTCGAATGGTAGGGACGCGCTCAGCCTGGCCCAGATCGACGATGCACCGTGCGTGTGCAACTCGACGCCCAGGGGGCCTCGATCGACGACGAGCACATCGTCGATCCGTTCCCCGTCGATCCACAGCTCGGCGCGCACCGGGTGCCCGGAAGTTCGGCCAAGGGGCGCGCCGCGGCAGGATCGAAGCAGCGACAACGCAAGACGGCGTTGCGCGCAGGGGAACGCAACGACTGCAACCCCCGCGGTGCCGACAGGGGTCAGGAGCCGCAAGGGCCAGCACCCACGAGCATGGCCAGCCCACGGTGCACCAGGGTCGGCTCGTGGACCATGGCCAGGCGCGAGTGACGCATCAGTCGCTCAGCGTTCCCGCCGGTCGCCACCATGCGCATGGGGTGATCGAAGGAGTGCAGGAGCACGCGCGCGATCGCATCCACGGCTCCGCAGTAGCCAAGCTGCACACCGACATCGACGGCGACCTGCGTCGTGCGCGCCGGCAGAACGAGCGGAGCATCGAGCCTGGCCACCGGCAACGCCGGGGTGGCTTGCTGCATTCCTTCGAGGAAGGCCCGCAGCCCTGGCGCAATGGCACCGCCACGAAAAACACCACTTCGATCGACCAGGTTGAACGTGGTCGCCGAACCACAGTCGACGACCAGGCAGGAGCCGTGGAGCCTGAACGCCGCAAGGGCACCGACCCAACGATCCACACCGAGAGAGCCGGGTGGGTCGTAGTCGATCGCGAGCGGCGGCGGCAGGTCGATTCCCGCGCGCTCGAACGGCACGAAGCCGGGCGGGCTCGCCCGCTGCAAGACCGCGAAGCCAACGTCGCAGACACTGGCAACGACACAGCGCGTCGCACCGCACGTCGCAAGGAGACGCCGCAGGCCCTCGACATCCGAGCCCTGGCTGTCGAATCGCAGCCGCTTGCCGTCGACGTGGTGGAACGCGTCGATGGTCGTGTTCCCGCAGTCGATGGTGAGCAGTGACATCATTCCGATCGCGGCAGCACTGTCGCTTCGCGGTGAGACATGGGACGCAGGCCGCTCAATTTCGGCGCGCGCATGCCGACGCGCAAGCTGACGACGGACCGGGGCTCCTGGCCTTACCGCGTCAGACCCAAGGTGTCAGCGATCGGGCGCCTGGTAGGTGCGGTCGACCACCTGACCACTGGACGTGAGCCACTTCGTAGTGAACGTCCGCACACCGCGGTTGTAGTCCGCCTTGCCGGCCTGAATCGCCTGCGCCTTGGACTCGACCTTGCGCCCGTTGACCTCCAGCAGCACGTCACCTGTCGAGACGCCGAACTTGGTCGCGAGTTCAGGCGCGACGTTGCGCACGTAGACACCGCGCATGCTGCTGGTCTTGCTCACGTAGGTGTCGACGTCCAGGCGCTCGAACAGTTCGTCAGAGCGCTCGCGGAACTGTCTCTCGTCATCGCGGCCGATGTTGAACTGGTTGCCGACCCGCGACGTCATCGGCTGGTCGATCCACTGACCATTCGCGGCCGCTGGCGCCGGGCCAGAACCTTGCCCGCCCTGCGCGGAGCGCCCAGTGCCACCCTGCAGGCGCCGCATCTCCGCCAGCACTTCTTGCGGGATGTTCATCGACGTCTTGATCAGCTCCTCCTCCGGCTGAACCTGCGGCGGCTCTCCGGCCTTCGGCGGCGGCAACTCGCGGACGAAGAAGGCCGACTGCGCGTCAGCAGCGACGCGGACGAGGCGCACCTTGCCCACTTCGCGCCCGTCGGTCGACTTGACCGTCCACAGGAACGAGCTGCGCCGAGGATCGCCGTCGTCTTGCGCCCAGACTCGCTGAACCTTCTCGCTCGAGTTGTTGCCGACTGGCAGAGCACCAACCGGCCGCGGCGGATTGGTCGTAGGCGGGCTGGTCGGCGGCCGTGAAGTCCCTGCAGGCGGAGTCGGCGGGCGACTCTGTCCGGTCCCACGCACGCCGTCCATGAGCCGGTTTGCCCCCGAGGCGACGGCTGACGTATTCTCGCGCACCCACCACTCTGGCGGCTCTACGAGCACGTCAGGCTTGAATCGCAGGATGACGTGACTGGAGCCTCCCTTGCCATCGCTCTTGCCATCGTAGACGAGGGAGACCAACTCGATGACCTCGGCCAGCGGACGCAACGGAGCTTGCTTCAGCACTACCTGCTGGTCTGAGCCATCGTTCGGCCCCTTCGCCACCTCCGGTGGCGGCGGCGGCAATTTGCCGATCAAGTTCGCCTTGCCGAACCCAGCCCACCAGGCGGCACTCGCACCACCGTAGTTCCAGTTCTCCGAGGTCGGCCCCTGGGCGCGCCCGTGGGTCAACCTGTCCTTGGCAGCCTCGATTCCCATGCGCTGCGCTTCATTTTGACTCCCCTGCTGGTAGTGCGGCACCATCGACTTGACCGTGAAGCCAACGAAGGCCAGCATCCCTACGGAAGACAGGTGCAGGAGCAGAGGTATGGGCAGCTTCATCGCGTTGTCCGAGCGTAGGTGCGCTGGGCGCGAAGAGAAGCGCTCAGCGGCAAAATGGCAACCGGAGAAGATGGACGGAGATCTTGCTGGTGGTATTCCGCCGGCTGAACAGCTGGGGGCGACGCGCCGAGCCCCTCATGTCGCCCCATCACCAACGTGGCAACCGCCAGCGATCGAATACTGTAGTCCAGAAATGCGAAAGGCCTCTACCGTGACGGTAGAGGCCATTTCCAACAGACCCGGTTCGAGCCTAGATTCGCCTAGCGGAGCTCCGCGAGCTAGGTCACTGCACGAAGCGCATCACCAAGCGAAGTGGCTGTAGGCGCTGTTCGCCTCAGCCATCTTGTGCACGTTCTCCTTCTTGGTC
>JBILEY010000547.1:0-3506 GCA_044351865.1 Planctomycetota bacterium | reverse complement strand
CGCATCGACGCGCTGTTGGCTGCGGGTGACCAAGCCAAGGCGATCGAACTGCTCGAGATGTGGTCGCGGCAGTGCACCCTCACGCCTTGGGTGATGGAGCGTCTTGGGACTCTGCAGCTGTCGGCTGGCAAGCGCATCGCCGCGGGTCGGGCCTTCTTCTGGGCCGGCCTTCGGGATCGCCCCGACGTGGCGGACGTGGTGGCCGAGTTCCTCGCCACCGTGCGCCGTCGACCCGATCGGTTGGTGGCGAGCCTGCCGCGCAACGCGAGGAGGTCGATCGATCGTCTGCCGGAGTCGCTGCAACGGGAGCTGCGCCAGCTCGGGGTCACGGATGCCGTGGTCGCCAAGGCCAATCGCGAGTCGAAGTGGGAGACGCCTCTCTTCAACTTGCTCCTGGTGACGTTTCTGGTGTTCGCCGTCGTTGGCGGTTGGACGTGCCTGCGCGCGCTGCGGGAGTGGCTCGGTGCGCTGCTCGGATGAGTGCGCGTCGTTGCGGGGCTGCGGGTCGTGTTCGTCGGTGTCCGCCGCGCCTCGATGGGCGTCACGCCCCGCGCAGCAGGCGGGAGTAGAAGCGCAGCACGACCGAACCGAGCAGCAGTCCCACGACGCACAACGACGGGCCCATGGACGGCGGTTCGCCGCAGAGCCACAGCAGGAGCATCACGAAGCCCAACGTGCCGGCGATCAGCATGGCCAGCACGGAGAGCCCATGCAGATACGCCTCGATCAGGTTGCGCTCGCGTGGCGTCGTGGTCGTGGGCTCTTGCATGGGCGTCAGCATAGTGGTCTTCCGCAGCTCGAACCGAACTCAGCCGTCGGCGATCCGCAGCGTCACCGCATCGGGCGCTGGATCGAGGAACACGCCCGTGCGGCCGACTCCTTGTCGCCGCGCTTCCACGCCTGCGGCGTCGGAAGATTGCGCGCGGCCTACTTCCCGGTGCTCAGCTCGGTGACCTTCTTCTCCAGCGCGGCGATGCGCTGGCGCATCAGCTCGAGCTGCTCCATTCGTGCGGCCAGATCCGCCGTCTGCTTGCTCAGCTGTTCCGTTCGCGTCTGGATCTCCGAGTTCACGTCCGCTTGGGCCACGTCGGCCGTCTGCAGCACCAGGATGGCGCTCGCGACCGCGTCCTGCGGTCCGCACAGCAGAATGGTGCTGCTGGTGCCCGTGCTGCCGAGGGCCAGCGGCGACTGCTGCGAACCCATCGCGAAGAACGGGCGCAGCGCGTTGGTGGCGATGGTGGCGTTGATGTGCTTCAGGTTCATCGCCACCAGCACCCACTGACGCAGACGCGGTCGGGCGAGCACTTCGGCCGGCGTGCGGCTGACGGCGCGCTGCAGCAGTTCCCGGGCGCGCTGGCCGTGCATCGACAGCACCTCGTAGACGCCCTTCGCTTCGTCGAGCGGCACCATCGTCAGACCCTTGCTCCACAGCAGGCTGTAGAGCATCTCCTCGCAGCCGTCGCGGTCGGTCACCACCGGCAGCTGCAGCTCGAACTGGATGCCGGTGCCGGCTTCGGCGGCCTGGCCGCCCTTCCCGCGGGCGTTGCCCTGGGCCGCCGGCGTCGACTGCAACTCGATCGAGTCGATCAGGATGTTGCGCTGCAGGTAGGCAGCGCAGCGGTCGACCAGCGCGCGCAGTTCGACGGTGCCGGCCTCGAAGACGAACGGCGCCTTCGCCGGGGCGGGGTTCGCACTCGGGGTCTGGGCGAAGGCGGGAACGGTGAGAGCGACGGCGAAGACGGCGACGACGAACGAGCGCAGCATGGGGGTTCCTCCGCCGCGTCGGACGGGGCTGGTGGCGAGGCCTTCCGGGATTCTCCGGCGCCCGGCCGCGGATCAACCGCCGCCCGGCCGCGTCGCGCGTTCGAGTGCGTTCAGGATCGCCATCGCCTCGGCATCGCTGTCGCCGCACATCACTGGCTCGGCGCGCAGGTCGGCGCAGAACTGCGGGCGCTCGGGGCGGCCGAACAGCAGGCATCGGTTGTGCGCGTCGAGATGCACGCAGCGTTCGCCGGCGCGCTTGCCGTGCGGCATGCCGAAGAACGGCGTCGTGATCGACGGCGCGATGCAGCAGGCGCCACAGCCGGCACGGCACTGGAAGGTCATCGCGTTGCGAGGAGCAGGTTAGCGGCCCCTGGTTGACATGCATTCTGCATGCGCAAGACTTCGGTGCATGGCCAAGACCATCCAGGTGCGCAATGTTCCCGATGCCGTTCACCGGCGGCTCAAGCAACGTGCTGCCGATTCCGGCATGTCGCTCTCGGAGCACATCCTGGCGGAGTTGACGAGGTTGGCCGGCCTGCCGACCCGCAAGGAGTGGCTCGAGCGGCTGCACGCAGGGCCTGAGGTGAAGCTGAGCAAGTCGGCTGCTGCGTTGGTGCGGCGTGAGCGCGACACCGCATGATCGTCGTCGACGCCTCGGCCGTGATCGAACTGTTGATGTGCTCCGAGCTCGGAGCAAGGCTCGAGACGCGGTTGTTCGGGGGCGACGAACTGCTGAACGCGCCGCACCTCCTGGATGTCGAAGTCCTGCAGGTCGTGCGCAGCCTGGTGGCCGCTCGTGAGTTGTCGGTCGAGGTTGCTCGCGACAAGATCGAGAGGCTGCAGCAGATGGACCTGGTGCGTCATCCCCACACCGAGTTGGCGCAGCGGATCTTCGAGCTGCGGCACAACCTGACCGCCTACGACGCTTCCTACCTGGCCTTGGCCGAGCACCTCGGGGAGGCGACGTTGGTCACCTGCGACCGCGCCTTCGAGAAGGTCCCTGGCCGTCGGGCTCGCATCGAGGTCTGGAGCTGAGCTCCAGGAATGCCGAGGTCTGGAGCTGAGCTCCTGGAACGCCGAACGGCCCGCCGGTGCGAGGCACCGACGAGCCGTTCGTCGTGAGGTGGTTCTCGCAGCGGACTTCAGAAGTCCATGCCGCCCATGCCACCCATCCCGCCCATGCCACCCATGCCGCCGCCATGGTCGTGGTCGTGGCCGCCGCCGGCCGCCTTCTTCTCGGGGACGCTGGTGATCAGCGCCTCGGTCGTCAGCAGCAGCGTCGACACCGACGCGGCGTTCTGCAGTGCGGCGCAGGTGACCTTCGCCGGGTCGACGATGCCGGCCTTGATCATGTCCTCGTAGACGTCCGTCGCGGCGTTGTAGCCGAACGTCTCGCTCTTGTTGGCGCGCACCGTCTGGATGACGATCGAGCCGTCGACGCCGGCGTTGGCGGCGATCTGACGCATCGGAGCCTCGACCGCGCGGCGCACGATGTCGGCGCCGATGCGCTCGTCGCCCGTCAGCTTCAGGTCTTCGAGCGCCTTGGCAGCGCGCACCAGGGCGACACCGCCACCGGCGACGATGCCCTCGGCGACGGCCGCGCGCGTGGCGTGCAGCGCGTCCTCGACACGGGCCTTCTTCTCCTTCATCTCGGCCTCGGTCGCGGCACCGACCATGATCTGCGCGACGCCGCCGGCGATCTTCGCCAGGCGCTCCTGCAGCTTCTCACGATCGTAGTCCGA
>JBILEY010000546.1:0-3513 GCA_044351865.1 Planctomycetota bacterium | reverse complement strand
TCGGCCGAAGGGGCTCGTCGCGCCGCGACGGCTTACTCCTTGGTGGGCACGTGTGGCTTGCTCGGCATCGAGCCCTGGGCCTACTTGAAGGACGTGCTGCAGCGAATCGCCGAAGGATGCGATCCGGCGTCGCTCACGCCACGGCTCTGGAAGGCGGCTCGACTCGCAGACTGATCGTCCGCGCAGGTGCTTCGGTCATCGGGCCGCGTAAGTGCTGGGATGGCTGGACCGGGCGCTTACTCCGAGCGAACCGCCAGCTGGTGAACCCCGCCGGTCGCGACATCGACATAGCGGACCGTGCTCGGCAACGGGTCCGGAAGCGGGGACTGCCCTCCCCAGGAGTGCACCTTGCCGTCCGAACGCAGCGCCATGCTGAATCCGTTTCCGGCCGCGATCTGCTTCCAGCCGACGCCAACTGGCGGCACCTGAGTCACACACTGCCCGTTGGTGTTGTCTCCCCACCCGACGATCAGACCATCAGACCGCACGGCGAGACTGTGCACCGTACCCGCGGCAACGTCGACATAGCGAACTCCCGCGGGAAGGGGCGGGACCACACACTCGCCGAACAGGTTACGCCCCCAAGACCGAATGGTTCCGTCGCTCAGAAGGGCCAGGGTGTGCCATTCCCCAGTGGAGATCTTGGTTACGACCTGCCCCACTGCAAGCGTGGGATAGTTCAACTCCCCGAATGTGTTGCTTCCCCAAGCTCGGAGTGTTCCATCAGAAACCAGTCCAACTCCATGACCACCGCCAGCCTGAACTTGCGCATATCGCAATCCGGCGGGCAGCGCGGGCACATTGCATTGCCCGGAGTTGTTGAATCCCCAAGCCGTGACTCCGCCATCCGATCGCAGAGCGAGACCGAATCCGGATCCTGAATCGACTTTCAACCACGGAACCCCTGCGATTGGATTCGGGGGCGGACCGGGCGGCAGGCTAGCTCCCCAATGCAGGATGACGCCGTCCGATCGCAATGCCACATTGAGATAGTTGACGGAAAAATCGACGTAGAACATCCCCGATGGCAAAGGTGGGATGAACTGCGACATTTGACTGCCGTCCCCCCGCATGAAGATCATCCCTGAGGCATTGCGGAACCCTGCGCACGATGGGGATCCCTTGATGTCGATGATGCTCGAATGCGCGGCTGCCGTGTCCAGCCAGTAGGAATCCCAAGCCCGCACAGACTGAATAGGAACCTGTGCAGGGAGCACCACTGCAGGGAGGAACATCCAGATGGACGCCGATGCCAGGGACAACACAGACATGGGGTGCTGCATGGAAGATCGCGACTACAAGGAGAAGACCAGAGCTGGAGTCGCAGCAAGCGACAAGTCCGTGCCAGGGCAAGGAGTCCCTACCAATGGCTGAGCCAACAAGCAGACATACTGCACCATGAAGCTGGCACCCGATCGAACCAGTGAGTGGGGGGAGCTGACTCCTTCCATCGATGCGCTGTGCTCTGTCGACCTGCGAGGATAGCCGGGCGGCGGCGGATGGTAACCCGATGGCAAGGCGCGCTTCCTGGGGATCGGAGGAGCAGGCAGCAGCGAGGACCGCCCAAACCACCACAGCGAGCCCACTGCCCGCCGCTCAGAAAACGCCGATCGTCAGCTGCAGCGCGTTCGTCGCCGTCAGCTCGACGAACTGCAGCTGCGCGTCGACTTCGAGCGGCAGGAACTGCGCGAACAGCGACAGGCCACCGAGCGACGGCACGTTCGGCAGCGGCAGCGCCCAGTCCGCGACGCCCTGGTTGCTGATGGCGACGTCGATCAGGTCCGGCGCCGCCAACAGATCGCAGCCGACCCCGGCCTGCGGGAGCACGGTCGCCAGCGGCAGCGACACCGGCGCGAAGCCGACGACCGGCAGCACGAACGCGAACTGCGGCAGCCCGGTGCCGCGCAGGACCACGGTGTCGCCGGCCCAGGGCCGCTTCGTGGCGACGAGCTGGTTGTTGCCGCCACTGCTGGCGCAGCCGGCCCCGGCCGCCGCGATCGCCGGCAGGCAGGGCGAATCGAGCCGCGCCAAGTACGAAGACACCATCCCGTCGGCATGCAGGAAGTTGCCGCCGACGACCAGCCGGCCCGCCGGATCGAACGCGAGCGCCGTGACGGTGCCGTCGACGCCAGTGCCGAAGCGCCGCCACTGGGTCCCGTCCCAGCGCGCGAGGTTGTCGACCGGCGCGCCACCGGCGGTGGCGAAGCTGCCGCCGACGACCAGGTCGCCGTTCGGCAGCACCGCGAGCGCGTAGACCGGATTGCTGATGCCGCCGCCGAGCACCGACCACGCCGTGCCGTCCCAGTGCTGGATGCGATCGCTCGCCAGACCGCCGCTCGCACTGAGCACGCCACCGACGACGAGGCCATCGCGCGGCGAACTCGCCAACGCGCGCACCTCGGCCGTGGTGCCACCGCCATAGGTCGACCAGACGCTGCCGTCCCAGGTCGCGATGCGGCTGGCGGCGAAGCCGTCGACGACGGTGAACGCACCGCCGACGACCAGCGCGCCGGAGGCATCGACGGCCAGCGCGCTGACGTTGCCGTTGGCGCCGCTGCCGAGCGGCGACCACGCACTGCCGTTCCAGCGCGCGATGCGATTGGCCGCGAGGCCGCCCGCCTGCGTGAACGAACCGCCGGCGATCAGGTCGCCGTTCGCCAGCACGACCAGCGCCTCGACGTTGCCGTTCATGCCGGTGCCGAGCGGCGACCACGCGCTGCCGTTCCAGCGCGCGATGCGGTTGGCGGGCTGGCCGCCGGCCGTGGTGAACGAGCCACCGACCACGATGTCGCCGTTCGGCAGCACGACGACGGCGTTGCCGTTGCCGTTGGTGCCGGTGCCCAGCGCCGACCAGGTGCTGCCGTTCCAGCGCGCGACGCGCTCGGCAGCGAGGTTGCCGACCGTCGTGAACGCACCGGCGACGATCAGGTCGCCGCCCGGTGCGAACGCCAGCGCGTTGACGAACGAGTTGAAGCCGGCCGCCGTGCGCGACCAGCTGCTGCCGTTCCAACGCGCGAGACGCTGCGCCGCGAGGCCGTCGATGCGCGTGAAGGTGCCGCCGACGTAGAGGTCGCCGCCCGGGAACTCGACGATGCTGGCGACGGTGCTGTTGGCGCCGCTGCCGAAGGCCGACCACGCGCTGCCGTTCCAGCGCGCGACGCGATTGCACGCGAAGCCGCCCATGCCGACGAAGAAGCCGCCGGCGAGCAGGTCGCCGTTGCCGAGCACGGCCAGCGCGCTGACCCAGTTGTCGGCGCCGGTGCCGAGGCTGCTCCACGAGGTGCCGTTCCAGCGCGCGATGCGGGCCGCGGGCGCGCCGCCAGCGACGAGGAACTGGCCCCCGGCGACGAGATCGCCGTTCGGCAGCACGGCGAGCGCCAGCGCCGGCGCGTCGAGCCCACTTGCCAGCGGCGACCAGTAGCTGCCGTTCCAGAGGGCGATGTGGTCGCCGAGGCTGCCGTTGCCGAGGTTGAAGCGGCCGCCGGCGACGAGGTCGCCGTTCGGCAGCAGTGC
>JBILEY010000008.1:0-29659 GCA_044351865.1 Planctomycetota bacterium | reverse complement strand
CGGGAGCCGTGACGGTCCGGATCGAACGCACCGCAGCAGGCAAGGAGCAGCCCGTGGTCGTGAGCGTCGCGGCCGTGCCGGCGGACGGGGCCAACGCGACGAACGAACCGCTGGAGCTGCCGAGCACGAACGACACCGTCGGCCCGTTCGACGTCACCATCGGCAGCCACTGCCTCACGCTGCGCACCAGCGACGGCTCCTCACTGCGCGACCTGCGCGCACTGCACCTGACCGGCCCTGCGGTCGCGAACGCGCACGCGAACTCCGCCGAGCGCCGCAACGCCGCGTCCGTTCATCTGGGCTACGAAGTGCCGAAGGAGCACCGCGACGACGTCGCCTGGTTCTACGTCGAGCTGACGCCGCGCACCGATCCGCTGTGGACCTACTACATGGCGACCGGCTGGCACCGCGGCTACTTCGGCATGCAGGTCAACTCCGCGCGCGAACGGCGGCTGATCTTCAGCGTGTGGGACGCCGGCGACGAGGCCGTCGATCGCAAGAAGGTCGACGCCAAGAACCGCGTGACGCTGGTCGCCAAGGGCGAACGCGTCTACGCCGGCGACTTCGGCAACGAAGGCACCGGCGGCCACAGCCACCTCGTGCACGACTGGCGCCTCGGCGACACGTTCCGCTTCCTGCTGCACGCGCAGAAGGACGGCGACGCGACGATCTACAGCGGCTTCTTCTGGTTCGCGGCGGAGAAGCGCTGGGGCCTGATCGCCAGCTTCCGCGCGCCGAAGGACGGCAAGCTGCCGCACGGGCTCTACTCGTTCTCCGAGAACTTCCACGGCGGCAACGGCGATGCGGCGCGCGACTGCGAGTTCGGCAACGCGTGGGTGCGCACGACCGCGGGCACTTGGCTGCCGCTGCGGTCGGCGAAGTTCACGCACGACGGCACCGGTAAGGACGTTCGCCGCGATCGCCTCGGTGGCGTGCGTGGCAACCGGTTCTTCCTGCGGCACGGCGATTTCGCGACGCCGCCGGCGGACGGGCCGATGCGCTACGGCCACGCGCTGCAGGTCGCGAAGGGCGGCGGCGAGCCTCCGCGCGACGACGAGTTGCCGACGCCGCCGACGATGACGACGCCGCGCTGAGCGCGATCACGCCATCGCGAGCTTGCCCTTCGCCAGCTGCGCGTCGACGCTCAGAGTCCCGGCGCCGCGCACGATCAGCCACACCAGACCGACCAGGAACGGCATCGGCGTCACGTCGGCGAAGCTCTTCGCGAACACGAAGGCGGGGCCGAAGTCACCGCGGTGCGCCGTCGCCAGGGCGACGAACATGGTCGACACCAGCAGCAGCGACGCGTAGCGCGTGCCGAGGCCGAGCAGCAGAAGCAGCCCTCCGACGAACTCGATCGTCGCCACCATCGGCGCCTGCACGCCGGCGAGCGGGATGCCGAGCTCGGTGAAGAAGGCGCGCACGCCGTCGAGGTTGTTCAGCTTGCCCCAGCCGGTGACGACGAAGGCCTGGCCGAAGACGAGGCGCGTCAGCAGCAGTGCGGTGGGTTCGAGCTGGGGAGCGAAGCGATCGACGGTGGCGGTGAGACGAGCGAGCATCGGGAGCGTTCTCGAGAGAGGCGAATGGAGCGGTGAGGCGCGGCTGATACGGCGCCGGGCGCTCGCTGTTCCGCTGCAGGGCTCCCCGACTCCACGCGAGATTTCACGGATCGCGGCAGCGAGGCACTCGTATCCCGGGCGCACTCGTCGGCACGTCGCCGGCGCATCGACCCAAGTTCCTCCGCTCGCACTCCGCTCATGAAGAAGCGCTCCTCCGCCCTCCTCGCCGCCGCCGTCACCGGACTCCTGCTCGGCACCACCACCCTCACCAGCTGCAGCAGCGCTCCGAGCAGCAGCTCCTCGGCGATGGCCGACAAGCACGCCTGCAAGGGCATGAACTCGTGCAAGGGCCAAGGCGGCTGCAAGGCCGGCAACAACGGTTGCGCGGGCAAGAACTCGTGCAAGGGACAGGGCGGCTGCGCCACCGCCGCGAAGCACGGCTGCAAGTCGCAGAACAGCTGCAAGGGCCAGGGCGGCTGCAAGTCGGGCAACAACGGCTGCGCCGGCAAGAACTCGTGCAAGGGCCAGGGCGGCTGCGCGGTGCCGGTCAAGCACTGAGATCGGTGCGCGTCCTGCGAACGGTCACGCTGCTGGCACTCGTCGGCATGCTCGCCATCGTTGCCTGCCGCGCGGCGAGCCCGCGACGCGAGGCGGAGCCGTGGCTCTTCCAGCTGACCTGGGACGAAGCCGCCACCACGCTCCGCGGTGAGCTGTCGGCACCGGCCGGTGTGCGCCTCGCACCCGCACGCGCCGACGACGCGCGGCCACTGCGGTTCGTGGCCGCGAACGAACGCACGCGGCGCTGGACCCTCGACCTGCGCGCGGCCGCGTCTGCGATCGACGACGTCGACCTCCTGGCGGCGCGCGGGAGCGGCTTCGTCGGCACGCTGACGAGCCTGCTGTGGCTGCCCGACGAAGCGCCCGACGACGCGGCGTTCGCCCTGCGGGTGACCCCACCCGACGGACACACGTTCGTCTGCGCCAGCAAGGGCGACGGCAGCGACCGCTACCGCGGCGAACTCGCCGACCTGCGCGCCGGGCCAGCGTGCGCGTTCGGCGCGATCGCCGTGCGCCGTTTCACGGTCGCCGGCGTCGACATCACGGTGGCGGAACCGGATCCGCGCCGCGAGGCCGCAATGCAGTCCCTCGATGCACACGTTCGTGAATGCGCCGAGGCCGTGGCCAAGTGGTACGGCGCGTTCCCGGTCGATCGCCTGCTTCTGCTGGTGCTGCCCACGCGCGGCCCCCTGGTCGGCAGTGGCGCCGCCCGCGGCTTCGGCGGTGCCAGCATCCGCCTCGACGCACCCCACCACCTCGGCGCGAAGCAGTACGCCCGCGACTGGGTGCTGATCCATGAGATGGTGCACCTCGCGATGCCGTCGTTGCCGGCCGCGCACCATTGGCTGGAAGAAGGCAGCGCCACCTACCTCGAGCCCTGGATCCAACTGCAGGCCGGCCGCGTGCGCGCCGTCGACGTCTGGACGGCGCTGCTGTCGGACTACGAACAGGGCCTGGCCGAGCCCGCCGCCGGCGGCCTCGACGGCGACGACAGCTGGGGCCGCACCTACTACGGCGGCGCCCTGTTCTGCCTGCTCGCCGACCTGCGCATCCGCGAACGCACGCACGGCGCGCGTTCGCTGCGCGATGCGATGCGCGCACTGCCGGCGGCCGGCGCGAATCTGCTCACCACGAGCCCGATCGAGGACGTGCTCGCCCGCGGCGATGCGGCGACCGGCACGAACGTGCTGCGCGAGCTCTACGACGCGATGGGCCGGCGGCCGCTGGCCGTCGACCTGCCGGCACTCTGGCGCGAACTCGGCGTGCGGCTCGTCGACGGCCGGGCCGTGTTCGACGACGCGGCCCCGCGCGCCTGGCTGCGTTCGTCCTTGTTCGTAGCCGACGCCCGCTGACCGACGCTCCGCAGCACGAACGAGCCGAGATTTCCGAGCTGGCCACCAACCGTTCGGAACGCCCCCGCGATCGCGTCGTAACCCAGCCCCGTGCTGCGGCACGCTGCCGACGCACCAAGCAACTCTCGCGACACCACTCCGCTCATGAAGAAGCGCTCCTCCGCCCTCCTCGCCGCCGCCGTCACCGGACTGCTGCTCGGCACCACCACGCTGACCTCGTGCGGCAGCGATACCAAGACCACGAACAGCTCGAACGCGATGGCCGACAAGCACGCCTGCAAGGGCATGAACTCGTGCAAGGGCGCAGGCGGCTGCAAGGCTGGCGACAACGGCTGCGCCAGCAAGAACTCGTGCAAGGGCAAGGGCGGCTGCGCCACGGCCGCGCACCACGCGTGCAAGACGCACAACAGCTGCAAGGGCCAGGGCGGCTGCAAGTCCGGCGACAACGGCTGCGCCGGCAAGAACTCGTGCAAGGGCAAGGGCGGCTGCGCCGTTCCGGTCAAGCACTGAGACTCGTCGAGCCTGGACGCGACGCGCGCGATCAGGAATCCGGCCGTTCGGTGACCGCACGGTCCACCGGCTGCGGCAGCGCGCGCTTGCTACCGCCGCGCGCTTCCCCCGCGAGCAGCGTGGCGACATCGTCGTAGGCGTAGACCACCGGCGGCTTGTCCTTCGCCAGCCCACCGGTGTCCGCGGTCGGCCCGTAGGTGCTGTGCAGCGAGCGCCCGAGCACACGCAGCAGCGTCGTCTGCTGGCCACGATGGTGCGCGGTGTGCGCGATGCGGCGAACGAGGATCCAGGTGCGCGGCCGCGGCACTTCGAAGAACGCCACCGTCGTCTCCCACCACGCGTCGTCCTTGCTGGCGAGGGCTTCGCGTCGGAACTCGGCCGCTGCCGCATAGTGGCGCAGGAACGCTTCGCGCGTCGGCTGCGCCGGCAGCACCTCGCCGGGTGCCTGGATGCCGAACATGCCGGTGAACCAGCCGTTCTCGCTCTGGCACTGGTGCACCATGTGTTCGCGCAGCGTGCGACCGCGGCGATCGCCGGCACGTGGCCGCACGTCGAGGTCGGCGTCGTTCGCCATCGACCAGACCGAGAGCACCTTCAGGATCTCGGTCGCGTAGGTGTCGACGAGGAACGCGTAGCGGCTCATCGGCACATGCTGTCCGCGCAACAGCAAGGCGGCAACGGCCGGTCCGCCTGCTTCATGGCGCGCCGGTCACGGCGTCTGGCGCGTGCGCTCGATGCCGTCCTCGGCGAGCGCCAGCAAACCGATGCCGGCGCCGAACACGAACTCGAGGTCGGTGCTGCCCACGGCGATGCCGTTGCCGCTCCAACCCAACGAGATGCGCAGCCGGATCGTGTCGGCGAACAGCTGGTCGACGACGAGGCGCGGCTGGTCCCAGAACCACGCACCGTAGACCGCCATCGTGCCGACGACCGGCGACGAACCGATCGGCTGCTCGAGCACGAACGGCCGCAGCTCCGGCACCGCCGGCAGCGAGCGATCCCCCTGATTCCAGACGAACACTCCCGTGCCCAGCGTCTCGCGCCGGCTCGCCAGCAGTGCCTCGCGGCCGACGAACAGGTCGCCCTGGAAGTAGAGGATCTGCGCACCCTCGGGCCAGTCGACGCGCCAGCGCCGGTCGGCCAGCGCCGCGAACGGCGAGTCCGCGGGCACGGCTTCGGCGACGAAGGTGACGCCGCCGCCGAGGTCGACGACGTCGTCGAGCGGCGGCAGGTAGCTGGCGAGCGACGCCACCGGCCCCGGCACCACGCGGTACGCACCGAAGCGATCGATCGTCGTCGTCATCCTTCGCGCCGCGACGTCGACCAGCACCGGCGGCCGGTCGATGGTGACGCCCGCGACCTCGGTGCGGGCCACGACGTTGCCCGGCGCCGTTTCGTAGACCTGTTCCGGCCGATACGGCATGCGCAACACCGCGAGCTGCGCCAGCGCCAACGACTCCGGCTCGACGCGGTACACGAGGCCCGGTTCTGGCAAGGAGGCCAGCATGAGCCGCGGCTCGATCCCCGCGATCAGCCGGACCTCGGTGGACGCGGCCAGCGCTCCCGGCGGCACCACGAGCTGCAGGCCGGCATGCTCGCCGGTGTCGACGCGCAGCGTGCCGCCGTCGCTGCCGATCGACGCCGCGACCAGCACGTCGGAACCCGCGTCGTCGCTGCGGGAATGCGCACAGGCCGTGGCGATGGCCAGCAAGGCGATCGGCGCGACCAGACGACGACGGCGCAGGTTCATGGTGGGTGTGCTATCCGTGGCGCGACGCCCGGTCACGCGGCTTTGGCGCAGGTGCCTACGTCCAAAGGCAACCTAGGGGAAATCCCGGACCTCGAGCTGAAGCGATGCCGAGCAGCGCGTCGATAGGGCGCGAATCCTCGACGAGATCCAACAGTCCGGGGAACGCCATCCGATGCTCATTCGCACCAAGCTGCTGATCAACAACCTCGGCCTCGCCGGTCTGGCCTTCACCGCGGGACTGGTGGGCATCCTCGGTCTGCGCAACCAGATCGACACGATGCACGAGATCGCCGGGCCGTTGTGGCAGACCGCCGATGCGACGATGGAACTGCGCCTCTCCCTGCAGACGCAGCAGCTCGCGGTGGAGTCGATGAAGGGCGACGAGGGCGAGGGCACCACGCTGCGGCAGCGCATCGCCGAGGCGGGCAAGGCCGCCCAAGAACACCTCGAGGAACTCACCCGGTTCGGCATCGCCGGCAAGGACGAGGTCACGGCCTGCCAGCAGGCGGTGTCCACCTACGACACCCGACTGGCCGCGTTCCTCGCCGCGCACGGTGAATGGGCCAAGGCCCGCCGCGAGCTGAAGGCGAACACCGACACGTTCGAGGCGCTCGGCGTGCAGATGGAGGACACCGAGGACGGTGCCGTCGAGCAGTTCGAACGCGATCCGAGCCGAGGCCTCACCTGGGAGCAGGACGTCGCGCCGGCGTGGGCCGCGGCCGATGGCTGCATGGAAAGCCGCATCTACATGCTCGAACAGGTGCACTGGCTCGACAAGCTCGACGCCGGCGACGGCCAGGCGCTGGCGCAGCTGACGCAGGCCCTCGAGACGCAGCAGGAGGCCTTCGCGCGCATCGCCGAGATGCCACTGTACCAGGGTCTGCGCAGCGGCGGCCGCAAGCTGCTGGACGTCTACCGCGAGCAGCTGGCGAGGCGCACCGAGCTGCTGCCCAAGTACACCGCCGAGGTCGCCCGCTTCGCTGCCGCCGACCAGGCGCTGGAGACCTCGATGCAGCAGGTCGAACAGCTGCTCGCCAAGCTCGAGGACTCGTGCGATGCGCAGCAGCAGCAGCGGCTGGAGGCGGCGAACGGCACGGCCAGCTCGCTGAACGGCCTGTTGACGACGACCGTCGTCCTCACCGTCGCGGCCGGCATCGCGCTGGCGTTCCTGCTGAGCCGCTGGCTCGGCCGCCGCTTCGACGAACTGCACACGCGCGTGCGCGACATCGCCGACGGCGAAGGCGACCTGCGCAAGCGCCTCGACGCCGGCAGCAACGACGAGCTGGGCCGCATCTGTGGCGCGTTCAACACGTTCCTCGAGAAGCTGCAGCGCACCGTGCAGCAGATCGCGGACAAGGCCGAGCGCGTCGCGCACTCCGCCAACGAGACCACGGCGACCGCAGGCTCGCTGGCGCAAGGCGCCGAAGCGACGCGTTCGCAGTCGACGCAGGCCGCCGCCGCCGCCGAACAGATGGCGGCCAACATGGCGACCGTCGGGTCGTCGAGCGACGCGATGACGGCGACGATCCGCAGTGTCGCGGCCGCGGTCGAAGAGCTCACCGCGAGCATCGGCGAGGTCGCGAAGAGCGCCGAGAACTCGGCGCAGATCGCCAGCTCGGCGGCGCAGCTGACGCGCGCCAGCAACGAGCGCATGGCTGCACTCGGCACCGCGGCGAACGAGATCGGCCGCGTCATCGAGTCGATCCAGGACATCGCCGAGCAGACCAACCTGCTGGCGCTGAACGCCACCATCGAGGCCGCGCGCGCCGGCGAAGCCGGCAAGGGCTTCTCGGTCGTCGCCAACGAGGTCAAGGACCTCGCGCGCCAGACCGCCGAGGCGACGATGGACATCCGGAAGCGCATCGAGCGGATCCAGTCGTCGACGACGGCGTCGGTCACTGCGATCGGCGAGATCGACCAGGTGATCGCCAAGGTCAGCAGCTCGGCGCAGCAGATCGCCGGCTCGGTCGGCGAGCAGCGCAGCGCCACGCAGGAGATCTCGGCGAACCTGGCGCAGAGTGCGCGTTCGATCGAGGCGGTGCACCAGAACGTCGGCCAGAGCGTCGCGGCGACCAAGGAGATCAGCAAGGCGATCGCCGAGGTCGACGGCCAGACCCGTTCGACGGCGTCGGCCGCCGAAGAGGCGTCGGTCGCCGGCAAGCAGCTGACCGATCTGTCGCACGACCTGAAGCAGCTGGTCGGCCAGTTCAAGGTCTGACGCCGACGCCGCGGCCCGCCTCGCTGCGGGCTCGCCGGTGTGCAGCGGCGCCGCCGCGGTCGATCCGCCTGCCGCGCCCGCCCGAACCGCCGGTGCGCCGATCGTGTGCACCGCATCGCGCGCCGCCGCCCCGCCCGTCCGCAGGCGGCGGCAATTCGCGTCCGCCCCCGGCCTTTGGCCTGCGAGCCGCGGGGCCTACCGTTGCGGCTCGCCCGCAGCCCCCTAACCTTCCGCCCCCCATGACGCCCGCCGTCACCGCCGATCCGATCCGTCTGCGCGACCTGGCCCAGAAAGCCGTCGCCGGCGGCACCCTCGCCCCCGACGAAGCCCTGCTGCTGTTCCGCGGGCTCGACCAACCGTCGCTCGGCCTGCTCGCCAACGACGTGCGCCTGCGGCTCAACCCGCCGGGGCCGGACGGCAAGGTGCGCGTGACCTACATCGTCGATCGCAACCTGAACCCGACGAACGTCTGCGTCACCGACTGCGGCTTCTGCGCGTTCTACCGTTCGCCCGGCGACGCCGACGCCTACGTGCTGCCGCGCGAGGTCATCTACCAGAAGGTCGAGGAGCTGATCCAGAAGGGCGGCATCCAGGTGCTGCTGCAGGGCGGCCACCACCCGCGCCTGAAGAGCGATTGGTTCGCCGAACTGTTCCGCGACCTGAAGCAGCGCTACCCGCAGGTCTGGATCCACGGCATGAGCCCGCCGGAGATCACGCACCTCAGCAAGCTCGAGAAGCGCCCGGTGCAGGACATCCTGGTCGACCTGAAGGCCGCCGGCCTCGACAGCATTCCCGGCGGCGGCGCCGAGATCCTGGTCGAACGCGTGCGCAAGATCATCGCGCCGAAGAAGGCGACCACCGAAGAATGGCTCGAGGTCTACCGCCAGTGGGCCAAGCTCGGCGGCAAGGGCACCGCGACGATGATGTTCGGCCACGTCGAGACCGACGCCGAGCGCATCGAGCACATGACGCGCATCCGCGAGCTGCAGGACGAGACGAAGCAGGCGCACGGCAGCGGCGTGTTCACCGCGTTCATTCCGTGGACGTTCCAACCGGAGAACACGGCGATGGGCAAAGTCATGCTCGTGGACCGCGGCGGCCTGAAGGCGACCGTCGCCGAGTACCTGCGCACGCTGAGCCTCTCCCGCCTCTACCTGCAGAACGTGCCGCACGTGCAGTCGAGCTTCGTCACCCAGGGCATGAAGACGTGCCAGGTCGGCCTGTCGATGGGCGCCGACGACTTCGGCTCGGCGATGCTCGAGGAGAACGTCGTCAGCTCGGCCGGCTGCACGCACCCGACGTCGATCCCCGAGATCGAGCGGCACATCAAGGACGCCGGCTTCGTGCCGCAGCGCCGCAACATGATGTACGAGCCGGTCGAGACGCCGGTGACCGACAAGTTCGGCAACCCGGCTGGGCAGAAGAAGGCTGTGGTCTCCGCCGTGCAGGCGTGAGCTCTGACGGTGCGGGGCTGCGTTCGGGCTGCACTGCGGCTGCGCACCTCGGGACCAACGCCTGTAGCGATGGAAGAGCCGAGGCAGCTCGACCAGCTCGCAACCCACGCCTCTGCACTGACCAGAGCACGGACGCGACGCCAACGCTGCACCGCCCGGCCCAACCTGATCCCTCCGCGACTTTGCAGTTCGAACCTGAACCTCCCGCCCGAGCTGGACTGGCGCCATCCTTGAACAACGTCAAGGTTGCGGAGGTCTGGATCCTGGTTAGTCTCCGCAGGTAGGCCGGCCATCCGACCTCTGGCGGTTAAGTCGTACAGCCTCGGCCGGACTGATGCCCCATGACTGAATGCGACCCCTACAAGGACTTCACTCAGCGACTGAAACTACTTGTCAGCAAGCACCAACTTCTGATCACAACAACCCTCAGCAATATCTTCACCATGCGCTTGATCGGGAACAAGACGCATGGCGACCTAGCAGAAATCGCCATCGCTGAGTTTATCAACCAGTACATGTACGACTTTCGGTCCGTGCATGTCGGAAAAGACCTCTACCGAGCCAAGTCCCAAGAAGAGGACATAAAAGTCATCAGCGAGCTGACTCAGAGAGAGTTCCCAGTGAGCCTCAAGGCCTACGGCGATGGCCCACTACAGCTGTCCACGGACAAGACATACTCGATGTTCCCTCGGCTGCAGAGAGAGGGGGCAGAAATCACTCAAGCGGACAAGATCGCCGCTATCTTTGCCGACCCCGCTTTCTCAGCGTTCACCAACATAAATATCCTACCGCTTATATACGACGAGAAAGCCCAGCGCTGCAACATCCTCGTCTTCGACCAGGAGCGCGCGCGCAGAGCAACCGCCCGCATAGCCTTGGAATCTGGGGGACACGGCAGGAAGCACCCAGTCTATCGCTTTTACAATGCGCTGGGTGAATACATTCTCGAGGTACGGTACGGAGACGCCGCCGCCAACGCACTTCAGCGTGGATTGTGGACACACACGAAACATAGCCTGCAGTACTTCGACAGTGTCACCGGCGGGTGGATTGCCTATGAGCACAACAAATTACTTGTTGCCCTGTTCTCGCATGCGCTAGTTTCTTCCGAGGCGGGACACGCCTTGGCCATGGAGAACATCAAGGATGACATTGCCAGACTGAAGCAGCGCTCGGGGCTCAAGCCATGACCGAGCAACTGCAACTCTTCGGAGAGTGCGTTGCACCGCCCCCATCAACCGAGGGCGTAAAGTACGCCGGGTCCAAGCTGAGGTTGCTGCCACACATTCTACATCTTGCGAAAGCGACTGGGGCAAAGACTGTCCTAGATGGATTTTCCGGAACCACGCGTGTGTCGCAAGCGTTCGCCAGGCAGGGCTTCACCGTCTGCTGCAACGACATCGCGGTGTGGTCTGAGGTCTTTGCCACAGCATACCTGCTAAGCAAGCGGCCTCGGTCGCACTATACAAGCCTGATTGCTCATCTGAATTCTGTTCCGCCAGCTGACGGGTGGTTTACCGAGTTTTATGGCGGGGACGCTAATGGTGGTTGCTCGGTTCAGCAGGATGGCCTGAAGAAGCCCTGGCAAAAACACAACACCAAAAAGGTCGACGGCATCAGACAAGAAATCGAAAGCCTGTCACTCACCAAGGACGAGAAGGCTGTTGCGCTGACCAGCCTAATCCTCGCCATGGACCGGGTTGACAGCACGCTGGGCCATTTCGTTTCTTACCTGAGAGACTGGGCGCCTCGATCGTATCGCGAATTGCAACTATCGGTTCCGGCAATAGTGGCAACAGACGCCGATCATCGGGTGCTTCGAGGCGAGGCTCTCAATGTAGCCTCTACTGTCGAGGTCGATCTCGCCTACTTCGACCCTCCGTACGGATCCAACAACGAGAAGATGCCTCCCTCCCGCGTGAGGTATTCCTCCTACTACCATGTGTGGACCAGTGTCTGCCTCTTTGACAAGCCAAAGCTGTTCGGAAAGGCTCGTCGTCGAGAGGACTCATCGGACATGGTGGCTCCATCCGTGTTCGAGGATTACCGAAAGAACCCACAAGGCGGCTTCATTGCCGTGGACGCCATCGACCGGCTTCTTGGGGCCACGAGAGCGCGTTGGATTATTCTGTCCTACAGCTCCGGCGGCAGGGCCACCGCTCGCGATTTGGACGACGTCATCCGGCGCAATGGTCAACTCATCGAGGCACTAGAAATTGACTATAAACGCAACGTCATGGCCAGCATGAAATGGACCAACAAGTGGTTGAGAGATGCTGAGCAACCGAATCGCGAGTTTCTGTTCCTGATTGAGCGATCGTCGGCCCGACAAACCCCTGCGGCCGCTAGCGCCACAACGGCGCTAGCGGTTAACGAGCAGCCACGACGAGCAGACAGAACGTCGTAGACCTCCAAGGCGCGATCCCTCGCTCACGGTCGGGCGGTCGATATGGACCAGCATTGGTACGAACTCACCAACAGAGTCGAGGGTGAATCGAGATCGCCCGGCTCACTTCGCCATCCGTCAGCTTGGCGGCCGAAATCCGCCCGAACCTGAACCAGCTTCGTGCGGCGATAGGGCGAGCGATGGGTGCAGAGCCAGGCGACTCGGACTTGTGAGGACTCCGGAATACCCGACGCCCTGTTTGCGGAAGTGCGACGCCATAAGCCCAGGCAGCAGCCCGGGCGCCACGGTCGCACCACCGCAGCCCACCCTCAGCTGCGGCCGCTGCGCGTGAACTCGCGCGTGATCACCAGGTGCGGATCACGGCGATCCGGACGCCGCACGCGCTGTGCGAACGCGGTCGCCACCGACGGGTCGACGACGAAGCTGCTGCCGGCGGGCAGCACTTCGATCGCACCGACCAACCGCCCGTCGATGTCGCCGCGGCGGCAGACGTGCGCCAGGATGCGGCGCGGGTCGGCGCCGTCGCGCGCGCCCCAGTTGATGCGGAAGCGCACGCCCTCGTCGCCGTCGCGGCGATCACGACCACGCTCGACCCGATCGTCGCGGCGGAACGGGGCGTCATCGCGGCGGAACGGCGGGCGAGCGGCAGCCTCGGGTTCGGCCTGCTGCTGCCAGCGCGGCGGCGATCCCGCGCGGCCGCGGCGCGCCAGCGGGGCGGCAGCCGGCGACGGCGGGCGAACGGCCGGCTCGCGCGGTGCCGCGGGTGCAGGTGCCGGCGCGGCAGCCACCGTGGCGGCCACCGCTTCGGCCGGTGCGTGAGCCTCGACCCCGACGGCCGGGCCATCGACCGCCACCGACGACAACGCCGGCGACACCGGCGCCGAACGTTCGGCCCGACGCTCGACTTCATAGCGATCGCCGCGCGGAATCGACGCCGGGGCCGCGACCGCTGCGCGCACCGGAGCAGCAGGAGCAGCCGGAGCCGCAGGCGCCACTGGCACCGCCACCGGCACCGCGGCCACCCCGACGTTCGCCAACGGCGCCGCGGCGTCGAAGCCGCGCTCCAGCTTCACCTCGTATGGATCGCACACCCCCGCCGCCGAAGCCGCCAGCAGCGCCGCGACCACCGCTTCCGGTTCGCGCCCGGCCAGCAGCCGCGCGGCCGCCGCGCGCAGCTCCGGCGACGCCACAGTCTCGAGCTTCTCGCCGGCGCGCGTCGCCGCGCGCTGCTGCTGCGCCGCGCGCACTTCCGCCGCTCCTGGCGGACCTTCCCAACGCGCGTTCACACCCGCGGTGTGGTAGATGCGCCGCACGAAGTTCGCGCGCGGCTTCTGCACCAGCATGCAGCTCGTGCCCTTCTGGCCAGCGCGGCCGGTGCGGCCACTGCGGTGCACGTAGGTCTCGCCGTCGATCGGCGGATCGAAGTGCACGACCATCGTCACGTCGGCGATGTCGAGGCCGCGCGCCGCGACGTCGGTGGCGATCAGCGTGTGGATCGCCCCGCGGCGGAACGCGTTCAGCGTGCGCGTGCGCTGCGCCTGCGCCAGCTCGCCGTGGATCGGCAGCGCCAGGAAGCCGTCGCCGGCGAGTTCGTCGGCGAGCGCTTGCGTGTCCTCGCGCGTGCGCACGAACACCAGCGTGCGCTGGTCGCCGGCGAGCAGCAGCAGGTTGACGAGCGCGCCGTAGCGTTCGCGCGACGCGACCTTCAGCGCCACGTGCTCGATGTCGGCGTGGGCGCGGCCGACGGTGCCGTCGACCCGCAGCGGCTGCCGCTGGAAGCGATCCGCCAGTTCGCGCACCGCCTCGGGGAACGTCGCCGAGACCAGGTGCGTGCGGCGATCGGCCGGCAGCGCCTCGAGGATCGCGTCGAGCTCGTCCTTGAAGCCGAGGTCGAGCATCTGGTCGGCTTCGTCGAGCACGAGCTGGCGCACGACCGACAGATCGAGCGCCTGGTTGCTCAGATGATCGAGCAGACGACCCGGCGTGCCGACGACGACCGCGGGCCGCCGCGCCAGCTGCATGCGTTCGCGCGCGATGTTGGTGCCGCCGGTGACGACCGCACACTGCACGCCGGGCACGTCGGCGAACAGCCACGACAGTTCTTCCTTCACCTGCGCCGCAAGTTCGCGTGTCGGCGCGATCACCAGCGTCGTCGGCCCGGGGCGCGCGCCGGACTCGCCGGTCACGCGCGCGGCCAGGGCGAGGCCGAGTGCCACCGTCTTGCCGGAGCCGGTCTGCGAACGGATGCGCAGGTCGCGCGCGCCGTCGTCGGCGGCGAGCACGGCCGCCTGCACCTCGGTCAGCTGCGCGAAGCCGCGCTTCTGCAGCGCCCGGCGCAGGACCGCGGGCACCGCGGCGAAGGGATCGACGGCGGCGGGCGTTTCGACGGCAGGTTCGGTGTCGCGGTCGGCCGCGCCGGCTTCGGAGTACATCCGCAGAGTGTCGACGATCGGCGTCGGCGCGTCCACCCACCCTTGCATCGACTCGTATCGTTTCGCGACCGCGCCGTCGCCGAACTCGCCATCACGCCGACGGCATCGGCGGGCAGCAGACGACCGGCACGGAGCTGCGGCGCAGCACTTGGGTGGCGACCGAGCCGAGGCGGAACCGCTCGAACGCCGACTTGCCTTGCGAACCGACGAACAGGAAGTCGCCGTCGGCAGCCGCGGCGACGATCGCGTCGACCACGTTCTCGGCGGTCTGCACCAGCACCCGCGCCGGTGGCGTCAGCTTGGCAGCGAACGCAGCCAGTTCCTGCTGCGCGCGTGTGACGTCGCCTGGCACGTCGTCGGTGAACGCCGGGCCGAGCATCGGATCGCACACGACGTGCAGCAGCACGAGTTCAGCCTGCAACTTCGCCGCCCAAGCACGCGCGAGCTCGACCGCAGCATTGCCGGAGGCGGACCGATCGGTGGCAGCGTAGATCTTCACGCGCGCATTGTGGACCCGACCGCGTTCGTTGCCAGTGGCCGCGTGGCCCGTCAGCCGAACTGCAGCCAGAGCACGAAGCCGAGGGCGACCAGCAGCAGGGCCAGCACGACACGGCTCATGCGGCGCATCAGCCAGTCGTAGGTCGGCTTGCCGAAGCGATCGAGCAGCCAGACGGTCAGGTAGATGCGCGGGAAGCGGCTGGTGATCGAACCGAGCAGGAACACCCAGAAGTCGACCTTGTCGGCGCAGACACCGGCGAACACCGTGAAGATCTTGTAGGGCAGGGGTGTGAAGCCGCCGAGCCACACCCACAAGAAGGCGTTGCCGCCGTAGTAGTCGCTGACCCTGGCGAACCACTCCGGCGTGAAGCCCGGCACGTGCTCGAACGCGAACTCGCGCAGCCCGTGCTCCCACAGCCAGAACCCCATCGCATAGCCGGCGACCCCGCCGAGCACCGACGCCGCCGAGCACCAGAAGGCGTAGTACCAGCGCCGCTCCGGCTTCAGCAGGACCATCGGCACGTAGAGCACTTCCGGCAGGATCGGCGAGCAGCAGGCGTCGGCGAACGACAGCAGGCACATGAAGAAGAGCGCGAAGCGGCTCGCGGCCACGCGCGTGACCAGCAGTCGCAGCCGCGACGGCGGCGCTGCGGGCGAGGCCTCGGGCGGCAAGGGCCGGCCGTCGCTCAAGCGTCGCCCCGCACGGCGACGCGCCGGATCAAGCGTCCGACCGTCAGCCCCTGCACCAGGATCGAGAACACGACGATCGCGTAGGTCACCGTCAGCACCGCGTTGCGCCCCGGGAACTCCGGCGTCTTCATCGCCAGCGCGATCGACACGCCGCCCTTCAGCCCACCCCAGGTGAGCACCGGGATCGCCCCGCGCCCGATGTGCACGCGATGCCGCAGCAGCCACAGCGGTCCAGCGACGCCGGCGAAGCGCGCCACCAGCACCAGCGGGATCAGCAGCGCGGCGGCGAACAGGTACTCGCGGTGCGAGTAGTCGATCGCGAACACCTCGATGCCGATCAGCAGGAACAGCAGCGCGTTCAGCGTCTCGTCGACGAACGTCCACACGATGTCCAGCGTCGCCTCGGAGCGTTCACTGAGCGCGTCGCGGCGCCCGTGGTGGCCGAGGAACAGCCCGGCGACCACCGCGGCGAGCGGTGCCGAGACGTGCAGGCGCGTGGCCGCGAAGCCGAGCCCGAACACGGCGGCAACCGTGATCAACACCTCGAGGTTCGGCTCGTCGACGCGCCGCAGCGCCCGATGGCTGACGAAGCCGACGCCGAGGCCGAGCAACACACCGCCGAGCACTTCCTTTGCGAACAGTTCGCCGACGAGCGCCAGGTCGAACGCCCCACCACCGACGGCGACGCCGAGGCAGACCGTGAACAGCACGACGCCGACGCCGTCGTTGAACAGGCTCTCGCCGATCACCTTGATCTCGAGGTCGCGCGGCGCCTTGGCGGCCTTCATGATCCCGAGCACGGCGATCGGATCGGTCGGCGAGATCAAGGCCCCGAACACGAGGCACCACGGCAGGGCGACGTCGACGCCGACCAGCCGGAACGCCAGGAACGCCGCCATTCCGGCGACCGTGGCGCTGATGAGCACCCCGAGCGTCGCCAGCGAGACGATCGGCAGCAGCCGTTCGCGCAGCGCCCCGACGTCGGTGTGCAGCGCGCCGGCGAACAGCAGCAGGCTGAGCATGCCGTTCAGCACGGCGTCGGCGAAGTCGACTTGCAGCACGGCCGCGCGGATCGCCGCCGCGAGTCCGAGCTCGGGCACCATGGCCGAGACAGCGAGCACACCGAACGACGCCAGCAGTCCGCTGACGAGCATGCCGATGACGAACGGCAGTCGCAGGAACCGGTGGTTGAGCCAGCCGAAGACGGCGGCGGTCACCAGCAGGATCGCACCGGCGTCGAGCAGGAACATGGGGCGATGCGACTCAGGTGCTCGAGGAACGACGCGCGCGCAGCACGCGGAACGCGATCACGCCGAGCGTCAGCGCGGTCAACGGGATCACGAACTGCAGCATCACCCGCCCGTAGTCGTCGCGCGCTGCGTGCTTCTTGGCGTCGAGCACGAGGTAGGCCGTGTAGGCGGCGTAGTAGAGCAGGAACACCGCACCCTGCCACCGCGGGATGGTGAAGCCGCGCGCGAAGAACGGCAGGCAGGCGACGGCGACGCCGATCATCACCGGGATGTCGAAGTGGGCCATCGACTCGAGCACGGTCAGCCCGGCCGGCGACACCATGCCGGAGACGCCGAGCACGCCCATGATGTTGAACAGGTTGCTGCCGACGACGTTGCCGACCGCGATGTCGCGCTCGCCCTTCCAGGCGGCGGTCAGCGACGTGGCGACCTCCGGCAGCGACGTACCGGCGGCGACGATGGTCAGGCCGACCACGACGTCGTCGACGCCGAACGACTTGGCCAGCGCCACCGCGCCGTCGACGAGCCAGTTCGAACCAACCACGAGCAGGGCCAGGCCACCGACGATGAAGCCGATGCTCTGCCACAGCGGGTGCTTTTTCGCCGCCTCGCCGCCGAACTCCTGTTCGTACTCGGCCTCGACCGCCTTCGACTCGCGCCGCCCCTGCTTCACGACCCACACCGTGTAGGCGACCAAGGCCACGAACATCAGCACGCCGTCGAGGCGCGTCAGCTGGCCGTCGCGCGCGATCAGCCAGAGCCCGGTCGAGATCGCGATCATCAGCGGCACGTCGCGGCGCACCAGCTGCTGCGCCACCACCAGCGGCGTGATCAGCGCCGAGGCGCCGATGATGAACAGCACGTTGAAGATGTTGCTGCCGACGACGTTGGCGATCGCCATGTCGGCGGCCCCGGACCACGCCGCGCGCACGCTGACCGCCATCTCCGGGGCGCTGGTGCCGTAGGCGACGACCGTCAGGCCGATGACCAGCGACGACACGCCGGCGGCGAGCGCCACGCGCGAGGCGCCCTTGACCAGCCAGTCGGCGCCGACGACCAGCAGCACGAGACCGAGGACGAACAGAACGACGGTGAGCCAGTCCATGCGGGGTTTTGCGACGATCGCGCGGCGCGAGGGTAACGAGCGCGCCCCGCGCGTGCACGGCGCGCCGTGAAGAAGGCGGCGCGGAAATGCCGATGCCATCGGCCGAGGCCCGGCACACCCAGCCGTCGGCGCCCCCGCCCCGCATGCACACCATCCTGATCGGCGCCCCGGTCCGCCAAGAGTCCGCGATCCTGCGCGAGTTCCTGCGCTCGCTGGCGGAGCTCGACACCACCGGCCTGCGCGTCGAGTTCGCGTTCGTCGACGACAATGTCGAGGCGGCCTCGACGGCGCTGCTGCAGGAGTTCGCCGCCGCGCAGCCGACGCTGCTGCTCGACGGCGGCGACGCGCCGGAGGTCTACCAGAAGGACGAATACGGCCACGTCTGGAACGACGAGCTGATCTGGAAGGTCGCGCGCTTCAAGGACACGCTGCTCGACCACGCGCGGCAGAAGGGCCACGACTTCGTGTTCCTGGTCGACAGCGACCTCGTGCTGCACCCGCAGCTGCTGCGCCATCTCGTCGCGCAGGGCGTCGACGTCGTCAGCGAGGTGTTCTGGACGCGCTGGGCACCGGGCCTGCCCGACCGCCCGCAGGTGTGGCTGCGCGACCAGTACACGCTGCACCGCCAGCGCCGCGACGAGGTGCTGCCGCAGGAGGAGATCGACAAGCGCAAGCAGGAGTTCTTTCTCGAACTGCTGCGGCCCGGCTTGCACGAGGTCGGCGGCCTCGGCGCCTGCACGCTGCTGAGCCGGCGCGCGCTGCTGGCCGGCGTCAACTTCCAGGCGATCCCGAACCTCGGCTTCTGGGGCGAAGACCGCCACTTCTGCATCCGCGCCGGGGTGCTCGGCCTGTCGCTGCACGCCGACACCTGCTACCCGCCGCTGCACGTCTACCGTTCGAGCGAACTGCCGCGCGTGCAGACGTTCCGCGACGCGCGCCCGCTGATGCAACAGCGCGTGCAGGCGCTCACGGCGTTCCGCGCCGGCATCACCGCCTGGGGCACCACGCACCACACCACCACCGATGGCCGCGAAGGCCTCGGCGCGTTCACGCCCGGCATGCAGCAGAACCTGCTGCTCGGCGCCGGCGACCGCGTCGCGATGGCGCGGCGCCAGCGCAGCGTCGTGCGCACGCACGTCGCCTGGCTGGCGCAGAAGGACCTCGACGACGGCAGCCTGCAGATCGGCGGCACGCTGGTGCGCGAAGGCAGCCACGACGGCGTGCCGTTCCGCGACGACTTCGGCGTGCTGGCGACGATGCGCGACGAACGCGGCGACGGTGCCTTCCGCATCGCCGACCTGCAGCTGCAGCGTGTGCACGAAAAGCTGCAGGTGCCGATCGTGCGCAAGACGCACGGCAACCGCGTGCTGCTGTCGATGCTGGTGCGCGACGAAGCCGGCCGCTTCCTTGGCTCTGTGCTCGCCGATGCCGCGCGGTACGTCGACGAGGTGCTGATCGTCGACGACGGCAGCACCGACGACAGCGTCGCCGTCTGCCACGAAGTGCTCCGCTCGGTGCCGCACACGGTGGTGTCGCTCGGCAAGTCGCAGTTCCACGACGAACACCGCCTGCGCCGGCTGCAGTGGGAACTGGCGCGCCAGCGCCGCCCCGACTGGATCCTGTGCCTCGACGCCGACGAGATGTTCGAGCCGCGCATGGCAGAGGCGATGCGCGGCCTCGTCGACCAGGATCGCTTCGACGCGATCGCGTTCCGCCTGTTCGACTTCTGGGACCAGGACCACTACCGCGACGACGCGCTGTGGCGCGCGCACCGCACGTTCCGCCACTTCCTGGTGCGCAACCTGCCGACGCTCGACGACGCGTTCCAGACCACGGCGCAGCACTGCGGTCGCTGGCCGCTCGCCGTCGGCAAGCTGCGCACGGCGACCAGCGACCTGCGGCTGAAGCACTTCGGCTGGGCGCTGCCGGCCGATCGTGTGCGCAAGTACGAACGCTACCGCCAGCTCGACCCGAACGGCGCGCACGGCAGCCTGGCGCAGTACGCGTCGATCCTCGACTCGGCCCCGAACCTCGTGAAGTGGACGGAGTGACGATGACGACGCTGCTGCCGCGACCTCCGCACACGCCAACGACGCCAACGACGCAGACAGGGGCGACCGATCCAAAGGCCCAGCCAACGAGCGAAGCGCAACCGCGCGCCGACTGGCGCGGGCAGGTGGCGCTGCCGGTCGACGGCACCCGGCGCGTCGTGCCGTTGCACAACACGTTCGGCTGCGTGCTGCCGCCCGAGGCCGCGCTGCTGCGCGAACTGCTCGACGTGCGCACCGGCGACGAGGTGCTCGACCTCACGGCGCTGCACGCCCGTGGCGTCGACCTCACGGCGTTGCCGTACGGCGATCGCCGCTTCGCGGTCGCCATCTGCCGCGGCGTGCTCGACGAGGTCGACGATCCGGCGGCGGTGTGCCGCGAACTGCAGCGCGTCGCCCGCCGCGGCGTGATCGAACTGACGCACCGCCACGCGGCGCTGACGCTCGGCTGTGCGCCGACCGTGCAGTGGCTGGCGACGAACGTCGACGGCGCGCTGGTGCTGCAGCGGCGCCCGTTCGTGCGCCACCCGCTCGGCCAGCCGCGCTGGTCGCCGCTGGCGCAGAGCGCCGACGGCCAGCTGCTGCAGCAGTGGCAACTGCGCAACGTCGCCCACCTGACGTTCGCGTGGGAGGACGGGTTCGACTGCGAAGTGCACGACGACGGCGGCTACCAAGCGCGCGACGACGAGCAGCTCGGCCTGGCCTGGCTCGACGTCGCCGAGTGTGGCCTGCGTTGGCAGGCGGGCGACATCGTCCACCTGCTGACCGCGGCCGAGACCGCGGTCCGGCTGCTGCCGAACTCGGCTCGCGCGCAGTACGTGCGCGGCCAGTGGCTGTGGCTCGCGGGCCGCAGCCGCGACGCGCAGATCGCGTTCCTGCAGGCCAGCGCGCTCGCTCCCGACGACGCCCGCATCCTCGCCGCGGCGACGCGGCCGCTGCGCAGCCTGCCGCCGACTCTGCCGCCGGCAGCGCCGCATGAAGTCGACCAGTGCTTCTGGAACGTGCACGCCCACGACGCCGGGCTCGATCTGGCGACGCTGCTGGCGCCGCCGCGCCGCCGCCAACCGGCGAGCCACCGGGACGATCCGACCGTGTCGCGCTTCGTGCGCGAGGGCGACCGGCGCCTCGACCACTTCGTGTTCCCGATGCCGCCGACCTGGTGGAGCCGCGGCCACGAGTACGCCTGGGCCGAGCAGTTCGCCGGGCCGGAGCACGTCGTGCTCGACGCCGCCTGCGGCATCGGCCATCCGCTGAAGCTCGTGCTGGCGCAGCGCTGCCGCGCGACGTTCGCCTGCGACCTCGACCCCCGCATCGACGACCCGGAGCAGATCGTCGCCGACATCCAACCGGACTTCGGCGCCGAGGCGGCGCAGGCGTTCGCGCGCGCGTCGCTGCAGCGCCTCGAACGCACGCGCTGCTCGATCACGGCGACGCCGTACGGCGACGCGGCGTTCGATCGTGTGTTCTGCATCTCGGTGCTCGAGCACCTGCCCGCCGACGACCGCAAGGCGACCCTGCGCGAGTTCGCGCGCATCGTGCGGCCGAACGGCCTCGTGGTGCTGACCATGGATCATCCCCTGGTCGACCTCGACGAGTTCGTGCAGGCGGTGGCCGCTGCCGGCCTGCGCTTCGTCGGCGACGTGCGCCGCCACGTGCCCCTGGACGCGCTGTGGTCCGGGGCGCATGGCCTGCGCTGCTTCCGGGCGCTGCTGCAGCGTGCCTGACGCGAGCGCGCGCTGGACAGCGAGCGGCGCGTTGGCCACTGTCCGCGCGTGATCCGCCCGCTGCGCCACGCCGCTCTCGTTCCGTTCGTCGTCCTGCTCACCGCTTGCGCCACCAGCACCGGCGACGACGCCACGGCCGCCAAGGCTCGCTGCGCGCAGCTGGTCGAACGCGCCCTCGTCGACAATCGCGCGATCGCCATGCTGGCGAGCCTGTGCGACGCGGCGCCAAAGCGCCTGTCCGGCACGCCCGGTAGTGCAGCCGCCGTCGCCTGGGGCCTGCGCACGATGCAGGAACTCGGCCTGCAGAACGTGCGCGCCGAGACGTGCCTCGTGCCGCACTGGGAGCGCGGCGTCGAGACCGCGACCCTGGTCGGCGATCCCGCACCACTGCGCATCACCGCGCTCGGCGGCAGCATCGGCACCGCCGCCGAAGGCGTCGAAGCCGAGGTGGTCGAGGTGCGTTCGTTCGAACAACTGCAGGCGCTCGGCGAAGCCGCGCGCGGCAAGATCGTGTTCTTCAACCGCCCGATGCCGCGCGCGCTGCGCGCCGTCGGCCAGGCCTACGGCGAAGCGGTGCCGCAGCGCAGCAACGGTGCGATCGAGGCCGGCAAGGTCGGTGCTTTGGCCGCGCTGGTGCGCTCGATGACGACGGCGATCGACGAGCACCCGCACACCGGAGCGATGCACTACGACGCGAACGTGCCGCAGGTGCCGGCGGCGGCCATCGCCACGCTCGACGCCGAACGGCTGAGCAAGGCGCTGCAGAACGGCCCCGTGCGCGTGAAGCTGACGCTCGGCTGCCGCCAGCATCCGGACGCCGAAGGTGCCAACGTCGTCGGCGAACTGCCGGGCAGCGTCACTCCGGAGCGCATCGTCGTCGTCGGTGGCCACCTCGACGCCTGGGACCTCGGCCGCGGCGCGCACGACGACGGGGCCGGCTGCATCCACGCGCTCGAAGCCGTTCGCCTGCTGCAGGCCTGCGGCATCCGCCCGCGCTGCACGATCCGCGTCGTGCTTTTCGCCAACGAAGAGAACGGTCTGCGCGGCGCCAAGGCCTACGCCGAAGCCCACCGCGACGAGTTGTCGCGGCACCTCGGCGCTCTCGAGAGCGACAGCGGCGGCTTCGCGCCGACCGGCATCATGACGTCGCTGCGCGACGACGCGGCGGCGGCGCTGAAGCAGCGGCTGCTGCCGCTGCAGGACCTCGGCGCCGGCACCTTCCTGCCCGGTGCGGGCGCCTGCGGCGCCGACATCGGCCCGCTGCATGCCGCCGGCGTGCCGTGCTACGGCCTCGTCGTCGCCAGCCAGCGCTACTTCAACTTCCACCACACGGCGGTCGACGATCTGGCCGCCGTCGACGAACGCGAACTGGCGCTCGGCTGCGCCGTCGTGGCCTATGCACTGTCGGTGATCGCCGACGCCTGAGCGCGCGCGGACCGCAGCGAGCTCACTGCAGCTGCATCGTGCTGCGCAGGCCGTTGCTGACGACGAAACCACCGCTCTCGCCGTTCGCCAGCGGGAACGCCGGGTCGAACAAGGCCACCGCCTGCGCTGCGAGCACGTTGCCGGGTGCGAACTGCGGCGCCGCGAACGTCAGCGGCAAGCTCGCCGTCGGCAGGGCCGTGACCAGGCCGCCGCTGCTCACGTCGAGGCTGGCGAGGTAGATGCTGCAGCCGGGTTGCGTCGTCAGCAGGCCGACCAGATCGAGACCCGCGGGCAGCGGCGTGAGCGAGAAGAACAGCACCGACACGTGCACGCCGGAGCCCGGCACGAACTCGGGCACGTTGGTGATCGTGTAGGTGACGGTCGTGCTCGGATTGAGCACCGGGGCTGGCGACGCCGACAGCGTCAGCGGGGCGGGCGCATGGCAGCCGACGCCGTAGGCCACGTGCGACGCCGCCGGACGGATCACGCGCACTTCGTTGGTGGCGAAGTTCGAGTAGTAGAAGTTGCCGTCGGGCCCGACGCCGAGGTCGCCGAGCTGCGTGCCGAGCCCGCTGCCGATCGCCGTGACGGTGCCATCGGCGGCGATCGTGTGCAGCGCGCCGCTGTTGATGCCGAGCGCGAACAGCGCGCTGCCGAAGCCGCCGCCCGGCGCGAACTCGATCGCCACCACGGACGGGAACGTGGCGACGCTGCCGTTCAGCAGCGCGCCGGTCGGCGAGAACTGGCGGATGCGGCCGACGCCGTCGGCGACGTACAGGCTCTGGTCCGCTGCGATCGCCAGGAAGTTCGGCGTGGCGCTGTTCGGCATCGTGAACAGCAGCGTCGGCGTCGCCCCACCGACGCTCTGCCAGATGCCGCGCGACACCTGGTCGGTGAACAGCAGGCGTCCGGATGCGTCGATCTTCAGATCGACCGGGTTGCCCCACTGCGTCGACGCCCACAGTTCGACGACGCTGCCGTCGGGACGGATCGCGCTGATCGAGCCGGTGCTGTTCGGGACCTTGATGCCGCCGGTCAGCACGCTGCCAGCGATCCCGGACACGCTGCCGGTGCCGTCGACGACGGCGACGTCCGGGTCTGGCGTCGTTGCCTGCCCATACTGCTGCACCGGCGAACCGCCGGGCGCGACCCGCGTCAGGAACTGCGGCGTCGCCGTTCCCGAGTAGGCGACATCACGCCCGCAGTAGAGCGAGCCGTCGGCGGCGAACGCGAGGCGCAGCGGCCCCTGCACGCTGGCGTAGCTGGCGACGGTGGCGCCGGTGACGGTTTGTGCGCTGGCGGTGGCCAGGGTCGTCGCCACAGCACCCAGGGACCACAGCACGACGCGAGACAGGGAACGGAACGACCGGAATGCGGACATGGCGGTTGGTGCGGAGCGGGGTGCCGGAACTTGTACGCCGACCCATCCCCGCGCGATGGGGCACGTGACGCCGCCGACCGGATTCCCTCGCCGTCGGCAGCAAGTCCGGCCCAGCGCTCCGTCGACCCGCAGCAGGAATGCGTTCGCACGGTCGGTTCGCGTCGCCACGCGACCGTGGCTACCGTGCGGGCGTGCTCCCGCTCTGCTTCCTGACCGGCGCCAGCGGCTTCGTCGGCCGTCACCTCGCCAAGCGCCTCGCCAGAACGCACACGCTGCGCGTTCTGGTCCGCCGCGGCCAGGAGCTGCCGCACCTCGCCAGCATCGCGCACGAACGCATCGAAGGCCGCCTCGGCGAAGTCGCCGCGTTGCAGCGCGGCTGCCAGGGCGCCGAGGTCGTCGTTCACCTGGCGGCGCTGGTGTCGTTCCGCCGCGAGGACCGCGCCGCGATGTTCAGTGCCAACGCGCAGGCGACGGCCGAACTCGCCGCCGCCGCCCGGCAGGCCGGTGTGCGGCGAATGCTGCACGTGTCGACGATCGCCGCAATCGCCTACCGCGACCGGCCGGAGCTGCTCGACGAACGCGCCGCCTACAACTTCGGGCCGCTGCGGATCGGCTACTGCGACAGCAAGTTCGCCGGCGAACGCGCGGTGCTCGCCGAAGTGAAGCGCGGCCTCGACGCGGTGATCGTCAACCCGCCGTCGATGTACGGACCCGGCGACCGCCGCAAAGGCGACGGCTCGCTGCTCGGCGCCGTGTTCGCCGGCAAGGTCCGCCTGGCGCCCCCCGGCGGCTCGAACGTCGCCGAGGTCGGCGACGTCTGCGACGGCATGCTCGCGGCCCTGCAGCACGGACGCCGCGGCGAACGCTACCTGCTCGGCGGCGAGAACCTGACCGGCCGCGACCTGCTGGCCCGCATCGCGGCGGTGGTCGGCGGCAAGGCCCCGCGCTTCACCGTGCCGGCGTTCGCCCTGCGCCTCGCCGCCGGACTGCTGCACCGCAAGGAGCGCTGGTTCGGCAGCAAGCCGCCGCTGACCAGCGAAGTCCTGCAGCTGGCCGGACGCTTCCAGTGGTTCACCAGCGACAAGGCGAAGCACGAGCTGGGCTGGCAAGCGGGCAGCGTCGACCGCGGCATCGAAGCCGCATGGCGCGAGCTGCAGGGGAACTGATCGGCGTTCGGAACGCGCGGCGAACGCGAGCTGCGGCGGCAGCGATCCGGGCCTCGGAGGGACTGCGGGATTTTTCTCGGCAGAGTGCGACCGCGGCGGCGCGAGCGGTCACTGAAGGGCATGGCGCGGCCTGTCGCGGGTCGCCGGTCGCGCCGTCCCGTTCCGACCCGCATCACGAGAAGGAGAGTCCGCATGAGCCTGCATGTTTCCCGTTCGCTGCTGCTGGCAGCGACGTTCCTCGGCCCCGTCGCCGCCCAGCAGGGCGACAACTGCCCGCGCGAGATGGCGGTGGCGCAGCCGGCTTCGATCACCAACGGGCCGCCCGGCCCCTGCACCGGCATCGACTACCAGATCGCCGGCGTGACGATCACGACCACGGCGGTCGCCTGCCCGACGTTCGCGGTGTTCATCCCGCCGCACGACCTCGCCAAGCCGTCGAAGAACCGGACCATGGTCGACGAGAGCCGGCAGATCCCGATCACGATGGTCAAGTTCCGCTGCGAGCGCAGCTACTTCGTGATCATCCCGCTCGGCCTCGAGTGCGTCGCCGGCGACACGCAGAACGCCGGCACCGTCCGGCAGCTGAAGACGGTGCCCTGCGCGCCGCAGGCCTGACCGCCTGACCGCAACCTGGTGGCGTGTGCCCCAGCGGTGAGGACCGCTGTCGGCACGCGCCGCCGCTTCCCCAACCGAGGCGCGACCATGATCCATCCGACGAAACCCATCCACGACGCCAGCCAGAACGCCAACCCGAACCCCACCACCGAGCGCATCGCCATGCTGCTGCCGATCGCGCTACTGCTCGCCGCGGTGCTCGCCATCGCCGCGCTGCCGCGCCTGTGGCGCACGGACACGAAGGAGCTCGCGGTGCACGAACCACCGCCAACCACGGCCGCCCCAGCCGTCGGCTCGGCCAGCGCCGACGCCGCCGCCACCAGCGAACGGACCTCGGCGACACCAGCACCGGCTGCGGAGGCGACCGCCGATGCAGCGACGTTCGCGGCGCGAATCGACGCCCTCGTCGCCACCGGCACGCGCACGACTAGGTTCGCGCAGGCCGACGACCACGAGGCGGCCGCGCGCTCCGACGACGAAGCCAGGGCGCAGTTCGCCGAGCTGATGGCGCTGTTCGCCGACGCGGGCGAACGCGCGATCGCGATGGCGCTCGCGCTGCCGGCGCCGTCACCCGACGCCGATCCGACGATCGGCCACCGCACCGTGCTGCACCTCGTGCTCGCCGCCGACTGCGCGCGCCGCCACGCCGACCGCACCGCGATGCGAAACGACGGGGCGCCGATCGACGCGCTGACGCAGGCGGCGCTCGATGCGCTGCCGAGCGGCCCCGCGGTGCAGGACGTCGCCGGGCGCGCGCTCGCCGATCAGCCCTACCTGCACGCCGTGCACGAACCGGCAGTGCTCGGGCTCGTGCAGCAGGCCGGGGCGGGCACGTTCCCGCGGCCGCTGGCGACCAAGCTGCTGCTGACGCTGTGGGACAACGTGCAGCGACTCGGCGAGCGTTCTTCCGACGAACTGTCGTTGCTGGCGCTGACCTGGCTCGGCGGCGACGACCCGAGCCGACGCACCGCAGCCTGCCGGCAACTGCTCGGCGACTCGCGCTACCGGGCGCTGGTGTTGTCGTGGCTGCGGGAGAAGAACGACGACAAGGTCGCCGCCGAACTGGCGAAGGTGGCGGCCAGCGAGCTGGAGGCACCTGAAGCACTCGCCTTGCTGCGCGAGCTGACGCCGCTGCTGCCGACGGCGCCGAACGCCTACCTCGTGCTCGGCTTCCGCGCGCCCGAGGCGCTCGCGGACTCCTACCGCGAACTGCTGGCGAGCAATACGCAGACGCAGGTGCGCGCCGACCTGGTCACCGGCGTCGGCATGACGACGACGCCGCTTGGGCTGGAGATCGCCCAGCTGGCGCTGGCCAACGACCCGTCGCCCGACGTGCGCATCCAGGCGGTGTTCGCGCTGACCGCCCGCCGCGAGAAGGCGCTGGCCGAGGCCGCCCTGAACCAGGTGCTCGACGATCCGCTGGTGGCGCGGGACCCGACGCGGCTCGGCGCGCTGGTGTTCGCGCTACAGAACCTCGAGGCCGCCGACGACCCGAACGTGATGCAGCGCGTCGGCCAGCGCCTGCTGACGCTGCCGCTCGCCGACTACAGCCGGCAGCTGCTGGCGAACCTGCTGGCGCGCGCGGTGCCGGGCGAAGGCGGCGCCGGCAAGGGCGGCTAGGCAGCCGCGCGCTGGCTGCGGCGCGGATCGGGCCCTGGGACGAGACGCCGCCAGTTTGGATCGGGCGCAAGTGCGCGTCGCGGCGAATTGGACTTCAGGCCCGTCCGCTAGGACACGGTCGGCCACGGGCAGGAGCCACAGTGGCGGCGAGGAGAGTGGCGGTGAAGTCAGGCACGCGACGAAGGCGCGCGCAAAGTCCGGCGCGTCTACGCAGGCGCGCCAGGTGAAGCAGCCGAGCCGGCACCGCGCAGGAGTTGCGCCGGCGCCGGGGCCGCCATCACTTCGCCACCATCACTTCTTCTTTTCGATGTGCTTCGTGTGCTTGCGCACGCGCGGCGAATACTTCATCAGCTCCAGCTTGTTGGTGCCGGGCTTCTTGAAGATCGTGTAGTTCCGGTCGCCGGTCTCTTCACAGACCAGGAAGACGATCTCTTTCTTCTTCTTCGGCTTGGCCATGGCTGCAAGCGGCCGGGGTCGGCCGCGATTCAAAAGGGCGAGGGAGAGTAGCGACTGGCCGAAGCCGCGCAAGAGCTCGTTTCGGCCGGCGTCGCCGAAGCTCGGGGCCGACGCCCCGTTCCGCCCCATCCCGGCGTCAGTGTTCGAGCAGCAGCACCGGCATCTGGCCGACGAACGCCGGCCACGGCGACACGGTCGCAGCGCCCGGGAAGAACATCGTCGAACATCCCGTGCCGACCCCGCTCGGACCGAGGCGCAGCACCACGCCGTTGCTGAACGACAGCGGCAGGCCGGTGCGCGACAGGTCGAGCCAGGCCGCCTGCACGCCGAGCTCGGTGCCGAGCGCCGAACTGCTCGGCAGCGGCAGCGGCGTCGCGTAGATGCCGGCGGCATTGGCAGTTCCGGACCACGACACCTCGAACGGCGCCCACTGGTGGCAGCCGACCAGACCCGGGTCCAGCAGGCTGAGCGACACCCCGAAGTTGTTGGCGCGCGGCGAGAAGCCGATCCACTCCAGCACGAAGCCGACGCTGCTGCCCGCCGTCGGCGGCGTGCCGCGGACCTCCAGCGTGCCGGTGATGCCGGGAGCCGGGGCCGCGCTGCCGGTCCACCGGAGCTCGGTCGGCTCCGGCCGCGTCGTGCAACCGCCCGTGCCGACGGTGACCGCGTAGCCGGTGTCGGTTCCGTTCGGAATCCACACCGCGTCGACCCAGTGCGCGGCACTGATCTGCAGCGGCGCGTCCGCCACTTCGAACTCGAGGAACAGCGTGCCGGCCGCCCAGGGCAGCGGCGTCGTGAAGTCGACGTTCAGCAGGTCCTCACCCACCGGAGCACCCGCCGCCGGCGCCCCGGTCGCCGCCGTCGTCACCGTCGCTGGCCCGAACAGCACCATCGCGCCCGCTGGCCGGTTCTGCGTCACCGAGCCCTGCATCTGCGCCGCCAGGAACGGCTGGTAGCCGCCGCGCACCGTCAGCGTGCGGCTCAGCGCCGGATTGGCCGGATCGCCGAGCAGCGTCGATCGCCGCAGCCGCACCCCGGTCAGCGCCTGGCCGTTCAGCGCCGTAGGCAACAGCGGCGGATCGACGAACACCTGCAGCACGCCCTGGCTCCACCGCAGAGGCATCGCCAGCGCCGCGTTGCCCGGCAGGTCGACGCAGCGCGCCGGCACCACCGTCGTAGTCTGCGCCACCAAGCCAGAAGCCAGAACCATCGCCCCGGCCAGGCCCCGCCCCCAGCGGGGCAACAGCCACAAGCCAGAGGTCTGGAGCTTCGCGGAACGAACAGCCTGCAGGTCGTGGGTCATTCGGGTCGAGCCTCGCGCAACGCCCGATGCCATCGGCCGCACGTCACCTCCAACTGGAAGTGATCGGCCCAGTGTTGTTCCGGCAGTTCTGCCTTGGCCGACGCAGGGTCCGCCAAGGACTTCCGACCGCAGCAACAC